>JAZSPA010000040.1:0-46540 GCA_045537165.1 Faecousia sp.
TTATTCGTTCTATTAAACGCTTAAAACAATCCATTTTAATTGTCCAAGGTGTTCATTTCGTCTTTGCGTTATTCAATTTACAAGGTACATCGCTGCGCTCCAGGCAAGCCCTTCATCGCGACAGCTTGCATATAATATCACCTATGAAGCACTTTGTCAAGGCTTTTTTATAATATTTTTTTACTTTTTTTGAAGGGCAAAAAAGCCTTGCTATATCTTGTGTTTTGGTCTTATTTTCGGGACGAAATATTGTCTGTAATATCCGCCAAAGCATCGGCTGCATCCATCACATTTTCCTCTGAGCAGGCCAGATCCCCCAAGGATAACATACCGCAAAGCCGGCCGTTTTCTGTTACAGGCAGGCGCCTTACCTGCTGCGAGCCCATCAAATGGGCAGCAACAGACACATCCATTTCCGGTTTTACAGAAAGCACCTGCCCGGTCATCACTTCCCGCACCGTTGTTACCGCCGGATTTTTGGCGGCCGCCATACAGCGGATCACCAGATCCCGGTCGGTGATCATACCACACAGCTTTCCGGTTGCGTCACAAACCGGCAGAGCGCCAATATTATGTCTTGCCAAATACCGGGCGGCTACTTCCACCGTCTCCGAGGCGTTAATGGGAATGACCTTTTGGGTCATAATATCCTTCACTTGCATACAATCACTCCTTTCGGAAAAAGTATGCACCGCATAACTGGAAAATATACCCGCTATTTGCTACAATATGTGTAATAAATATCATCCAAAACGGTAGTACATAAGTGAGGAGGGATAACATGGAAGAGAAAATACTGCTGCAGCTGCTGTGGAACAGATCTGAACCCGCCATTGAACACTTACGCACTGCCTACGGCCCTACATTACATAAAATAGCGCTGAACATCCTGGCGGATCCCCAGGATGCAGAAGAAGCGGTCAGTGATACCTACTTGGCTCTTTGGAATGCCATCCCGCCGGAACATCCCGACCCGCTCTCGTCCTATGCCTACCGGACATGCCGTAACATCGCCCTAAAGAAGCTCCGCCACCGCAGCGCCCAAAAACGGCAAAGCGACTATGATCTTTCCCTGGACGAGCTTGCTGATTTTCTCCCCGGTGATGACCTGGAACAAACCCTAAACGCCAGGGAGCTGGGAAAAGCCATTGACCGTTTCCTGGACACTCTGCCCAAAACGAGCCGGGTGCTGTTTATCCGCCGGTACTGGTTTGGAGAGGATATGAAAGCGCTGGCTAAAGCAGTTGGTATGACCCAAAACGCTGCCACAGTACGGATCAGCCGTATCCGCAGACAACTGAAACAATACTTAATAAAGGAGGGCTATCTATATGAATAAAAAGCATTTGGAAAACGCCTTTGACCAACTAAGTGACAGGCATATCCGGGAAGCAGCTGACTATAAGCGCCCACGGATACTGCCCTATATGAGCGTCATCGCCGCCTGCCTGATATGCGCTATCCTGTTAAGCGTATTCGCCCCGAAAAAACAGGACAGCACCGTTCCCACAGATCCCACAATCGCCACCCAACCTCAAATCCACGAACCTCCCAAAGAGTTTCAAGGCACACTGACCCCGGTAACCATCAAACAAAGCACCTCCTCTGCCCTGCTCTGTGCCCCGGTATATCCCCTAATGGCACCTTACTCCACAGAAAACTATGCCGCCTGGAACGACTCATTACGGCAGATCCATTACACTGACTTAGGGTACGCAAATAATTTGGATGCCTATTTTAAAAAGATTTGCCCCACTGTTTTAAGCCAGCAATCCGGCAATGGGGTATTCTCTCCCCTTAACATTTATATGGCCCTTGCTATGCTGGCAGAAACCGCGGACGGAGAAAGCCGTCAGCAGATCCTGAATCTATTAAACGCAGAAGATCTGGATGCCCTTCGGCATCAGGCGGAGCAGCTTTGGCGGGCTCATTATTATAATGATGGCCTGGCGACCTCTATTTTAGGCAGTTCTTTGTGGTTGGATGACAGTTACACCTACAACGAAGACACCGTAAAAACCCTGGCAGACTACTATTATGCCTCCGTGTTCCGGGGAGATCTGGGAACCGCCACGATGGATAATGCCCTGCGCCAGTGGCTAAACGACAACACCGGCGATCTTTTGCAGGACCAGGTATCCGATGTTACGCTCCCCCCGAATGCCGCTCTTGCCTTGGCTACCACCATTTTCTATCAAGTTCAGTGGCAAAACCCTCTTGGCGGCAACTATACCGGCACTTTCCACAGCCCCACCGGTGACCGGCAAGTTACCTTTATGAAAGACTTTGACCTTTACGGCCATTATTACTGGGGTGAGGACTTTGGTGCTGCCTGCCTTGGCCTGCGGGACGGAAGCAAAATGTGGCTAATCCTGCCGGACGAGGGGAAAACCCCCCAGGATCTTCTAAAAAGCGGCTATGCCATGGATATGGTGCTGAACAGCCGCAGCTACCAGCAATACAAACAAATGCAGGTAAGCATTGATGTTCCTAAATTTGACATCACCTCTGACCTGCAATTAAAAGACGCGCTGAAAACACTGGGTGTAGCAGATATATTTGGCAAGGATGCCGATTTTACCGCCATCCTACCCGAAAACGATGACATATTTGTGGAAGATATTCAGCATGCTGCCCGGCTGATGATGGACGAAGAGGGCATTTCCGCCTCTGCCTACACCATCATAATGGTGGACGGCGCGGCAGAACCGCCCACCGATCAGATCGATCTGGTATTTGACCGGCCGTTCCTGTTTGTGGTAGAAAGTGAAGACGGTCTGCCCATTTTCGCCGGCACTGTCTGCGAGCCTTAAGAGGTGCATAATGAAAAAAGCACTTTGTCTGATTCTGTGTGCCTTGCTTCTTTTGTTAAGCGCCTGTCAGCGCACACAGCTGCCGCCAGCTTTTAATACGCAACCGCCCACCGCACCACCTACCACCCCACCTACCAACCCGCCGGTGCAAAATGCAGACAATCCCTGTCTGCAGCAATTGCAAGCGCTTTGGGATACTTTTCCCGAGAATCAAAAATTTGCCTGTGCCGGTGGTGACTGGGAAAACTTTGTGGATGGAGCACCCGGCAGCACAAAAATAGACCCAGAGATTCTTTCCGGTATGCTGTTAGTTCCGGAAAGCCAAGTAGGCCAGATCACCTGTGCAGCATCTTTGCTCCACGCGCTTAATGCCAACACCTTTACCTGTGGTGTATTTCAGGTAGAAGAAGACTTCGCTGCCCAATTTGCCCAAGGGATGAGAAACGCCATTCAGGGGAGCCAATGGATATGCGGTTTCCCGGATATGCTGTTAATAGCAAATTTAGGGAATGATATCGTGCTTTCAGCCTTTGGTAAAAACACCCTGATAAATACCTTAAAAGATATTATATCCCAGCAGCCAAATGGTGAGCTCCTGTATTGCGAAGGCATATCCCCATAAAACAGAAACATCCTATACCCCACAAGTGGTATAGGATGTGTTTTTCTGTTAAGAAATGTGATGTTAACTATTGATTTTCCGTGCCAACCTCATTATAATTAATCTGTAATTACGCTGGAGGGCTACGCCCCTCCCGCACAATCTTTATAAGATCACGGAAGGAGCATATTTCTATGATCATTACTCAGAAGAAACCCATCGAAGAAGTTATGGCCATGGTCGGCGATGCCAAGACCGTAGCCATCGTCGGCTGCGGCAGCTGCGCTACCGCCTGCCAGACCGGTGGTGAGCCCCAGATCGCTGAGCTGAAGGCCACTTTGGAAGCTGCCGGCAAGACCGTTGTTGGCACTACCGTTGCTGACTACTGCTGCATGAGCCTGGGTGTTAAATCCAAGATGAAGCCCCTGGTAGCTGCTGCCCCCGAGTGTGTCATCTGCATGAGCTGCGGCGACGGCGTACAGTGTGTTGCCAAGCACGCCCCCGGTATCCCCGTATACCCCTCCAACAACACCATGTACTTAGGCGAAGCCGTTCGTTTCGGTGTTTGGGAAGAAGCCTGCCGTTTCTGCGGCGAGTGTGTGCTGGGTCAGACCGGCGCCATCTGCCCTGTTACCCAGTGCGCCAAGAGCCTGGTCAACGGCCCCTGCGGCGGCCAGAAGAACGGCAAGTGCGAGGTAAACCCCGAAAACGACTGTGCCTGGATCAAGATCTACGAGCGGCTGCAGGCCAATAATCAGCTGGAGAAGCTGGCTCAGACCCGGGAAGACAAGGACTATGCTGCCCACGCCTATCCCAGAACCATTAGCTTGAGGGGGAAGAAATAATGAGTATCTTAAAAGACGCACTGGAATCCGGTAAATTCGGCGTAACCGCCGAAATGGCCCCTCCCAAGGGTTACGACTTTGCTGAGCAGATGGAAGCAGCCGAGCTGCTGGCCGGCAAGGTTCACGCAGTTAACGTGACTGACATGCAGTCCGCCAGCCTGAAGGCCTCCGGCCTGGGTCTTTGCGTAAAGCTGAAGCAGGCAGGCATTGATCCCATTCTGCAGATCACCGGCCGCGACAGAAACCGTATGGCTATTATGGGCGACATTCTCTCCGCTGCCAGCTTTGGCATCGACACCATGCTGGCGCTGACCGGCGACCACCCTGTTGTGGGCGACTGCAAAAACACCAAGCCTGTTTATGACTTAGACTCTGTGGGCATCCTGAAGATGCTTACCAAGATGGAGCAGACCGGCTGCGACTGCGGCGGCAATGAGCTGGCTGGAGGCGCACCCAAGTTCTACAAGGGCGCTGCTGTGACTCCCGTTTACGAGCCCATGTTCCTGCAGATCAACAAGCTCCGCCAGAAGGTAGAAAACGGCGCTATGTACGTACAGACCCAGGGCATCTTCAACCTGGATCAGTTTAAGTACTTCCTGGACTTTGTGGATAAGGCCGGCATCAAGACCCACATTATGGCCGGTATCATCCCCCTGAAGTCTGCCGGTATGGCAAAGTATATGAACGAAAACGTTCCCGGCATCGATGTGCCTCAGGACATGATCGACCGTTTGGCTGCCGCCGCTGAAGAAGGCAAGGCCACCGGCGTTAAGGGTCTGCCCGGCAAGCTGGGTATCGAAATGGCTGCCGAAATGATCGCCAAGATCAAGGACGAAAAGCTGTGCGACGGCGTACATATCATGGCCATCGGCGCAGAAAAGAACGTTCCTATCATTCTGGATAAGGCCGGCATCACCATCTAATTACAGCAATAAAAATCGAGCACCTTTCGGTGCTCGATTTTTTATTTGTCTTCTTCAGCAACCAAATCCAAGGTGATAGACTTGGTATCCGGGCGCAGACGGATATACCGCACACCGGCGGAATCCAGCATCCGCTTGGATGCCTTGGTGGTGGGGGTATCGGCGTACTTATCGGACAGATAGTACACTTCCTTCACACCGCTCTGAATGATAGCCTTGGCGCACTCATTGCAGGGAAACAGGGCTACGTACAGCTTGCTGCCCCGCAGGTCACGGCCGTTGGCATTGAGGATCGCGTTCAGCTCTGCGTGAACAACATAAGGGTACTTAGTCTCTTCACCGGTACGATCCCAGGGGAACTCGTCATCGGAGCAGCCCTTAGGCATACCGTTATAGCCGGTGGAGATGATGATGTTATCCTGAGATACGATGCAAGCGCCTACCTGGGTGCTGGGGTCCTTGCTTCTGCGGGCAGCCAGCATAGCGATACCCATAAAATATTCGTCCCAAGTGATATAATTCTCTCTCTTCATAGTACGCACTCCTTAGTCAAAAAAATCTTTTATGGTGTCGAAAAACTTTTTGCGCTTGGGATTGGATTTGCTATCAAAGCTGTCATCCAGTTTCCGGAGCAGCTCCTTTTGCTCTTTATTTAACTTGGTAGGTGTTTCTACCACCACAGTGATCCGCTGATTGCCCCGGCGACGGGGGTTATTCACCTGGGGAATGCCCACACCGCTCAGGACAAACTCCCGACCGGTCTGCGTTCCCTCAGGGATGGTAAACTTGGTCTTGCCGTCCAGAGTAGGCACTTCGATCTCCCCGCCCAAAGCTGCCTGGGTAAAGGTAATGGGGATCTCGCACAATACATCCATCCGATCTCTCTGGAATACGGCGTGTCGTTTGATGAAGATATCCACCAGCAGATCGCCGCTGGGACCTCCGTTAGAGCCTACGCAGCCCTCGCCCCGGACACGAACAGTCTGACCGTTATCCACACCGGCAGGGATCTTGACCTTGATCTTTTGATTGCGGCGCACCTTGCCCTTGCCCCGGCAGGTATTACAGGGGTTCTTCACGATCTTTCCTCTGCCGCTGCACTGGGGACACACGGTGGTGCTCTGCATGGTCATACCCATCACATTCCGGGTAGTACGCACCTGGCCCGCGCCACGGCAAACAGAACAAGTCTCAATTGCGCCATCGGCAGAACCTGTGCCGCTGCAGGAAGAGCAGTTCTCAATCCGCTGGGCATTCACTTCCTTTTCCGTACCAAAAGCGGCTTCTTCAAAGGTGATCTCCAGCTGGGCGCCTACGTTTTCACCCCGCATGGGGGCATTCTGGGTGCTGGAACGGCGTCCGCCCCCAAAGAACTCACCGAAAATATCGCCGAAATCAAAACCGCCAAAACCGCCGAAGCCGCCTTCAAAGCCGCCAGCGCCAAAATTGGAATCCACGCCTGCGTGACCGTACTGGTCGTACCGGGCCCGCTTATCGTCGTCAGAAAGGACTTCGTAAGCTTCGCCCAGCTCTTTGAATTTTTCTTCCGCGGTCTTATCCCCCGGGTTTCTGTCCGGGTGGTATTTCATGGCATTTTTCCGGTATGCCTTTTTTATGTCCTCGGCGCTGGCGCCTTTTTCAACGCCCAGCACCTCATAATAATCCCGTTTATTTTCCGCCATAGTATTCTCCTGCGAAAATCACGGCGCGGGGCGGCAAAATTGCCGCCCCTGCCTAATTTATAAAATGATCAATCTACCGTTTCGTAGTCGGCATCGACTACATTGTCACCCTCGGGCGCGCCCTCCTGGGGAGCGGCATTCTTGTACAGCTTTTCAGACACTGCGTAGAAGGCCTTCTGCACTTCCTCAGTAGCATCCTTAATAGCCTGCACATCGGTGCCCTTGTTGACTTCCTTCAGCTTATCAACAGCAGCCTGGATGGAAGCCTTCTCGTCAGCAGAGATCTTGTCGCCCAGCTCGTTCAGGGTCTTCTCGGTCTGGTAAACCACCTGATCGGCAGCATTGTGGGTATCCACTTCTTCTCTGCGAGCCTTATCCTCGGCGGCATACTGCTCAGCCTCACGAACGGCCTTGTCAATATCCTCCTGGCTCAGGTTGGTAGAAGCGGTGATAGAGATCTGCTGCTCCTTACCGGTACCCAGATCCTTAGCGGAAACCTTTACGATGCCGTTGGCATCGATGTCAAAGGTAACCTCGATCTGCGGTACGCCACGGGGAGCAGGAGCGATACCGGAAAGCTGGAAGCGGCCCAGAGTCTTATTGTAGGCAGCCATCTCACGCTCGCCCTGCAGCACGTGGACATCAACAGAGGTCTGGCCGTCAGCAGCGGTGGAGAAGATCTGGCTCTTGTGGGTGGGGATGGTGGTGTTGCGTTCAATCAGCTTGGTGAACACGCGGCCCTGGGTCTCAATACCCAGAGACAGGGGGGTAACGTCCAGCAGCAGGATATCCTTCACATCGCCGGTGAGAACGCCGCCCTGAATAGCAGCGCCCAGAGCCACGCACTCATCAGGGTTAATACCCTTGAAGCCCTCAGAGCCGGTGATGCCCTTAACAGCCTCCTGGACAGCGGGAATACGGGTAGAGCCGCCAACCAGCAGCACCTTGTTCAGGTCGCTGGCCTTCAGGCCTGCGTCGGACATAGCCTGGCGGACAGGCTTCAGGGTGCGCTCCACCAGATCTGCGGTCATCTCGTTGAACTTAGCGCGGCTCAGGGACACATCCAGGTGCTTGGGGCCGGTAGCGTCAGCGGTGATATAGGGCAGATTGATGGCAGTGTTGGTCATGCCGGACAGCTCGATCTTGGCCTTCTCAGCAGCTTCCTTCAGGCGCTGCATAGCAACCTTATCGTTACTCAGGTCAATGCCCTCAGCCTTCTTGAACTCAGCAACCAGGTAGTCCATCACTCTCTGGTCGAAGTCGTCGCCGCCCAGGCGGGTATCGCCGGCAGTGGACAGCACTTCAATGATGCCGTCGCCGATCTCCAGGATAGATACGTCGAAAGTACCGCCGCCCAGGTCATAAACCATGATCTTCTGCTCGGTTTCCTTATCCAGGCCATAAGCCAGGGCAGCAGCGGTGGGCTCGTTGATGATACGCTTTACTTCCAGACCGGCGATCTTGCCTGCATCCTTGGTAGCCTGACGCTGTGCATCAGAGAAGTAAGCGGGAACGGTGATGACCGCCTCAGAAACGGTCTGACCCAGATAAGCTTCGGCATCTGCCTTCAGCTTCTGCAGCACCATAGCGCTGGTCTCCTGGGGGGTGTAGCCCTTGCCGTCAATGTTTACGTGATAGTTTTCACCCATGTGGCGCTTGATGGAAGCGATGGTGCGGTCAGCATTGGTAACAGCCTGGCGCTTTGCCACCTGGCCTACCATACGCTCGCCGGTCTTGGAGAATGCCACCACAGAAGGAGTGGTTCTGCCGCCCTCGGCGTTGGCGATAACAACAGGCTCGCCGCCTTCCAGAACGGCTACGCAAGAGTTGGTTGTACCCAAGTCAATACCAATAATTTTACCCATAATAATTTCCTCCTATATAATTGAAAAATAGTATACAAATTTATAAGGCTTAGTTGGCCACCTGGACCATTGCAAAGCGGACGATCTTTTCGCCCAGCTTAAAGCCCTTTTGAAACACCTGGCAAATGGTGTTTTCTGCAAATTCTTCACTTTCGGTGTGCATCACAGCATTGTGGATGTTGGGGTCAAAGGTTTCGCCCACTTCACCGAAGATCTCCACGCCCAAGCCGCTTAAAATGCTTACCAGCTGGGTCATGGTCATTTCCACGCCCTTCTTATAAGCCCCATCCTCCGTGGGCTGCTGCAGGGCGCGCTCTAAATTGTCGTACACCGGCAGAAGCTTTTCCACAGCATCGGCCTTGCCGTTGCCGTAGGACTGCTCCTTTTCCTTTACCGTGCGCTTGCGGAAGTTATCGTAATCCGCAGCCAAACGCAGGTAGCTGTCATGCTCAGTGTTGTATTTTTCCTCCCAGGGATTTACCTCGGGAGCAACTTCCTGCTCCTGGGTTTCCTCTTTCTTTATGTTCTTTTCCTTCTTAGCCACAGTTGTTTACTCCTCTTCCTTACTCTCGGGCAGCTGAGGCTGCTCAGGCTTGGCAAACATTTTAGAAAGGCTCTCGGCAAAGTAGGAAAGCCTTGCAGTGACCTTGGCATAGTCCATTCTGGTAGGGCCGACCACACCGATCATACCCTGCATGCCGTCACCAATATCAAACTTCGTCATAACCACGCTGGTGTCTTTGAGCTCCTGGGCCACATTCTCAGGGCCTACCAAAACCTGCGTGCCGTTAGCATTCTGCATCACAGCAGGCAGGTTTGCCAACGCGTCCGGGTCTAAAGAAGTCATCAGCCGCTGAGCTTTATCCACATCCCGGTATTCCGGCTGACCCAAAAGCCGCATCTGACCGGCAACCGCCATATTGGGGTTTACATACCGGTTCAGGGTCTCTGCCGTAAAGTCCAGGATCACCGGCACAAGGCTTGCCGCCTCACCGGCAGAGCGCATCACCCGATCCAAAAGGCTCTGGTCGAATTGCTCGGGAGCAAGGTCAGTCATGCTGGCGTTCAGCACCGCGGAAAGGACTTTCAGCTCCCGCTCACTGACGGGAACAGGCAGCTTAATGACCTTATTTACCACTTCATCGGTAGAGAGCATCAGCACCAAAATCACGCTGCCCGGGCCTGTGCCGATGAGCTCAAAGCGCTTGGCGGTAATGCCCCGATGATGGGCAGCCATAGAAATGGCAGGCAGGTCGGTGGCCTGGGATACCAGCTTGGCAACCTTTTCCACCAGCTTATCCATCCGCTGCATCTTTTCTTCAATGGCGGTGTTGATGGAGCGGGTCTCATCCACGCTCAGCCGGTAATCCAGCATCAGCTCATCCACATACAGCCGATAACCGGCAGCAGAGGGAATACGGCCTGCGCTGGTGTGGGGCTGCTCCAGGTAGCCCATGGCGGTGAGATCAGCCATCTCGTTACGGATGGTGGCCGAGGAATAATCCATTCCCGGCAGCTCCGTAATGGCCTTAGAGCCCACAGGCTCTGCCGTGCGAATATACAGGTCTACCACGCTTTGCAGGACCTTCTTTTTCCGTTCGGTCAGTTCCATAAGAGCCCCCCTCTTCTATGTTAGCACTCTTTGTGTTTGAGTGCTAAGCACACTATACTATAGAGTGCTAAAATTGTCAAGAGCATAAATTATAAATTATTTTTGAACGACAAGCTTTGCCAAAAAGTTCTGCCCGCCGCCGCCAAAAGGGGGCATAAAATCATACCGGGAATGCCCCAAAGGCGAAATCCCACATAAAAAGCCGCCAGGGTGACCAAAGGGTCAAGACCGATCTGCCTTCCTACCAGCCGAGGCTCTAATACCGCCCGGGTGAGCATGGCAGCAGCGGCGGTAGCAAACAGAATTACCGCCTGGATGTTACTCCCCTGCAAAAGCAAAAACAGCGCCCAGGGAATCAGCACCGTGCCTGTTCCCAGCACCGGAACAGCATCCACCACCGCCACAAGGATAGCCCACAAAAAGCCGTATGGCACGCCTGCGCCCATAAGGCCTAAGCTTACGATCAGCCAGGTAATTGCCATCAGCTTTAACTGAGCCTTCAGCCAGCCTTTCAAAGTCTTTTTTGCCGACGACAGCGCAGGCAAATAAGTTTCTTTCCATTTATCCGGCAGTATCGTCCAAAGCTTTTGTCTTAGTACCGGCAGTCGGGAAGATAACATCACCCCCGCCAGCACCCCTGTTCCCAGGGTAAGCGCCCCCTGAGAAATACGGCTTACCAAATTCGCCAACGCCCCGGGCAGGCGCTGCACCGCGCTGTCCACCAAGCCCTGGCCGTTTTGGAAGGTGCTTTCCACCACCTTATATAAAATAGGCTGTACGCTCTTGGGCGCGCTGTCCACCACATTGGTTACCAACGTTCTTGCCTGCCCTACCGTATGGGTAAAGGTCTGCTGCAAATCCGGGACGGATGCGGCCAATGCCGCCGCCTGCTTGAGCGCATACGCCCCCAAAGCCACCACCAATGCCAAAAACAAAAAAATCACCAAGCCCACACTTACCGCGCTGGCCGCCGCCACCGGCAGATGCAAGCGCCGTTTCAAAAACGCTGTCCCCGGTCGTGCCAGCAGCGCTAATATGAGGCCGATGACAAAAGGAAACACCAAGGGCAAAATGTACTTTGCGCCAAACCATAGGATCACCGCCGCTGCCCCAAACCACAAATATCTTCTTCCCTCCATAACCCACCGCCTTTCCAATATGTAGAATTATTTTCCCTGTACGGCGGTTATAGCCTTGCATTTTGTCTTTCGGTGTGATACAATTGTTTTTACAGAAACAACAGGAGGCTTTATCATGGCAAAAGAAACCAAATATTATATTGTAGAAGCATCTGCTCTGCCGGAAGTATTTGTGAAAGTGGCGGAAGCCAAGCGTCTTTTGAGTGTGGGCGAAGCCTCCACTGTAGGCGAAGCTACCCAAATGACCGGTATCAGCCGCAGCGCCTTTTATAAATACCGGGATGCAGTGCTGCCCTTTCAAAATATGATGACCGGACGGATCATCACCTTCCAGCTGCTGCTCCACGATGCCCCCGGCATCCTGTCCGGCCTGCTGCAGACCTTTGCAGAGCTGAAAGCCAACATCATCACCATCAATTCCATCGTGCCTACCAACGGCACAGCGGTGGTCACCATCTCCGCAGAAACCATGGACCTGACGGTTTCTCTGGAAGAAATGCTCCGGATGCTGCGGCAAAATTCCGGTATCATCAAAGCCGAAATTCTGGCAGGTTAATACAACACATCCCACAGTGCGTCAGCATTGTGGGATTTTTGCACCCCCAAGGTTTTAGCAGCATAGAATGCTGCGGAGGTGATCTTTATGCGGATCGTACAAAAATACGGCGGCACGTCCTTAGGGGACTTAGATAAGATCCGCGCCGCTGCCCAGCGCATCGGTAGGCTGGCTCAGCAAGGCGCGCAGGTAGTGGTGGTAGTGTCTGCGCAGGCAGATACCACCGATACGCTGCTGGAGACCGCCACTACCATCAATCCCCGGGGCAGCGCCCGGGAGTTGGATGCTTATTTGGCTACCGGCGAGCAGATGTCCGCCAGCCTGATGGCTATGGCCGTGGGCGCATTGGGTATCCCTGCCGTCAGCCTGACAGGGTTCCAGGCAGGCATTCAAACAGACAACGCTTACGGCAACGCCCGGATATTGAGTATTGATACACAGCGGATAGAACAGGAACTGGAAAAAGGCAACGTGGTGATGGTTGCCGGCTTCCAGGGCTATGATGAAAAAGGCAATATCACTACCTTGGGCCGTGGCGGCTCCGATACCACCGCTGTAGCCCTTGCCGCCTGGCTAAATGCAGATTTGTGCCAAATCTATACCGACGTAGATGGGGTTTATGACAAAGACCCCCGGAAATATCCCGATGCCCGCCGCTTTGGCCGGGTCAGCTATGATCACATGCTGCGTTTAGCCCATAGTGGCGCCCAGGTGCTTCACGACCGGTGTGTAGAACTTGCCAAGGAACGGAATATCCGTTTGGAGGTGCTGTCTGCCTTCACCTGCATCCCCGGCACGATTGTAGGCCCATAAATAAGCATTCCCAAATTCTACCCGCATATGCAAATAATTGACAATTGAAAATTGACAATTGACAATTAATCCCGCAGGGATACCGTCATTCTACATTCAGCATTGTGCATTGTGCATTACAAAAGCCTCTGCCCGAGGGCAGAGGCTTTTGTTACTGTATTTGTCTATATAGCCGCTCCATTAATTTTCGCAAGGGGTTAAAGAGCAGAAGCGCCATTACGAAATTGCCGCCGCAATGCAGCAGGTCAAAATACACACCCATTGTCCATTTACTGACAGCATAGCCCGGGCCGCCGATGAAAACATCGGTAATGGCGCACAGCGCGCCGAACATCAGGCCAAAGAAACCGCTTAAGATCGCCCAAAGAATGGGATTTTCCATCTTTCTCAGCAGCACCGCGCAGATAAGCAGCACCAGCCATATATAAAGATAGTAAATATTCCATATCTGAATGCCATAGAAAAGGATTTCCATAGCCACATACAGGTACACGGGGTACAAAGCCTTCCAACCAAACACTACTGCAAAAAGCATCACAAACAAAGAAACCGGCTCAATATTCGGCAGTGCTGCCATCGCGACTTTGGCAGCGAAGGTCAATGCCCCCAGAATGCCAAACAGCACCACTTGCCGTAAATTCAGTTTCTTATCCAACACTATACACCAGCTTATACACGCCGCCGTCTTCAATAGGCAGCTCGCTGGCGCCTACAGCTGCCTGCTCATCACCTACATACAGGCCCCACCAGGCAGCATCCAGCTCCCAAACCGCCCGCTCACCGTCGGCATAGTGGATATACAGTCCGTACTGGCTTTGCTCACCCTGCACCAGGTTATTGGCTACCAGCACCGGCTCCAGGAATTCCTCAGAAGTGTTGTAGTTAAAGGTCTTCTCGCTGCCGTCCTTATGGACTACCACAACGGTAATATTCTTATCACCGGGTGTTCCCTGAGGACGGACGGCAAAATACACGCCTACAAATACGGCTGCTGCCACCACCAGGGCGACAAGGGCAATGATTACTTGCTTTTTGTTTTTCATAATTTTCCTCCTAAAAAGTAATACCGTGGCGTCAAAAAATGACGCCACGGCCGTTTTTCCGTGACAAACGCATCCTCTGTAATACACGCAGAGGAAGGAAGGGATGCTGTGCGTAGGTCTTCTGACTTATGCCTTTAGAAGAGGTCGCGTACTCTTCTGCAAAATGTTCAGCCTTCCCGGGAAATCCCAGTGACCGGTTTTCACCCTAAGAACACTTCTTGGCACATACAGCGGCGGTACCGTTGGGGAATCACACCCCATTGTCTTGTTAAGCAAGCAGGCCATACGCCTTACCTGCCACGCAAAGCAGTTTCAGTTGTCAGCGTTATTTTAACACCGGGCAGAGCCCTTGTCAACCGGTAAAAAATGTGCTATACTGTTAAAAGAAAAATCGAGGAGCTGCAACATGGATCGCTTTAACAATTATGTGAAAATTGATCTGGACGCCATAAGCGCAAACTTTGCCGCTGTGCGGGAAAAGGCGAGTGTGCCGGTAATGGCTGTGGTAAAGGCCGATGCCTATGGCCACGGCGCTGTCCAGGTGGCTCAGCTGCTGGCGGACAGGTGCGCCTTTTTCGGGGTTTCCTCCCTGTCGGAAGCATTGGAACTGCGCCTGGCAAATATCAAAACCCCCATTCTGATCTTAGGCCACACCCCTGTTTCCGCTTTTCCTGAAGCTATCGCCAACGGCATCCGTATCGCCATCTTCACCTGGGAAGATGCCCTTGCCCTTTCTCAGGAAGCCCAAAAGCAGAACAAAACTGCGCCTTTCCACTTTGCTGTAGATACCGGTATGAGCCGGTTAGGTTTTCAGGCAACGGAGGAAAGCGCAAACCTGTGCGCTCAGATCACCAAGTTGCCGCATCTGGAGGCAGAAGGCCTGTTCAGTCACTTTGCCACTGCTGATTGCGAAGATCTTTCCCGCACCAAAGCCCAGGCCGATCTCTTTGACCGGTTCTGCCAAATGTTGGAGCAGAGAAATGTAAATATTAAAATTCGCCACTTGGATAATTCCGCCGGCATTATGAACTTTGGCGCCCATTATGATATGGTGCGCTGCGGCATTGTCACCTACGGTCTTTACCCCAGCGAGGAAGTTGACCCCACCCTGCTCCCCTTACAGCCTGCTATGAGCTGGCACAGCCACGTAGCCCATGTAAAATGGCTGGAAGCTGGCAGACAGATCGGCTACGGCGGCGCTTATACCACCACTAAGCCCACGCGTGTGGCCACCGTTCCCGTTGGCTATGCCGACGGCTACCCCAGATGCCTGTCAAACAAATTCTACGTGCTGATCGCCGGTCAGAAAGCCCCCATTTTGGGCAGAGTCTGTATGGATCAGCTGATGGTGGATGTGACCGATATTCCCAATGTGCAAACCGGTGACGAAGTAGTGCTAATGGGCAAAAGCGGCGAAGAAGCAATCACCGCTGAAGCCATTTCCGCCGAAGCTTATTCCTTCAATTATGAATTTGTCTGCGGTATCAGCCGCCGGGTCTGCCGCTGCTACACCGTAAACGGCAAGGTCGACCATGTTGTAAACTTCCTTTTAGATTAAAACTCCAAATTACAAATTAAGGGACGAAAGCCGCTGGCTTTCGTCCCATTATCATTTGTCTTCTTTCTGATCCTCCGCCCATTGGCGAACGATCAGCTCCACAAGCTGGGATAAGCTCCACTTCTTTTCATCCGCATATTCTTCCAGCTGCTTTTTGATCTCAGGATCTGTCCGGAAAGAGATATTTTCTGTCTTTTTCATTTATATCACCCGTATACATTGTATACCACTCCCATTGACATCGCTATGAATACATTGTATACTATGTATACACCACCTATACGGGAGGCTTTTATATGCTGCTGAAAGAACAGGTATATCTCACCTTAAACGGTCTGCTGAAAGAAGAATATACTTTACCTGAAGTCGAAAATCTCTTTGCCCCACACGAACAAGGTCTCGCCCTCTATTCCGAAGTTTTAGATGCTTATGCGTCGATCTGCAAGCGGCTCGGCACAGGAGAAACAGATGCAGATGTGGAAATTATCATAAATAACCTGCTTTCTCTGTGCGAATTGGTTTCCTATAAAATGTTTGACTACGGTGCAAAATTTGCGAATAATGAAACACCATAATTATCCATTGTACATTATAAGAGCCACTGTCATTTGACAGTGGCTCTTAATATATCATTTCACAAGCTGTGCCGTGTAATTCAGGCTCTCATCCAGCCGCAGGCGGATATCCGTCTGATTAAAGCGCAGGATATTACCTTCAAACCAGATACTGTAAATGTCTTTATCCTTCATAGCGGCGATCGCCGCTTCATCCAAGGTATCCGCCAGATACACAGCAGCACTTTCCATCAAGATCTGGCTGCAGGTAACATCTTTACTGTAACTGACTAAGTTATCCGTTGCACTTTTACTAACGCCGTCTGCCGGATCTAAAAACACCGTAGCGATCGTGCCGTTACTAAAGGACATATAATGCCATCTGTCCATACTTTGCCCACTCATAGGATAATTACGCAGATAAACAATGCTCATTACACCGGTATAATCCAGTTTTGCCGGCATATGCAGGTCATTACCCAACCGATCAAAAATATTAAAACTGTAGCCTTCTCCGGAAGCATCCAGATTGCGGCTGAAACCATCGTAGCTGGAAATGCAGCCCCGGGTATAGCCACCGTCTATCATGGTCTGGGCAAGGTAATCGATAATAAAGGCATTTTCCGTCCAGCCAAAATCCAAAAACTCTGTAATACCGTTTTCTTCAGCAAATGCCAGATATTCTGCGCTAACGGTAAGCTTTATCTGATTGTTCCCCAAAAGCTCCAGATCGATATGCGAAGGATCATTGGTAAAGGTTACTACCCGGGTAATATATTCCATGATCTCTGGATTTTGCGCTGGGTCATAACGCATCGCGTCCAGCTCATTGGTATAGCTGAACATCCGTTCCTGCTCCACATAAATCGGCGCCATATACAAAAGCCGGCTGCCACAGCGCTGCACAGTTTGAAATGCCTGATACAGCACCGGGTCAATTTCTATCGTTTGGTTGATATGGCTATTGACTGCAAAAAGATTGCCGGGCGTATCGGTAACTTCATTGCTGAAAAGGCGATAAGCCTTCCGGCAGGCCTGGGTGTAAAGACTTGTCAGGGCGCGGTATTCCTGGGTAGCATCCACACCGGAAACACCAACATTATAGTTAAATACAAAATCCTGACCGCAGCTTACCTCGCCGCCCTCTACTTCTACCGCCCGCCAGCCCGGATCCGTGCTAAAGAGGCTGGTAAAGCCGTAGGTCAAAGACACTACGGCTACTACCACAAAGACAATCAGCAAGACAAAGCGCAAGCTGACGTGCTTATCACTCACCTCTACAGCCGGCTGGGGTTTGGGTTCCCGATATTTACGCCGTTTGAAAAGGTTGAACATATAAAATTCTCCGTTAATTACAGGACTGCCAGCAGCAGCATCAAAGCAAAGAATGCAACGATGGTAAACTTGGTGATCAGACCTGCGATCGCGCCCTTCTTCAGGGCCTTATAATTGCGAATATAATTGTGCTTCCGGAAGATGGAGCCGGCAATCAAACCGGGTACAGACAGGATAAAGGACAGGAAAGTGAACCACTTGCTGCCGGTATCGTGCCGGGGAGGCAGCTTGATCTCGTCCAGGTCAGCCATATTGCTATCCACGCTGCTGGGCATTTCCTGACCGGGCTCCAGAATGGTAATGGACTTCATTGCCTTGCCGCTTTCCCGGATCGCCTTATATTCCTCGATCTCCTTCTTGTTGCCGAAGATCAGGTGATTGTGACCAATATCCACCAGCTCAGGCTTATCCTCGCTGTAATCATGCACAGAAGGATCGTAGGTAAACAGAACCTTGTTCTTTTCCAGCTGAGGATCGGGGATAGGAATGGCAGAGATCAGGCTGCGGGTATAAGGATGCAGGGGGAAATCGAACAGTTCCTCTGCATCGGCGATCTCTACGATATCACCCTTATAAATAACACCGATCCGGTCGGAAATGAAACGCACGATGGAAAGGTCGTGAGCGATGAACAGATAGGTGATATCCCGCTCCTTCTGGAACTTCTTCATCAAATTCAGCACCTGGGCGCGGATAGATACGTCCAAAGCGGAAATGGGCTCATCAGCAATAACCAGCTCCGGCTCCATGACCATAGCACGGGCCAAGCCGATTCTCTGACGCTGACCGCCGGAGAACTCATGAGGATAACGGGTCATATGCTCAGGCAGCAAACCAACATCTTCGATGATCCGCTCAACCTTTGCAACACGGTCCGCTTCATTCTCATACAGGTGGAAGTTATACAGGCCCTCGGACACGATATAATCCACAGTTGCACGCTCATTCAAGGAAGCGGCGGGGTCCTGGAACACCATCTGAATGTTCCGGATCACTTCCCGGTCCAGGCTCTTCTTGGTCTTACCGGAAATGCGAACGCCCTTATACTGGATCTCACCGGCAGCGCAGGGATTTACACGGATCACAGCGCGGCCAATGGTGGTCTTGCCGGAGCCGGACTCGCCGACCAGAGAGAATGTCTCACCCTTATAGATATCAAAAGTTGCATTCTTAACGGCGCGCACAGCGCTGTCGCCCTTACCGAAGGTGATATCCACATTCTTCAGGCTCAGCAGGACTTCGCGGCCGTTTACAATGGGGCCGTGCTCCGGCAGATGGGATGCGCTGACGCTCTTGAGCTGCTGCTCTGTATTCTTTTCCTTTTTCATTAAGCAGCACCTCCTTAAATATTAAACGCATCCAAGAGCTTTTCGTGGATATTCTGAATTGCCTCTGGCTTTTCCACCTTAGGGGCTCTGGGGTCCAACAGCCAGGTCTTGGCATAATGGGTATCCGTTACCTTGAACATAGGCGGCTCGGCCAGAGTATCTACCTTCAGGCAGTAGGGGTTACGGGGAGCAAAAGCATCGCCAACGATCTTGTTATACAAGGAAGGAGGCGTACCGGTGATGGAATACAAGGTTGTATTTCTCTGTGCCAGCTGGGGAAGACTGGACAGCAACGCCCAGGTGTAGGGATGCTGAGGATTGTAGAACACTTCCTCGGCAGTACCCACTTCCACCATCTGACCGCCGTAAAGCACAGCCACACGGTCAGCCACGTTGGCAACAACACCCAGGTCATGGGTGATGAATACAACAGTGTAACCAAATTCCTTCTGCAGGTCCTTGATCAGCTTCAGGATCTGAGCCTGAATGGTAACGTCCAACGCGGTGGTAGGCTCGTCGCAGATCAGGATCTTAGGCTGGCAGGACAGGGCAATGGCGATAACGATACGCTGACGCATACCACCGGAGTACTGGAAGGGATAATCGTCAAAACGGTTTTCCGCATTGGGAATACCCACCTTGCGCATCATGATCATAGCACGGCGACGGGCTTCGCCCTCGGTGCAGTTCTGGTGCTTCAGGATCACCGAGGTGATCTGCTTACCGATGGGGATGATGGGGTTCAGGGAGGTCATGGGATCCTGGAATACGGTAGCGATCTTACCACCGCGGATCTTTGTCCAGTCCTTGGAGTACTTGACCTTTGCCAAATTTACCAGGCTGGTGCCGTGGAGATAGGTATCATCGCCATCGAGATATTCCACCCGGAATACGACCTGGTCAAACATCTGATTTCTCTGCTCGTTATCATTCAGATCCACGCCCAGCTGCATAGCCTTCTTAAACACCTTCAGCAGCTTGTTGATAAGCTGCAGGCGCTTTACCAGGTGATAACGACCAACAGACAGATAAATTTCCTTGGCAATGATCAGGTTACGGTCGCGCTGCTCCTGGGTAATGGGCTTAGCAGTCAGCGTCGCGTACTCTGCCCGCAGCTGCTGCAGCTTGGTATTATATTCCCGCAGATACTCGGTATCCTTCCGGGCAGCGGCCTTTCTGTCCTTGATGGTAGCATTACGCTTCTTTTCCAGATCCTCGATCTGCTTGTCCATTGCCTTCAGCTTGGCAGCAGCTTCCTTGATCTGTTGTTTTTCCTTCTTGGGATCCAGAGTCTGCTTGGAATTAAACAGCTCCGTACGGTCAAAGCGCATCTGTGCCAGCTTGTCGGTCAGCGCTTCGTTCTCTTCCTCGCTCAGGCTCTCCTTGGCCTTCTTCTCAGCCTTCATAACTTCCATTGTCTTGAAAGCTTCTGCACCACGCTCCAAAGCAGCATATCTGTTCAGGGCATTGTGGGCATTTTTGATCAGGCTCTTATCCAGGCTCTTCAGGTACACCTTGGTATCGGACAGCTCAGGATCATTGAACATGATGCTGCCCTCGTCAATGTAGCCGTTGCTGTCCAGCATACCGGCAAAGGTCTTGGTAAATACAGACTTACCGGAGCCGGACTCACCAACGATGGCCACAGACTCATTCTCATAAAAGTCCAGGGAGATGCCGCGGATCGCACTCAAAGTACGGCCACGGACCTTGAACTTAACATGCAGGTCCTTAACGGACAATAAAATCTTTTTATCTTCCATTTCGGCACCTCTCACATGTGGGTCCGGGGGTCAGACGCATCGCCCAGATTCTGGCCGACAACGTAAAGCACCACGGTGATGATGGATGCCACTGCAACAGGGCTCCAGAACTCAAAGCCCCAGCCAGGGGTAGTCATAGCAGGCTGCGCAGCAGAAATCAGCTTGCCCAAAGACATATCGCTCAGGCCCATACCGATGAAGCTCAGGAATACCTCGTAGGAGATGTAGGAGGGGATCTCGGTAGCAGCCAAAGTCACGATAACAGAGGTCATAAAAGGCAGGATATTCTTGCCGGCAATACGCCATACAGAAGTACCCAAGCAGCGGGATGCCAGGTTATACTCCCGGTCACGGATAATGATGACCTGCGTACGGATAAAGTAAGCAATACCCAGCCAACCGGTAATGGTCAGGGCAAATACCATAGACCAGAAGCTGGCAGACATAATCAGAACCACAACGGAAATCAGCAAAATATAAGGCACGTTTGCCACAATGTTGTAAACCTCAGTCATAAACAGGTCTACCTTTTTGCTGAAGCCCCATATTGCGCCAATGATCACACCCAGGGTCATATTGATGCCTGCGCAGATCAGTGCCATGGAAACAGAAATGCTGGCGCCGTACCAAATGGCATCAAAGGTGGACTGGCCTGCAGAGCCGGAGCCCAAGACCCACTTTAATTCAAAGCCAAACAATTCGATAGCCTTCTGGGGGTCCAGGTGCTTGGCCTCAGCGTTGTTAACGTTGATATAGGGATCACCGCCGGGGCTGGCGTCATAACCGATCGCCAAGGGATAAATATAGGTGAAAGCGATCAGCACTGCCAGCAGAATGAGGATAACGGAATTTATCTTTTTCCGGAAGAATACGCGGAACACGCTCTGCCAGTAGGAATAGCGAGGCGCAGTGATCTTCTCAGATTCGATCTTATTGATATCCACAGGGGCAAAAAGCTCTTCCTGGGACATATTAAATTGGTCCAGGTTGATCATAGGATCCATAGCTTTTTACCTCGCTTTCGAAGTGAACGAAATTCTCGGGTCCATAACAGACATAAGAACGTCACCAATAATGATTGCTGTAACAGACAGCAGCGCATAGAACAAAGTCAGACCCACGATCACACCGTTATCATAACGATTAATGGCGGTGGTGAGCATATTACCGGCACCGGGCACTACATACACACGCTCCGTGATAATAGCGCCGGTCATTGCGCCCAGTACGCTGCCAGGGATACCGTGGACAATGGGGATAATGGCATTCTTCAGCACATGCTTGGAGAAGATCTCACCCTCACTAAGACCACCACTGCGGGCAAACTTAACATAGTCGGAATTCATTTGGTCGATCATATACCGACGCAGCCACTTCATCAGGTTGGCAACAGAGGGCAGTGCCAGAGATACCACCGGCAGCACATACATGAGCCAGGTGGGATTTTCCATATCGAAGGTAGTGGGCAGACCCATATTGCCGCCGATGGCCTTGAACAGGAAAATATAAGCCAGAGAAGGAACTGCAATGATAAATACGATATACAGCGTACCCAGCTTATCCACCAGAGTGTCCTTCCGCTTAGCCATCAAAATACCAAGAGGAATACCCAGCAGGTAAGACATCACCACGGAGATAATACCGATGGTGAAGGAGTAACCGGTTTTGGAAAGGCCGGACTTATTGGTCTCCACATTGGTATAATCATCCACAAAGCGGTCCTTAATAACCATAGTGCCGTTTTCCAAAGAACCGGATACATAGGTAGCAGAATGCAGATCATCTGCACTCTCCTCCACAAGACCGGTGGGATAGGTTACAGTACTGGTGGCAAAAGAACCCTGTGTCTGATTCAAAATCTGGAACACATCAACACCCTTGCGGATATTGTAGGACTTACCCAGATTGATATTTACCAGGTTCTGATGGATGAAGGGAAACTGATCGTTACAGTAGAACAGATACTTATGGGTAGTACCGTTACCCATAATAGCAGGAGAAAATACATCTCCGCCATAAGCAGGGTCATACCAGGTAAAGGTCAGGCCGCGCTCACCAACATCTTCCTTTACATTGTGGATATTATCCACGCTGATCAGACCGGTAAAGAAACCCCACAGACGGTCACCCAGCGCTACATCCTTATAAACATATACCTGGGGCTCACCGCCGGCAGCAGGCTTGTTGCTCTTATACTTCAGCACAACATCTGCGCGTCTGAACTGATAGCCCTGAGCCTCATAGTGCTCCTTGAACTGCGCGATATATTTGGCAACCAATTCGCTGTCCTTATCGGCAGTAAAGCCGTACTTGGAGGCTTCCTGCAAAGTCGCCTCATCAATTTCGCCGGCTTTCAGCAGATCTTTGAGGTAGTCGGTATAGGAAACATAGTCCAGATAGCCATACTCCTCCCACTTCTGCATCTTATAAACTTCCTTGGCATTGTTCTGCTGCTTACTGTACAGCGGGTCAGCAAAGAAAATCAGTTCCCGGTCCATACAGGTATAGATCAGGACCATAACCACCGCTACCACGATAAATACCGAAAGAAGGCTGCGCAATATTCTGTTAACTAAATATTTCGTCATAATCAATCTCTCATCTCGTTTAGGATAGGCATATAAACTAACCGGTTGTAGGAGCCGATAACCGCATCAAAGCACTGAAAATCTCCTTTTCAGTACAGATGCACCACGGCGCGGTCCACCGATGTGCTCATCGGCACCCACAACAGGCAGACGCTGAAACGGCGCAACGGGAGGATGGACTTTCGCCCATCCTCCCCTGCTTAATTAAGGAATTTCAGGTCGTTAGATTAGAACACACCGATGCACTTGACCATGTAGCCAGCGCCGTCAGGCAGGAAGGTATCCAGGTAGGTCTGAGGATCGCCGTAGTCGGGGCCCCAGCCGGACACGTCGTACATGTCGTAGTTAGCCTGATAGCCGAAGTCGGTGTAGTAACCAGCGTAGTACCACTCCTGAGAAGTGTCACAAGCATTCAGGTTGACCTTAACCTTGCCGCCCAGAACAGTCTCAACGGACTGCTTGTAGGAGTTAGCACGGTTAGCATAGGTTTCGGAAGCAGCGTAGTAAGGCAGGTCGATGTAGATGGGGTTCTCGGCAGAAACTTCGATGCCGATAGCAGCCAGCTCTTCGATAGCCTTGTTCAGCTCAGCAACAGCAGCTTCGGGGTTGTACCAGCCGTCATAGCCGTCGGAAGAACCGATGCCAGCTTCAGCGGTGGGATCCCAAACCTTCATGGTGATGCCGTCAGCATCGATCTGAGCCTGCATAATAGCGCCATAGTAGGTGCCGGCAGGGAAGGTCTTGTCGGTGCCGTTGATGGAGATGGTCACGTCCTCTTCCAGGTACACGAAGTTACCGGGAGTGTAGGAGTTACGCAGGGAGGTCAGCTTCAGATCTTCGCCGGTGGTCTGGGCGTTGTAAGCACCACGGTCAGTAGCGAAGGAGACAGCACGACGGAAGGAAGCGTTACGCAGAGCTGCGGTAGCGCGCTCCAGCTGCTCTTCAGTCTTGGGGGACTTAACAGTAGCGCCGGTCTCGTCGTTGTAGTTAGCGGTAGCAGTACGGTTGATGTTGTAGAAAGCCATGAAGGAGGTAGCATCGCAGGAGGACACATAGTGGTTAGTCTCGAAGATGCCATCAGCCTTAGCAGCGGTAACAGCAGCGGAATTCAGGCCCGAGCCGTCGATGGTGCCGGCAACGGCATCATTGTAAGCCTTCAGGGTGTCAGTACCGTCGTTATACAGCCAAGTCAGGGTCTCGATGTTGATGTTAGCAGCATTCCAGTAGGAGGGGTTAGCCTTGAACACGATGGTGTTTTCAGCGGTAGCATTGGTTACCAGGTAAGGACCGCAGTAAGCAATGTTGTTGGGGGTCTGACCGTAGGTGTAGGTCTCAGCAGCGGAGTCGAAATCAGCGCCGAACTGGCCGCCCTGGGAAACGTAGAACTCACGGCTCATAGGAGCGAACACGCCGTAGCCCAGCATAGTCATGAAGAAAGAGGTGGGCTGGCACAGAGTGTAAACCAGAGTGGTATCGTCAACAGCCTTAACGCCAACCTGAGCAAAGTCAGTGATGTCGCCGTTGATGTACTCAGTAGCGTTAACGATGATGCCCTGAACCAGGTACTCCAGGCCCTCGGCAGCATCCATCATGTGCTGCATACCAGCGACGAAGTCGTCAGCCTTGATGTCAGCAACAACACGGCCCTGAGCATCAACCCACTTCAGGCCGGACTTGATCTTGAAGGTGTAGGTCAGGCCGTCCTCGGAAACGGTGTAGCTCTCAGCCAGAGCGGGCTTCAGAACGCCTTCGTTGTCGTACTCGTACAGGCCGTCGTAGGTGTTAACGATGGCTTCGGAGTCAGCAGCACGGGAGGTGCCCAGAACGTCCCAGGTCTGAGGATCGGAGCTGTAGCCGATGGTATAGGTGTTCTTCAGGGTGTAGCCCTTGCCTTCCAGGAAGGACTTTGCCCAAGCTTCGTAGGTGCCGGTGCCCTTCACCTCAGCCCACTTAGCCTTCATCACTTCGCGGTCAGCGCCGGTGATGAACTTGTCAGCAACAACAACGTTGTGATAACGGTAGGAGTCGTTGCCCCACAGAGCGTTGGGAACAGTGTAGGGAGCTACGCGGGAGATAGCGTAGTTACCGCCGTTGGAAGACAGAGGCAGCATAACAGCAGCTTCCATCAGCTTAGCTTCAGCAACAGCCATCAGAGCGTAACGCTCGGAAACGTTGGTTGCAGCCTTAGCAGCCTCGTAAGCGGTGTAGAAATCGCCCAGCACATCTTCGTAGATGGCAGAGGACTTCTCGTTGTAGTCTTCGATGTTTGCGTAGGGATCGACGTAGGTGACAGGTGCGGGGGGATCGGTGGGCTTGTCACCTGCGTTGCCACAAGCGGCCAGGCTAAGAACCATAACAGCAGCAAGCAGCAGAGCAAGAATCTTCTTCATTTTCTTTTCCTCCAATTTTAATTTTATATACACAGCTATGTATTGGGCTGTTGTATATCCAGGTTATTACCTTGCGGTAAAAAACGGAAAATATGCATATTTTCAGGAAAAATATGCAATTGCCATATCAAAAAGGGTTTTTTAGGTACAATAACCCCCTGATATTTTGAAAATATACCACAAAGAAAGCCGTCTGTCAACCGATTTTTGCAATTATGTGTGTTTCGTAGACAATCAATTGTATTTCGGGGGCATATTTTGGTGTGTTTTTTATAGGTGTCCGTAACCGGGAGAAAATGTATAAAAAATGTATACCGACCAATAACAACACAAAGGCTTATTCCTAAACATTTGCTTATATCAATCCAAAATCGGCCCCAAATATCCGGGTATATCCCCATCCGGGTCAAACATCCGGCACATACCGGCTGCCATTTTTGCCCCCTGCATACGCACCCGGGCCTGTTTTATGCCCAAATCGGCCAGAATACCGGGCAATTTTTCAATAGGCCCCATATATTCCTGAATATCCGCTGCATCCTTATACCGGATCAGGCACATATCCCCTGCCCGATATAAAAGGCATTGATTTTCTACAAATGCGGCAAACGCATCATCCCAACCAAACCCAGGCCTGTCTTGCAGATAAGTCTGTGCGTCCACCTGCTCCAGATACACCGGCTCACCGGACGCTTCTACCTGCAAGGTATCTGCACCGCCAAAGGGGGCAAAACCCAGCCGACTATAAAAGATATGCAGATGCTCCCCTGCAGGTGCAAGTACCGCGCCGGCATAGTCTTGCTTTTGCAGCTGACGGCACACCTGCTCCACCAAGTGGCTGCCCAGGCCCTTTCCCCGCTGGCCTTCTTCCACCGCCAAAGCGTAAATCAGGCCGTAACGGCTGCCTTGCCAGCTAAGGTCAAACCAGTACACAGCCCCCAGCACCTTTTCCTCCCACACAATGCGGCTATGGGTCTGCCGATAGCCGGTGGCAAAAAAGCCATCGATGCTCTGCATAGGATCACCAAAGGTCTGCTGCCACAAAAGCTTCATCTGGGGGATATCTTGCTGTGTGGGCATTTTAATAATCATAACCATTCTCCTTGCGATGCGCCCAGTACTTTTCTGTCAGCTTTACCGGGCAATAGGAAAGCTTTGCTTGCCGCAAGCCCTCCCGGCCCATATCGTCCTCCCGATCCAGATATTCTATCTCGGGATATTTGTCCAGTACATATTGGGCAAACGCCTGATTTACCGCCGCATAAGCCCCCTCTACTCTATCCCAGGCCTTTTCAAAATGGACATCAAAGGTATCACTGCTTAGCCGGGAACCCAGGGTCACCGCCAGGATGTTGCCCTCTTCTTCCAACATAATGCCTTCCAGCTTTAGCTGCTGCATATACTTAAGACCACGATGAACAGCGGAACGCTCCAAGGCAAAATCCCCGTAAGGGTCGTCCTCCAGCCGCTGGGTGAACCAGGCATCCATCATTTCCTGCGCCCGGTGCTTATTCTCCTCCGTAATGGGAACTACCTTGCACTGGGGATGCTCCCGCCAAAACCGGTTGGCGTGATTACGCTTCTTTTGGAACTTCCGGCCGGCAAGGGAGGCCAGCTGCCTTACATTATATATATAATCAAAATCATCCCGGGAGATATGGAAGGCAAACTCACCGGGATACAGGCGCTCCACCTGCCTGCATTCTTCTTCACTCAGGCAAGTCAGGCGACAGGGAATGCCCCGCTTGCAGGCATCTTCCATAATGGCATCCAGGGATGCCTTCATATCCGCGCTGCCTGCGGGGAACAGATACACCGTTTTGCGGTTAAACTGAGAAAAGAACACCAACCGCTCCCCTGCCACAGCGGCAGACTGCCTGCCCCACATAAAAAGGTTGGCAAAGCTATATTCGCAGCCTTTATGGGCCGCCTCATACAGATAGGGCGTATAAATTTCCCGATCCTCCGGGGAAAACGGCTTAAAGGGAATCATTTTTTATCTCCTTTTATTACGTGAGAAAAACGTTTATCAAGCAGAATATACAGTGCCGTACCCAAGACCAACAAAACAGCCAGCTCGCCAATGGCTACATACAAGGCATTGAGCCAAAACGGTGTTTCCAAAAACAGCCACAGCTCCCAGCCCACCAAAAAGGCATTACATACCGCCGGCATTAGCATTCCCAAAACCGGAATACCCAATACCTTTATATTCCGGGTAGTATACATCGCCCAGGTAGCCAGCAAGGTTGCCAATGTGCCAACGATGGGGTCTAAGGGTAGCGCCCCGGCGTAAAGAATGTTAAATAAGAAACAGCCTGCCCCCAAGCCCCAAATGGCAGCGGGGGTAAAAAAGGCCAGCACACACAGCGCCTCGCTCATGCGCATCTGAATGGCCCAGGTGGCCGAGCCGGGCAGGATGATGTTTTGCAAATGGGTCAGCGTTGCATACATAGCGGCGATCAGCGCGCCGTAAGCTAATAATCTGCTTTTCTTGTTCATGATACAAAAAATGGGCGCTCTGCGCCCATCCCTCCTTAGTTTTGTTTTACGACAGGATGGTTACGAACTGTCGGGTTTTATTTTGTTGCATTTTTAAGAACTTTATAAGCCTGCTCGGGGTCATCAATATCCCAAACGGCAGTTTCCATGGGGCAAAGGCCGTCACCCCGGCGGTTTTGGATGCGCTCTGCTTTTTTGTCATACAAAGCAGCGATGCCATGGCGCAGCAGCGTACGCTCTGCGCCGGCGCTCATCACAGGCGCATATACCTGGCGGACATGCATACAAACATAGAGCATAGCGGCGGCCTTGCCTACCACCTTATCGGCAACAGAATAGCCCCGCAGGTCTTGATTGGCCTCCAGCAGCGCCAAAAGAGGCTTGACCCCCCGCTCTTTGCAGGTGATGACTTGTTCTGCCTTGCAAAACACACAGGTGTATTCTCCGCTTTCCAGCAGAAGCTTTGCCTGCTCCAGATCAGCTGCCACAAAACCAACTCCTTTGGGCGAATTATAGCACAATTTGACTAAGAGCGCAACCCGGTATTTAATTGGCAATTTATGCCGGCAAAACGGCATAGTGGAGCTACCCACTATGCCGTTTGTACTTATATCGCCCAAAGAAGCCTTAAGAAGAGCTGCTTCCAAGCAGGGAAGCTTTGAAGAACCTTTCTCTGCTGACGCAGATACTGCCTTAATTGGAGCAGTTCCTTTCGGGTTAGAACATGTTGACTGAACCGGGCCTTTTCTGCAAGTTTCAGCAACTGCTCCGGCGGTTCGGTTTTCAGTAAGCCGTCAAGCCGCAGGATCTCCCGCCAGCAAGCCAGCGCCATGGCATTGTGTGAGCCGGTTCGCAGTTTTTTCTGACGCAGCCGGAAGCGAATACAGTATTGCAGCCACAGGACAGCCATCGCTGCAATCAAGCACCCTATTCCGACAACCCAGCGCAAAAGCCAGGAATTGTTTATTGACGGTTTTTGCTTGTGTTGTTCGCCCTCTTGATCTGAAGGCAATGTCGCGGAGTCAGTCACAGGCTCCGATGGTTTGTCTGGGTCGCTGGGATCTGTGGGCTCCTGAAGCTCCGCGCCGGAAGTCTCAGATGGCTGAGTAGGCGCAAAAGGATCGGTAGGTTCCGTAGTAGACGGCGTGGAATCCGGGAGAAAATCAGCAGGTGTGGCCTCAAAAACCTTCCAAATATAGCCGCTTTCCGGCTCGGCATATTCTACCCACGCGTGGGCATTGCGTTCTTTTACGTAAACGATTCTCCCACCCCGGGCCGTCAACGCATAGCCGGTAACATACCGGGCTGGATACCCGGCCGCCCTCAGCAGCACAGCTGCGGCAGTTGCGAAGTGTACACAGAAACCGGTCTTGCCGTTTTGAAGGAACCAAATGGCAAAATCCTCCGTGTCTTCAGGCGGCGGCGCTGTCATCAAGCTATAGGTGGCCGAATCTTTCACATATTGTAGGATGTCCTCCGGGGTCTGCAAATCGTTTTCCTGTAAAATTTTCTGGGCAGCCGCCCGGGTAGCCTCCGGCAATCGCAGATAAGAGGTCAGATCCGGTGTTTGCTCAGCATATGCGCTTTTTCCCAGAGTGCCTATGCTCACCCGGTATTCGGTAAGCTTTTCGCTGTTAGGCTGCATTCCGTTTTGCAGCAGCAGATAGCGACCGTTTTGGGCATAATAGGGAATAAACAGCCCCTCGTAGGGCTTCGTAGTGGTGATAGATATGTACCCCGAGTTCCCAAGATCCTCTTCCCCCGGCCAGAAGTCGGGATCCTCCGGTAGCCCCGTTGCCAGCCATTGGGTGCCATTATAGCTGTCAAAGGACTGATACCGCAGATACACAAACCCACGGAAGCTGGATCGGACAGACATCACCGTTGTACTCAGTCCGGTGGGGAATCCGGCAGACAGAAGATCTATTCGGTTATTCTCCGGCATTCCGAGGTGGGATTGCCCCTCCCCCTGGGTGCTGCTTTGACCGGGAGTTTCCCATGCCAGAGCCTGAAGCGCCGGAAACTTCTCCCAGTAACCGTCTTCCGGTACGGAAGACATCAAAAACACAGACAGCAATATTGCCGGGATCAGGACAACAGCAGTGATCCGCTGGCCTGTCTTTTGATCCAGCCGACGCAGAGCTTGGGTCAGTATCAGCACCAGAGCAGCTGCCAAGATCAGCAGAAAGCACCAGCCTTCCGGAGCTGGATTCATAATAACAAAGCAGGGATACAGAGGAAGCAGTGCGATAATTAAGGGGAACAGCAGTTTTTTCCGGCGGCCCACTGCCCAGCTCAGGGAAACCGCAGGCAGTGTTCCCAAAAAGGCCATGGCCGGAATTAAACTAAAAGCTTTGACCTCGTCAGATATATCCAGCTCGCCCCAGCGATAGGCAATATTGTATACGGTGTTGATCCGGTAAGCAACGGCCTGCAGGGAATCCCAAAGGCCTCGCCAAAACAAGCCGTAGCACAAAAGCACGCCCATAAGGCCGAAAAGGACAACAGGGCCACGCTTGGTAAGAAAAGCCCAGGCGCAGACGGCGCACAGGAGCACGCAGTATATGCCCAGTTCCGGCAAAGGAACATCAGAAAAGGAAAATGTAGTGACCAGGGCGGAGACTGCGCCAAAACTGATACAAGAGCTGGTAAGCCAGGAAGTCAGCCATGCTTTAATTTTCATCCGGCTCACCTCCTATGGTGTACAGCCGGGGGCTGCAAAAATCATCAGTCGGAGCATTCGGAGCGACGGTAGGCGCAGCCAACAGCTGATCCAACGCCGCCATTAGAGCCTCCGGAGAATCGGGCTGCAGCTGCAGGATCTGCTTTCCGGATCTTGCCCGTATGCAGAAGCGAAAATTTTGCTCCAGCAAACGATTTCCCAGCCAGAGCAGCCTTCCCATTTTCCGATCCATCTCTTCCGGAGTGCCCCCCAGGCTCAAAGCCAGAACAGCCTGGGAATTTAATGGCTCCATCGCTTCCCGGATCACATAGCTGCCGGTTTTGGCAGACAGCTTCCAGTGGATCTGATTCAGGCTGTCACCCGGGCGGTATGGCCGAATTTCATGGTTATCTGCCAAACCGCCGCCGTATTTAGGCCGCCAGGCAAGGGTCAGCTGCTGTTCCAGCTTTGCAAAATCGGAGATAGGAAGGGGCATGGGGCGGACAAAGAGACGATGCGCTTTCTGCTTTCGGGGAACCCGAAAGAACAGACCCAAGCAATCAAAAATACGCATCTTGACAGGTTTGCAAACCAGCACACCGCAATGCTCGGTAGGGAGCCGGTCGCCGGCTACCTTCCGTTCCCGGCCCACAGGCAAATGCCAGCGCAGCAACGGTTTACCCAAAGGGGCATAAATCTCTCCGGAAACGACTACGCTCTCGCCTACGGTGCAATAACTGGGCAGTGTGAGCCGAAGCTTGGTCGTCAGCATTATGGGAAGGCTTACGATCAAACCCAAAACCGGCAAGCATAAAACGGCAATCAGGATCACCCAGGCATACCGCTGCTGATAGGCAAGGAGAAATACACTGCACCCGGCCAAAGCCGCCAGGTACAAAAGCCACCGGCGCAGCATGATCAGCTGAGGCTGGGGGCAGGGACTGCCTCCAAAATGTCCTTCAATATCTGCTGCATTGCCTTTCCGCTGCCGGAAGCCTTGGCAGATAATTGCAGGCGATGAGAAACAGCCAAGGGGAATACAGCTTGCACATCCCGGGGAGTCACGAAGTCCCGTCCCTTAAGGCGGGCAGCGGCCTTAGCCAAGGCTACAATGGACAGAGTTGCCCGGGGACTGGCACCCCGAACAATATAATCATTATGCCGGGTGGCATCCACAAGGGATACCACATATTCCGCCACCTGCTCATGGAGAAATGTAGCAGCTACCTGATCCTGCAAGGCAGCCAGCTCCTGTGCCGTAAGTACCGGGGTAAGTTTGTCCATAGGATCGCCCTCCCGACGGTTCAACACCATCGCGAGCTCATCCTTTACTTGGGGGTAGCCAAGACTCAGCCGCATAGCAAATCGGTCGATCTGGCTATCCGGCAGCAGCTGGGTACCGGCGGCACCTGCAGGGTTTTGGGTGGCAATAACGGTAAAGGGATGGGGAATCTTGTGACGAACACCGTCTACTGTGACCTGGCCCTCTTCCATAGCCTCCAAAAGAGCAGACTGAGTACGAGAGGTGGCCCGGTTTAATTCATCCGCCAAAAACAGGTTGCACAGCACCGCGCCGGGCTGATAAGACAGCTTGCCGGTAGCAGGATCGGGAATACTGTAGCCGGTAATATCTGAAGGCAGCACATCCGGAGTGAACTGGACACGGTTACAGGAAAGCCCTAACACCTTGGAAAAGGCCACCGCCATGGTAGTCTTGCCCACTCCGGGGATATCCTCCAGCAAAATATGACCACGGGCTAAAATAGCCGTTAAAATCTTCGTTAACACGGGCTCTTTTCCGGAAATCACCGTACTAACCTGACCCAGGATCTGCCGGGCATATTGGGTAAGCTTGATATCTTGGTTGGTCACAGAAAATTCCCTCCTTGGTAATCATTAAAAATTTTTATTACATTATAGCAAAAGCGCCCCTATCCGTCAACATACCGCTCAAATAAAAAGGCGGTGTAAAGGGCGGGTTCACATAGGGATTTATACGCTCCAAATTGGATCTTTTCCCGCAATACTACATCAAAAAGCCACGGTAGGCGTCAGCCTTACCGTGGCTTTTTATCTTGTCTTGCAGAAAAATCTCTCACTTTGGACTGCTTTGCAGTTTTGAATTTAAGATTTTTGCTCACAGGAATATCCAGAGAACGCGGAATACTGTATGTATTTCAAGGACGATGGATTTTCTGTGGGGAAAAAGATTTATTCAAAACCGTATAAATCCCTATGTGAGCCCGCCCCAAGCACCGCCTCTTTTAGAATTTAGGCTTTATAGCTTTGTGATAGTAAGCATAGGTACAGGAGGGCTCTTTCCCCAAGACCTTACTTTCCGTCACTTCGCCCACAAACAGCATGTGACTGCCCAGATCCAGCTTTTCCAGCACCTTGCCGCTGAACATGGCATTGGTATGCTCTGTCAGATACACAAGGCCGTTATGGCTGCGCTTCACGGAAAAGCCCTTCAGCTTATCGGCATCCCGACCGGATTGCATACCAAAATTGCGAATGGTCTCAAAAGGTACGCTTTCCGTCAGCACGCTGACGTTGAACACGCCGGTTTTTTCGATCATTTCCCGGGTCAGATTGCCCTTTTGGACGGAGATCACCAGTTTTGTAGGGTCATTGGCTACCTGAAAACAGGTATTGGCAATACAGCCGTTATCTTTGTCCGATTCCCGGGCGCTGAGCACAAATAAGCCATAGCTTAAGTTATACAGCGCCGTGGGATCTTGCGCAGGTTTTTCCTGCTCAGCGAAAGTAGCGCTCCAGCAGGCCCTGCAGAGCCTTGCCGTGGCGAGCTTCGTCACGAGCCATCTCGTGAACGGTGTCGTGGATAGCATCCAGGCCGTTGCGCTTAGCGCAGGCAGCCAGGTCGAACTTGCCGGAGGTTGCGCCGAACTCGCAGTCTACACGCCAAGCCAGGTTATCCTTGGTGGTAGCCTTCATGTTGGGCTCTAAGTCCTCACCCAGCAGCTCTGCGAACTTGGCAGCGTGCTCAGCCTCTTCCCAGGCAGCCTTTTCCCAGTACAGGCCGATCTCAGGATAGCCTTCCCGGTGTGCGATGCGAGCCATGCACAGGTACATACCCACTTCGGAGCACTCGCCGTTGAAGTTAGCCATCAGCTGCTCGAAGATGTACTTCTTATCTTCGGCAGAAATGTCGGGGTTATTCTTCACGGTCTTGGCGTAAATGCCGTACTCATGCTCAGCAGCCAGCTTCATATCGCCCTTCTGCTCCACGAACTTGGAAGCAGGAACCTTACATACGGGGCAACGGAAATCGGCATCCAACTCATCGGCAGTGTGAACGTAACCACAAACAGAGCAAACGAACTTTTTCATAATAAATTCCTCCAAAATTATAAGTTAATATTTTTATTTATGTTATTTATATATTAGGTATTACTGGGATACTTCTTCAAACTGATCAGGGCCTACGCCGCACAGGGGGCATTCATAATCCTCCGGCAGCTCGTCACCTTCATAGATAAAACCGCAAACTACACATTCGTACTTTTTCATGCGCTTTCACCACCTTTACTTTGAATTTCAACGCACCGGGTGCACAGGCCGGTAAACGTTAACTGGCAGCCTTCAACCTGACCGCCTATCATTTTTTCTGCTTCCCGGCTCAAGTTATCCGGGATGTTCATGCTGTGCAGATCATGGACGGCGTAGCAGCCGTTACAAATGAAATGCACGTGGGGAGCTGTGTTTCCATCGAAGCGCTCAACACCGCCAACTGTACCCACACTGATGATCTGCCCACTCTGCCGGAACATCGCCAGGTTACGGTACACCGTCGCCAGGGAGATATCCGGAATCTGCGGCTTCAGGTTGTTATAAACCATTTCCGCGGAAGGATGTTCATCAGTTTCCTGCAGGTACTCTAAAATGGCGTTGCGCTTGCGAAATTGCTTGGTCGCCGCCATCTGGGCACCTCCTAAATGAGAATGATTATCATTTACATTAACAATATATCATACCCATTTCCCCTTGTCAACACTTTTTTGAAAAATTTTATTTCTTTTATCCCACCGGCGATACCATAATTGTGCCGTAAGGCACACATCATTTGCCCGCAGGGCAACATCATTTTGCCGTAGGCAAACATCATTTCCGCTATGCGGAAACATCATTAAATAAGGGCAAGGGGGTTGCCCTTGCCCTTTCGCTTTGTCAGTGGGAAGACACAGAACCGTCCCCTTGTCCCCAAACCGTCCCCTTGTCCCCTGCTACTTATACGGAGACTCTTTGATTTCAACATAAAGGCCCAATTCGGTCGCTAAATCTTTAACATAATCATAATTCAGCGAACTACACAAGTAAAGATAATAGTCATAGCCAAAATGAAATTGACATATATCTGTCACTAATTTGCACCAATACTTCTCTCTTAAGCAATCTCTCGCTACTTCAATGATTGCGTTTGTTCCTTTTATGTGAGCACCACTGCTATAAGGGCAAATATTGTTATAGTCCTCTAAACAACTTACAAACATTTCAGTGATTCCCAATTGTGCACAAACTCTCTCAATGAACGATAGGTACAATCTTTCATAATACTCATATTCAGAGTCGGTAAGCATCTTGCCTTCAAAAACTTTTCCAACATCATTTATGCTTGTCCATTCCTCTTTTAGATAAACACCATTATGTCGATACTTGTAATCATATTTGGATATCCTAAATTCATATAATCTATCAAACACCATTTTAGTCTCCTATTCGGATACTTGGGACAAGGGGACGGTTCTCTTGTCCCTTTGTCTATATTCTGCCGGCAACCGTCCGGCCTACGTCTTTCTTCATTTTTATTTTAACATATCCCTTTTTTACGGTCTATTTATTTTCCCGCCCGAAAGTAAAATTTATAGCCCTGCACAATTTTGCGTATGCCGTTTTGTAAATTATGACGAACCCCCAGTGTCCACTCATTAGTGGACACTCTGCCTAACTCTCCCTTTATTCGTAATAGCAGTGTCCACTCGCGAGTGGACACTATTTTTGATCCATCGCGTCAACGATACATTCATTGTGACTTGTGCATTATGCATTGTGCATTAAAAACGGCAAGCCGAAGCTTGCCGTTTTTTATGTCTTCTTAATGAACTTTTCCTTACACTTGGGGCAGGTGATATTGATCTTACCCTTGCCCTTGGGCACACGCACCTGCTGGCGGCAGCGGGGACAGGCGAAATACCGGTGATCCCGGTCTTTCATTTTCTTAAAAAACTGCAAAAACCGCTGGTTTTCCCGATAGCGCTTATAGGTCTGCCGGGAGAAGGTACGGAAGATAGCCCAGCCCAGCAAAATATAAGATGCCAGGGTAAGACCTAAATTCAAAAAAGGAATATATACAAAAGAAGTCAGGATAGCTGAACCGAGGCTCAGTATAATGCCGCAAGTCAGGATGGTGGTATTCAGCTTATCCGTGCCGTAACGGCCGGACATAAACCGCGCAAAACCCATTTTCAGCCGGGTAAAAAAGCCCATAAAACAACCTCACAATACTTGATGGTAATATTATATTACTTTTTCCCAGCTTTTCAACCGTTCCCACTGTTTGTTTACGAATTCTTAACGAAAAACGCAGATGGGATATACCCATCTGCGTTTTACCATAACTGTCAATTATCCATTGTCAATTTTCAATTGTCTTTCGTGCCTTCCACAATACCGTTGGCCAGGCCTACCAGACCCTGCATCTGGCTGGGAATGATGATCTTGGTAGCAGTACCGTTAGCTACCTTTTCCATAGCCTCAATGCTCTTGAGCTTGATGACCTGTTCATTGGGGGCTTTTTCATTCAGCATTGCCAGGGAATCTGCCAGCGCCTGCTGCACCGTACGGATCGCCTGGGCCTCGCCATCTGCCTTCAAGATAGCAGCCTGCTTTTCGGCCTCTGCCCGCAAAATTGCAGCCTGCTTTTCCGCATCTGCCCGCAGAACAGCGGATTCCCGCTCACCTTCTGCGATCAAAATAGCGGACTTCTTTTGGCCCTCAGCCTGCAAGATGGCCTGCCGGCGGTCACGCTCTGCCTTCATCTGCTTTTCCATGGAGCTTTGGATATCCTGGGGAGGCAGAATGTTCTTTAATTCCACACGGTTGACCTTAATGCCCCAAGGGTCAGTGGCTTCATCCAAAATAGCGCGCATCTTGGTGTTTATCACGTCACGGGAAGTCAGGGTCTGATCCAATTCCAAATCGCCGATGATGTTACGCAGAGTGGTAGCCGTCAAGGTTTCCATAGCGGTCATAGGCTGCTCCACGCCGTAGCAATACAGCTTGGGGTCGGTAATCTGGAAATACACCACCGTATCGATCTGCATGGTAACATTATCCTTGGTGATAACCGGCTGAGGCGGATAATCGTGAACCTGCTCTTTCAGGTTTACCCGGCGCACGATCCGGTCGATAAAGGGGATCTTAATATGCAGGCCTACGCCCCAAACTGCCTGAAATGCGCCCAGACGTTCAATCACATAGGCTCGGGACTGCTGCACCACATTAATGTTGGAGATCACGACCAAAAAGACGATCACTGCCAAGCCTGCCCATACTAACCACTCCATAGTTATACCTCCGTTACATATAATTTTACACCTTCGACCCGGTCCACCCTTACAACTGTACCTACGGGGATCTTATCCCCGGTGGTACTACGGGCAGTCCAGATCATAGCATCCAGCTTTACCTGTCCGGCGGGGGCTAAATTATCAATATCCTCCAGCACCACACCGGTCTTGCCGATCACACCGTCCACATTAGTGGCGGTCTTTTTGGTTTGTGCCAATTTGCGTGCAAGCGGTCGCAGAAGTGCCAGCAGCACCGTAGATACCGCAAGGAATACTACAGCCTGTACCCATAGCACATCTGTCAGCAATGTGGTGACCATCGCCGCCAGCGCACCGCCTGCAAACCACACAGATACCATAGCCGCAGTAGAGCCTTCCAGCAACAGGAAAAACACCAAAAGGCCAAACCAAACAAGGGTCATCCAATCCATTTTGTGTCCACCTTCCTTTCTGCTTTTATTATACCAAAGGCAAAATCGAAGGTCAATACACAGTTGTATTATTTACAAAAACGCCATAATATTTCGCAAAAAGGTTGCAACCGAAAAACAAGTGATGTATAATTAAGCTGTAAAATTTTGGGCTATGGCCCATACATATGGAGGAAAAAGTCATGTTTCAAGCAATGATCGACGTTTTGAAGGCAAATCCCCGGAAGATCGTCTTCACCGAGGGCCACGATGCCCGTATTCTGGAGGCCGCTGCCCGCTTAAACGAGGGCAAGTTCCTGACCCCCATTCTGGTTGGCAACGTAGACGAAGTCAAGGCCAACGCTGCCAAGGGTGGCTTCAACATTGAGGGCGTGGAGATCCTGGACCCCGCCACCTACCCTGGCATGGATGCCATGGTAGAAAAGATGGTAGAGCTGCGTAAGGGTAAGATGTCCGCTGACGAGTGCCGCGCTGCCCTTTCCAAGGGCAACTACTTCGGCACTATGCTGGTAAAGATGGGTTATGCCGATTCCCTGCTGGGCGGCGCTACCTACTCTACCGCTGATACCGTCCGTCCCGCTCTGCAGCTGGTAAAGACCAAGAAGGGCGCTAACCTGGTGTCCTCCTGCTTCATCCTGGTTCGTGGCGACGAGAAGATCGCTATGGGCGACTGTGCTATTAACCTGAGCTACGAACACAGCGTAGACAAGGAAGGCAACGTCACCGTTTCCGCAGCCCGCAAGCTGGCTGAGGTTGCTATCGAGACTGCTAAGACCGCTCAGGTCTTCGGCATTGAGCCCAAGGTAGCTATGCTCAGCTTCTCCACCAACGGCTCCGGCAAGGGCGGCACTGTGAAGCTCAGCCACGATGCTACTGTGGTTGCCAAGGAAATGGCTCCCGAGCTGGCTATCGATGGCGAAATGCAGTTCGACGCCGCTGTTGCTCCCGAGGTTGGTCAGCTGAAGTTCCCCGGCTCTCCCGTTGCCGGCTATGCCAACACCTTCATCTTCCCCTGCATCGAAGCCGGTAACATTGGCTACAAGATCGCTCAGCGTCTGGGCGGCTACGAAGCCTACGGCCCCATCCTGCAGGGTCTGGCTGCTCCCATCAACGACCTGTCCCGTGGCTGCAACGCCGACGAAGTGTACAAGATGGCTATCATCACCGCTGCTCTGGTGTAATTCAAAATCAAAAAGGCTGCCTTCGGGCAGCCTTTTTTAATGCACAATGCATAATGCATAATATATAATGAATGTGTCGGCTTTGCCTACGAATACAAATTATCGCGCAAGCGATACCACAATTGTGCATTGTCCATTGTGAATTGTGCATTGAAAAACAGCACCGCTAGGCGGTGCTGTTTTTATTTAGTTTTCTTCCGGTTTTTTCTTCTTCAGCATCAGCAGAGCTACAACCATGCCTGCAAGGCAGACAAGGGCTGCGCCGCCGATGAGTAGCATATCGAAGTGATCGCCGGTCTCCGGGCCTACGGGAGGTACGCCCTCATAGACATTCTCAAAGGTCAGAACTACCTTATCTGTGGGATCCGCTGCATTATCCACGAAGAAGGCCAGCGTGCCGTCTGCATCGTAATCCACCTTCAGAGTCAGGGTATAGACCGTATCATCATAGATCATATGCTCTTCGCCCTGATCTACTTCAGAAACTACCAGCTCATAAGTACCGACCACATAATGATTGCCCCGCAGCGTAAAACCGGTTTTGCCGTTTGCATCGCTGACAAACGTGTCTACGTACTGGCCGTCCATATAGACCTCAAATTCAAAGCCCTCAGGACCTCTGTACTGATTCATCCGGTTGCAGATCACGTTCTTGTCGATCTGCACTTCAAAGAAGACAAAGTACAGGTTCTCAAATACGATCTGCTGAACAGGTGTATTCTCGCCCTCTACAGTCACGGTCTTCCGCGCCTGCAGCTGACCGTTGCCGTCATCGATCACTTCCACCGTCAGCACATACTGGGTTTCATCGTAGCCGTAGCACTCTTCAGGTTCGGGTACATACTCCCGAATCAGATACGTATACGTACCGGTCTTGGTAAAGGTCAGATCTGCAAAGGTGATCGTGCCGTCGGCTGCATTTGTAACAGTCTGTAGCAGCTCCTTGGTGTTTGCTTCCACCAGCTGGAAGGTGAACTGATTGGCCTCCAGGGTCTTGCCCAAAAGCACCTTCTCAGCCCCCACGCTTACAGCCACAGGCGCGGCATTGTAATAATTGTGGAACGCGCCGGAGCGCACATCCTCCTGCGCGCCGTTAAGGATCTGCACGACAGACTGCAGCGCGCCGTTTCCGTCATCGTACACCACAACATGTACATTGTACCGGGTATCATCGTAGGTCACGCCGCCCTTGGCTTCGCTCATATCCTCGGCCATAACGAAGTAATGCTCGCCTGCTGCGGAATAGCTCAACGCGAAAGTGATGCTACCATCGGCTGCATTGGAGGTGCTGATAGGCTCACCGGACAGGATATTGTAATCCTTATCTGCCGGATACAGCAGGAAGGTAAACTCACCGACATTCAGGTCACGACCGGTCAGCTCCTTGGTGGCCCGGACATAAGCGGTAGTTCCGGTGGTTGCATAAGTATTGTTGATCCGCACAATATCCTCTTGGCCATCCACGTAAACCTTGGCTTCCAGCTTGCCCAAGCCATTGTCGGTGACCTTAACCACCACATTCCGGGCAGCAAGATCATAGGTCACGCCGCCCAAATTGCCGGCTTCTTCCTGTACCGTGTAGCTGTATTCGCCTACTGCGTCATAAGTGATAGCGTCAAAGGCAAACTTGCCGGTTGCGCCATTGGTAACGGTCTGTACTTCCGCGCCGGTGGAATCCTTCAGCACGAAGGAGAACTCCTCTGCCTTCAGTCCTCTGCCGGAAAGAGTCTTCAGTCCTTCAATGGCGATCTCCACCGGATCAGCCGTGTAGATGTTATTAAATACCAGTGCCGTGCCGCTGCCGCCTACCTGACGGATGCTCACTTCGTGATCCATGCCTCCCTGACCGTTATCGGTAATGGTCACGGTCACGTGATACTGGGTGCGGTCATAGGTGATGCCGTTATCATTGTAGGAGATCTGCTCGCCTGCCAGGTAGTAATAGGTACCGATCGTACCATACTCCAAAGAGAACTTAGTCTGGGTACTGTTTTTGACAATGATGGGCGCGTAGTTCAGGGGCTTGAAAGCAGCGTCGGTAGGAATCAGCACGAAGCCGAATTCTTCGTCTACCAGATCCCGACCGGTCAGATTCTTGGTAACGGGGATATCCACCTTGGTGGGTGTCAGGCGATAGGTGTTGGTAAAGGTGGCCAAATCCACGGTTTCGGTTGTATCCGCAACAGTGATCACAACATCCGCATTCAGCACATCCGGGTTGGTGATATCATCCGTAATGGTGATCGTTACCGTGTACCATTCATTACTATAGATCACGCCGGGCTTACCGTCGTCGATCTCACGGATCACATAGGTATAGGTATTGCCGATGTCCGCAGTGGAGTAGCTCAGGGAGAAGTTGGCAGTACCATCGATCTTGGAAACTGCTTCTTCACCTACCTGATTACCATTTGCATCATACAGTCCGAACTTGAAGCCTTCCAGAGACAGGTCCGCGCCGCTGGGTGTTTCCAGCTTTTTCTGGATGTTCACCGTCACATTGGCAGTGCCGGTTGCGGTGTACTTATTTACAAAGTTGGCTGCCACATGGTAACCGTTAGCGGTCTGGGTAACTACAGTAGGATCATAGCCGGTCACCTGGCTGATGGTCAGTGCACCGGACATACCGTCGTCGATGACGGTTACCAGGAAGATGCGGGATAACGTATCGTAAGTAATGTTGGGGTCGGTACCGGGAACCTCCACCAGGCGGAAGTAATAGCTGCCGGGTGCGGGGAATGGCACAGCCTCCATGGCTGCGGTCAGGTCAAAGGTCTTTTCCGCGTCAGTACCGGTAATGGTGGCTGTGCCGCCGGGAACTACGTCCCAGGCGCCGGCAGAATAGGCCTCCAGGCGGAAGGTGTAGCTGTCCGTGGGCAGCCACTGGCGATCCAGGGTCTTGATGCCGGTAACGGTGATACCGCCGGAAACAGGGGCTGCCGCATAGCGGTTATACAGCACAGCTGTGGAAACCGCATCACTTTCAATAGCGCCGATCAGGCCGGTGCTGCTGCTATCCAGGGTAAAGCCCGCAGGCAGATCGTACTCTATAACAGTATAGGTCACGCCGGCCTCGATGCCCTGGATCATCACGGAATCATCATGACCAAGGGTGATCTCAAAGACGCCATCTGCATCCGTTGCAACAGAGGTAATACCGGTAGTGGAGGTTACGTTAAAGCTGGTATTGGCCACGCCTTCGCCATCCAGGTCCACCTGCACCTTAAAGGCCTTCTCGGGAATCTGGTAGCTATCGCCGTAGCTGTGCAAAACTTCCTTGGTGATCATCAGGCTGCCCTGGGTCACCAAAGCATTAACAAAATCCACACCATCCAGCTCATACAGTGCAACTGTGCCGCTCTTCACGCTGCCGCCCACAGGGGCATAGTCTTCGTGGGTCAGCTCACGGACGGAATATTCCGTTCCGGCAGGAATATCCGTCAGATAAACGGTTTCTCCGTGGCCTACAGTCACAGTAGCCTGACCATTTTGGAAGGTTAGCGCAGATTCTGCGCCGTTTTCATCCGTATAGGTCACATCACCACTGTAAGGCTGACCATTCAGCGTTAACGTAATCTCAAATTGGAAATTATCCACCTGGGTTCCGGGAACAACCTGCTCAACGCGCTTGCTGATACGGATACCGGTAGCCGGGGTCACCAGCATACGGCCATTGTTACCCAGGAAATTATAGACGTCATAAGTAGTATCGCCGGGGTTGGGGTGATCTACTGCAGGATAATCGGCATATTCCAAAGTTGCGGTGTAATTTTCATCCACAGGGGTGTTGGGATCATCCTTGGGGGTATTATATCGCACTACCCGATAGGAGATCGTACCCTTGGGGATATACCACACGCCCTCATTATCCTGCTGGGCCGCACCCATAATTTCAGTAGAAGCCTCCACGTATTTAGTGGTTACTACCGCGCTGCCGCCATTGGTCTGGGCGCTAATGTAAGTACGGGGGGTATAGGCTGTGCTGTTGCCGTTATACAAGGCTGTGCCGTTTTCATCTGCGTAAAGCTTGGTATTTTCTATGTAGTAATACCGCTCGTTCTCCTCAGAGGGATGCAGGTGGGAAATGGTAGCCAGGTGGGTGTGGGGATTGGTATAGTCGATACTGGGAGCATTATGGTCCGCACTGCCCCAGCGGTTGGTATAGAAATAGAATCTGCCATCAGCGGTCTCGTGCTTATGATCGGCATTTGCCATAATATCGCCAATGGTCAGGGCATTCACCCGATCCTGCAGGCCCACCTCAAAGAGCAATCTGATGGGCTCTGCCATTTCCTGGGTCAGAACGATATTCCGGGCATTTTCCAGGCTGTCGCCTTCCAGCTCCACTCGATAGGTTACCATGGGGATCAGCGCTGCAGGGATCTTGAAGGTAACACTCTGATGGCCGTTTTCAATATTGGTCTTGACCATAACAATGATATGCATCATATCACTGTCTTTGATGTTACCGTCAGAAACGCCCAGGAAGCCATAGCTCTTATTCGCATATACTGCATTTTCCGGCTTATCCGTAATGGTATCTGCCTTGTGCCATGCGCCGACAAAATTGCCGTTCGCGTCCGCATACCAGCCGATGTAATTGCTGAATGTGCCGTCCTGGTTATAGACCAGCTGGCCGTCCTGCCAGGCATTCTGCAGCAGCGGGATCGCTGCGTCACCGGAAATACCCAACCGCTCGCCAACGGTGTTTACCAGTTCCCAGCCATAATCCGTATAGGTGCCGGCATTGCCGAACTGACCGTTTGCCATTGCGTAAGCTACAGCAGAGCCGGAGAAGAAGGTGTTGCCGATAACCAGGCCCTTCACATCCTTAACTTCCATGAACTCGCCCAGTTCATCTTCAAAGGTCACATATCCGTCCAGATCCACCTTGCCGGAGTTGACCAAGGTGGGATAATACCGGGACTGAATAATGATCTCATCCACGATATCCTCAAAAGCCCGGGTCAAGCCCTGAGCATCGCTGGCAGCAAAAAACTTATTTACATAGTTTTTCTGATCTGCGGAAGTGATCAGAGCATTCTTAGCCACGGTCAGCTGAACATTCTGATTACTATTGGATGTGCTGGGGGTAGTCAGCACCATATTGGTGGTATTGGGATCTGTAATGGTATTCCAGTATCCGTTGATAGTGCTGGGTGTGACGCTGGGATCCAACACGCACAGGCTGGTGGCGCTGTTCTGCACCGCGCCCAGGCCCAAGGTATAGAACCGGCATTCTCTTCCATACTTGGCTTCCATGCTTGCCCGTACCCAGGCAGCGGTCAGCTGGGTCAGGAAGCTGATGCCCGCACTTTCGCCGCTGCCGCGACCGGTGGTAGATGTGCCGATAGTAGTGCTGCCGCCCTGGGTCGTACCTGCGTAATTATGGGTAGCAGTAGTAGGCGCGCCGTCGCTCATCAGCACCATAATGGGCATTCTGTCCGTACCGCCCAGGATGTTGCCGGTGGGGATCTGGGTATCCTCAACCGCAGCAAACTGCTGCCAAGCCAGGAACAGGCCGCTCTGCACATAAGTGCCGCCTACAACTTCCTTATCGTTTGCTCTTACGGCAGCGCCGGTTTCAGTCTTAAGGCCACTCTTTACAGCAACCGCTGCACCGGTAACCACTTCTACCTGTACCGTCTGCCAAACATCATTCCAGCTGCCGGGGCGATCTTCCACCAGCACCCGGGCGGACTCGGTGTCGGTCTCCAGGTCAAGCTGCAGGTATTCATAAGTTGTGCCGCCGTTTCCGTCAGATACGGCAACGCCCTGATATCTGCCCAAAGGCAAAAGCACCTGAGCAGAAGATGCCTGGGAAGAACCAAAGTCGTCATTACCGGAATAAACCACTACGCCTACCCGGTTGTAGTTATTCAGTCCTACCAGCTGATTGATGGCATCGTTGGCTGCATCCACCATCGCTTCTATATTGGAAATATCCTTGGTGGAAATGTTATTATAACCCGCTACGTTGGTATCCGGCATCATGGAGCCGGAAAGGTCCAGCACCAGCATGGTGTCCGTAGGGACTGTGGAATAGCCCACCACTTCCTTGTTGGATGCGATAGCAGACAACGCAACCAGGAAATTATCCTGGCTGAGCATGGTCACCCGCTCATTGCGCTGGCTCACCGCACCGGAAAATGCGCTGGCATCCTTAAATACAGATTTATCCGTCCACACAGCACCGGCAAATTCCGTATCCAAATGATCGGGGCCAAAATAATCCTTCCACTGATCCATGGTGCTGTCATCCACGATCCGCTCGACAATAAAATCGTCAGCTGCCGCAATGCTCTGCATAGAGATAGCAGGCACAAAAGACAGCACCATCGCCAGAGTCAGCACCCAGCTTAACACTTTGTGTAAAATACTTCTTTTCTTCATATTTCGTTCCCCCTTCTAAGGATCTGTTCACAGCTATCCAACCGGCCTTTCCTCACACCGGTGCAGACGCTGAAAAGCTTTATATATCAAGCACTTTGGCAAATTCGCCTCAATGTCTGGTATGTTAATTATATTATACAAACCAAGCCCCCCCTTGTCTATAAAATTCTGGAATTTTCTTGGCTGTAGCCTTCCAAATTTTTATAGCTTTTTTAATGCAAAATACACAAAAACACAGTAGAAGCAATTGACAATTGAAAATGGACAGTTGACAATTATGGTGTCGGCTTTGCCGACTATTTAAATATATCGCTTAGCGATACAACAATTGTCAATTGTCAATTATCAACTTTCAATTACAATCCAAGCAAAAGGGACGAAAGCCAATTGGCTTTCGTCCCTCATTTGTAATTTGTAACTTGCAATTTAAAATTACATGTCAAAAGGCTCCATAGAGAGTACGGGATGTCCTACTTCGCCCAGGTACTCCAGCAGCTGCTCGGGATCCTCGGTGCAAACGGTCTCGTCTGCGATCATATCGGTGAAATTCTCCACACCGTACATTTCCAGAACGGTAGCATCCAGGCGCTCGCGCATCTGGTCCTTCAGCATCTTGGGCATCCAGACGATACGGCCGGGGCCGCCTTCAGCAGCGATGAACTTCTTGGAGGAGATGAAGTGCTTACCGTGACCCATGAAGCCGGGGGTCTGCACGCCGCCGCCGGTCATGGAAGCCATTTCGGAGAAGCTCATGCCCAGAGGTGTCATACCGGCATGCTCACGGCAGGTGATAACAACGCCCATGGAGCAGGGCTCCACGCCGCAGATACACTCGAAGCAGCCGCAGGAAGTCATAGGATCCTGGAACAGGGAGTACAGAGTAATCTTCTCAACAGCACCCTGAGAGTACTTGTAAACAGCCTCGTCCATGGAATCGTAACGACCCAGTCTCTCGTCCTGGCAGCCGGTCTTCAAAATGGGCTGGCAGGGGCCGTTGGGATCCAGCTCCTGGGTAGCCTTAGCATCCAGCCAGGAAACAGCGCCGCAAAGACCCAGACGCTCGGGAGTAACGATACATACGTGGCTGGGGGAGAAGGCCTGGCACATAATGCAGGTATAGAAGGTGTCTACAGACTCGTCGGTCATAGAGGCCAGACGGGCATCACGCTTGTTGAAGATCTCGTTGGCCTGAGCACGGAGCTCCTTGTTGGCCTCGTCGCCTACTACGATGCGAACCTGGCACTTGTCAACAACAGTGTCGAATTCGCTCTTGATCTTGGCGTACAGGACCTCACCGATGTGGCGGAAGCGGAAGCCTGCCTCGTAGTCAGCCTTGCTGACACGGACACGGATCATGTCACGCTGACCGGTGTGCA
>JAZSPA010000032.1:0-22251 GCA_045537165.1 Faecousia sp.
GGTAGAGTACCCGGTTCATACCCGGTCTGTCACCTGTTCAAGTCAGGTCGCCGCTACCAGGCCCGTTGGTCAAGCGGTTAAGACACCGCCCTTTCACGGCGGTAACATGGGTTCGATTCCCGTACGGGTCACCAAAAAAGAAAACCACCCTTCAGGGTGGTTTTCTTTTTTGTCCCGTACGGGAATCGAAAGGGCGGCACCAGTGCGCACACTGGTGTAAAAACTGAGAGCGAGCGAGCAATTTTTAGCCCGTGGGAGATTCCATAGATGTCCGGGCGCGGCTCGAAAGAGCCGTGAACGGACATCTATATGGAAAACAGAAATGTAGGATAGGACCACCCTTTAGGCGGGGCTTCGTAAAACGGTTATTTTGAAAAATGCTTGAAAGCGACTGTTTTCAAGGGACGGCGTGACTTCGGTCACGCCGTTTCCTTTTTCGCAAGTTCTTCCAAAGGGATAAAGCCGATGCCGTCGTATTCGATGTGAATCTTCTGTCTGCGCTTTCCGCTGGACTTGTCGGGTGCTTCCACATAGATCGCCTTTATCAGCTCTCGCAGCATACACGGGTCAATTTCCTCGATGTCCACGCATTTGTCTGCCGTTCGGACGAACCTTTCAATATTTTCGTTCTGTCTTTCCTGTACTTCAATCTACTGTCGCAGAGCGACAACCTCTGCTTCAAGCTGCTTCTGTTATTATTTTTAACATTCATTGCAAAATCCTTATTTCATCAATTCATCTGTCAGCCGCAAAATTTCCGGGGCGATCTTTTCTCTTTGTTTTTTCAGCACCCGGTTGTAGAGCGGATAAGCCAGTGCGACCAACACCATGCCCACGATACCGACAAGGATGCCAATAACCATAGCAAGGCTGCCCAACACGGCAGCGATATCTGTCATGACAAGGCTCATACCGGTACCCATGATCAGCGCACCTGTAACACCCACTGCTATAGATGCCGTCTGGGCTTTCTGTGTAGGAACGGCGTGAAGCTTGCGAAGCTGCCCCATTTTATCTTCCTCCTTGGGAAGATATTTTTTGCGGATATCCTCCACCTCTTGCTGCTGAGCAGCAGAGTAAGTAAAGTTAAAGCCTTCTTTATTTTCCATAGTTCTCTCTCCTGATTTCTTTTGTTGCTCTCACAATGAGGATAACAGAAAGCGTTACAACCGTTATGCTGATTCCCGCTCCGGTCAAAATAATAAAAATTTGTTGGTTTTCCGGGGACATGTCTCCACCAAACTGGGCAAACATAGCTGTCTCCAGGTTGAGCATAGAAACAAGCGCAGCTGACAGGCTGACGATTTTTGCAGTGGACATGATGGGACTACCCATTTTTCTGTATTTCACGATATCCACGATGGACATGGTAAGCGCGTAAAATGTATACATCGCCATTACATAAATCATGATACCGGGATAATCGTAGCCCCTATGCTGATACAGGATCATCAGGACTGCACCGCTAAGAGATAAGTTGATAAGCAACAGGATATATGCGCAGATCCGGGATCGTTTCCACTCGCTTAAGATGTCGGTACCGATCTTCTGGATGCGCACATACCGCACCAGGAGGTATCGCATCACCGCCATGATCACATAATACACTGCCAGCACCATAAACCAGTAGCTTCCCAGCATATGCCAGGACCAAAGGTTGATACCTACATAGAGCATGCTGATCACAAAGGATATAGACAGCGATATATTCGTGCGGAATACTCTGTCCGTCATATAGCGGTTACCCAAGGGATTATCGTAGATCTTCTGTTTGATGGTGCTGTATTGTTTGGGAAGCACCATAGCGCAAAAGATCGTCACAACGCTGAGTGTGTAAAACGCCAAAACATAGACAATATAGGCAGGAATACTCTCTTCCAACCCTTTGACGAAAATAAGGGTCAGCGCTACAGCACTGGCGATTACCAGGATCACCATCATCCAAATGGGAGGAAACAGCAGCTTCTTCCCAATTTTCTTCCAATCCATATCGGTCACCTCTTAAATTTTACAGTAAAGGTACTGCCCTGACCGTAGATGCTTTGCACGCCGATCTCGCCGCTGAGTATGTCCACGACCCGCTTTACAAGTGCCAAGCCAAGGCCATTGCCTTGCGTGGCATGGGAGGTATCTCCCTGGTAGAACTTTTCAAAAATATGCATACCGGTTTCCGGTTTCATACCGCAGCCGGTATCACGCACCTGTACGATCACGCTATCGCTCTCCGTCTTCAAAGACAAACCGATCGTGCCGCCGTCCGGTGTGAATTTCACTGCGTTGGAGATCAGATTGTTCCAAACAAGGCTTAAAAGCTCGGGGTCAGACTGAATGCGCACATCGTCCTGGATATCCGTTTCGATTTCCAGATTCTTGGCTTCCCATGCATCCTCGAATACAAGCAAACATTCACAAAGCTGCTCACCAAGATCAAATTCCTTCGGCTGGGGGAATATCTGCTGATTTTCCAGCTTGTTCAGCCTTAGAATGTTAGTGATGAGCTGCGCCAGCTTCCGGGCAGCTTCGGAAATAGCTTTGGCATATTCGTTCTTTTCTTCCTCGGTAATACCGGGGCGCTGGAGCATTGTGGCATAATTGCCCATCACCGCCAGCGGTGTCTTCAGCTCGTGAGACACATTGGCAATAAAGTCTGCTCGCAGGGTCTCTGTTCCTGAAAGCTCATGAGCCATTTTGTTGATGGCAGAACCGATCTGATTAAAGCCGTCGGTGCCTGCTCCGTGCATTGTCGGAACACGGGCAGAAAAATCTCCCTGCATGATTTTTTCCGCAGCCGCTGTGATCTGCTTAACGGGCTGCTCAACCGTGATCTTGCGGCGGATATAGTCGGCAGTTCCAAACAGGAATGTGATCAGCAACACATTGCCGAAGGTCAGTTTTGCGGCCACCCCAATGTTGTTTGCATCCAACACAAGTCCCATAGAATCAGCAAGGACATTCAAAAACAACATCATGCAGCAGCTGACGGCAAATCCAACAGTCAGAAAAAATACTACATAATTATTGACTGCTTTCAAAACCTGCCGAAAGGAAAGCTTTTTCATTTGATCACCGCCTTGTAGCCCAGACCGTGAACGGTCTTGATCTCAAAGTCTTCGCAATCAGACAGCTTACTGCGGAGCTTGGTCATATACACATCCACCGCTCTGGGTGCGGTTTCGGTGTCTGCATCCCAGAATTCGTCCATCAGCTGCTGCCGGGTGAAGGTCTTTTTGGGGTAGGACAACAGCTTATAGAGAATGTTGAATTCCCGGTTGGTAAGGGGAATTTCTTCGTCACCCAGCATTGCGGTGTGCTCGTCCATGTCCATAGAAAAGCTGCCAACCTCTAGTGTTCTGGAACTGGCGATCTTGGCCCGGCGCAGCAGCGCGCCGATTCGTAGGAACAACTCATCCAGATCAATAGGCTTGACCATATAATCATCCACGCCGATGCGATACCCCCGCTGCTTGGAGGCAAAGTCATCCCTTGCAGTTATAAACAGGATAGGGATATTCTCGTTCAGGCTGCGGACGGTCTTTGCAAACTCAAAACCATCGATGCCGGGCATCATAATGTCCGACACGATCAGGTCAAACATTGTACCATACATGGCGTCATAGGCATCGTTGGCATCCAGACAACCCGTTGTCTGGTAACCGCTGCTATTTAGAAATGCGCAAACAGTACGGTTTAGATCCTTATCATCTTCCACAACCAAAATCTGAAACATAATGATACCTCCGCATTCTATGATTTTCTATTATATAGCATAGCAGGCAAATGTTAAAGTTTTGTTTGCGTTTCGCAAAAAAGCGGAGCCAAAGCTCCGCTTTGCGATTATTTTTGCATCAGCTTTTCGCTCAGCGCCATAATCTGTGGTGCGTATTTTTTCTTTCGGTTATTGAGAATTTTCTGATAAATAGGATAAGTACTCAATGCCATACCCATACCGATCACACCGATCACGATGCCGGGCACCATAGCAGCAGTCAAGCCGATCATAGCGCCGATATCCGTCATTACCAAACTCATTCCCGTACCCATCACGATCGCACTGACAGAGCCATAAACATAGGCAAATACATTGGCAGGCTTTTTCACATTTGCATCCAGTGCCTTCAATTCATCCAATTCGGTATGCGCCTTTTCCGTATACTGCGTAAGAATCTTCTGCACAAGAAATTCCTGGTCCTTCATATTATTTTTCCTCCTTTCCATTCAGTCTCGCCTTGGCATCTTCCACGCTCTCGCCTTCCTTGGCAAAGAGTTTTTCCACGCACTTGTCTACCACCTTGCCGAAGCCTTCCACAACGCCGTTTTCGATCTTCTTATAGCCGTTTACCACACCGTCTTCGATCTTTTTGTAGCCGGTCACAACACCGTCTTCGATCTTCTTGTAGCCTTCTACTACGCCGTCAGAAATCTTCTCCACGTGGTCTGCAAACTTTGCCATAACAATAATCTCCTTTTGATTTGTTTGATTTGTTTTTTGTTTTCTTTTGATGGCATCATTCTATCAGTGGAATTATTCCAAAAAGTTCAAGTTTTGTTTCTGAAATATTAATAATGACACAAAGCGGCGGCAGAGTTTTGCTCTGCCGCCGCCCTTCGTATATTGGCTTGCTTCAAATTCTCCGGATTGGGTACCTACTGTAATTGCATAGGATTCTCCCTTTGTCATATCCGGGCTTGACAGGATCACCACTGCAAAGTTCAGTTCTGGGGTATGCTCCAGAACGGTATTCCCGTTTTTGTCCATCAGAATGATCTGCGTTCCTGCGCTTTGATTACCAACACTTACCGCAACAACACCTTGCTTAGAATCGCTGAAGGTCTGTGCCATACCGGAAGCACCAGTGCCAATGAAAGTACCGCTCGTAATAATGCCGCTTGTATCATAGTCCAGTGTTGCGGTATCGCTCTGGGTAGGACCTACAACCACAGTATAGCCGCCGCTGATCTCCAGAGTTCCGTTGGCATCCATACCGTCACCGGAGGAGTTGATATAGAGGTTGCCGCCGGAAACCTTGATATTTAAGGCTTCCAGCCCCTCGTAGCTTTCGGAAATATCGATATTGCCTGCAGTAACGGTCAAGGTATCCTCTGCATGGATGGCATCATCACCGGATGCAATGGTAAATATACTACCGTTGATGGTGAGCGAAACATCCGAGTGAATTGCATCGTCAGCGGAATTGATGGTGATATGCCTGCCTTTCCATTTCTTACTTAGGGTATCATTTCAGCAGGCAGTTTTCTACTTACTACAGGAATTTGAGCTCTCTTGTTGGTAGAAATGCTACTCTACCAACAGTTCCTATGTTATCTATGCTTGCCAGCAAAGAAGATTGCAAAGGGTCTCGGCGTCTTCTCCAAACCATACGGATAATAGGTCCCATCATAATCGGGTGGTTTCTCGATAGGGCGTTCTGCAGGATGATATGGTAGCACAAGCATACTTTCTCTCTATCGACACAGGAAAGCACTCACTCCTTCTTTATACACCAGCCAAATTGCCGGACAAATAAGAGATCATCCGCTCAGTATAAATCCGGGCATAGTTCTGACGGGTGCCAATATTGGCACCGATGGATGCGTACGTTTAGCATTTTTACCCTTACTTATACACCTTTTAGTCGTTTTTGCGCAAAAAACCACCTCATTTGAGGTGGTTTCCTTTTTTATGCCGTATAGGTTACGTATATTCTACTGCTTCTTCATCTGCCTTAAAAACAGCAATACTGCCGCCACGAGCAGAAGTATAGCATATCCCAGCACCCACCAGATGTGGGGGAAGATGCCGGCAAAGTCACCGGAAAGGATCGCCCGCTGCATATCCACCGCGTGGACAAAGGGGAGGGCGTAGGCGATCTTCTTGAATACGCCGCCGACTAACTCTAAGTCAAACCAAATGCCCGACAGCCAGGCGGACAGATTGGTCAGTAATGCGCCGCAGATGCCGCCCACCTGCTTGTCACTCAGTACACTTCCGCACAGCAGCCCCAGGGCGATGTAAAGGGCCGAAACAGGAATGATGGAAATAATTGCATACAAAATATTTACCGTGGCATCAAGGCCCAGGAATAGAGCGGCAATATAGCAAACAGCGCTTTGGGCGATGGCGATTGGGATGATGGGCAAGGTGTAACCCAGAATAAAATCCGCAGGCGTCAGGGGCGTGGCGTATAGCCGCTGCAGGAAAGCGCTTGACCTGTCCTTTGCGATAATGGTGGCAGAAAACAGGGTCATAAAGGCAAGCCCAAAGACGGTGATTCCCGGCGTTAAATGCTGTATTTTAAAAAGCTGGGCAGGAATGTTCGCCTGGATCGCAGTGAGCAGCCCGATCAGCACAAGAGGAAAGCCCAGCCCAAATGCTAAATTAATGGGATCACGAAGGAGTTCTTTTGTGTTTCTATTTGCAAATGTTAGCATACTCATTTTGCTGCCCCCTTAACAATGCGGATAAAGGCCTGTTCAAAATTATCTGTATTTGCGTTTTTCTTGATTTCATCGGCAGTTCCGCAGAGCAGCAGCTTGCCATCCTTCATAATGGCAATACGATCAGAAAGCGCCTCTGCCTCTTCCATATAATGTGTCGTTAAAACAATGGTGACCCTGCCTTTTAAGCTGTGGATCAATTCCCACAGGTCGCTGCGGGCCAGCACATCCAGGCCCAGAGTGGGTTCGTCAAGGAAAAGGACTTGAGGGTCACTAATGAGCGCCATAGCGATGCTTAGCCTGCGCTGAAAGCCGCCGGATAATTTACCTGCTTTCTTGTTGAGCACAGTATTCAGTCCCAAAAGGGTGGAAAGCTCTGCGATCTTTTCTTTGCGGCTATCCTTGGAAAAGCGGTGGACACCACACATAAAATCCAGATTTTCCTTTACGGACAGCCCCGGCGCAATGGCGGTTTCCTGGGGAGAAAGGGCGATAAAGGATTTCACGGCCGCCGCATCATTGCAAATACTTTTTCCCAACAAAAAAGCATCGCCATCGGTGGGCTTTGTCAGGCAAGACAGCATTTTGACCGTGGTTGTTTTACCTGCGCCGTTGACGCCCAGCAGAGCGAACAGCTCTCCCGGATGAACGGTCAGATTCAGATCATCTACAGCTGTAATATCTTTGTATTTTTTCGTGAGATTGACGGTACGAATCGCATCCATAAGATATCCTCCTTGTAATAAATTCATCGAGAGGATTATAGCAGACACATTTGCAAAAAACTTGAATTTTACCCCATCGGTTGGATTGCGTATTTAATCGGCAAAGGACGTATATGGTTCTTGCAATTTTATATTCCATTTAGTATAATGAGGCCGAAACAGATATAAAAGGATGAAAAATATGGAAGTGAAAAGTCTGAAAAATAATAAAATGCGTACAATGCCCATAAGCAGATTGCTGACTACGATGGCAATTCCTTTGGTGCTTTCTATGTTGGTGCAGGCCCTTTATAATGTGGTGGACAGTATTTATGTTTCCCGTATTTCTCAAAATGCGGTCACCTCTTTGAGCCTTGCGTTCCCCATTCAGAATCTGCAGATCGGTTTTGCCACCGGTATTGCTGTGGGTATGAATAGCTTTTTGAGCAAGTCTTTGGGTGAAGGCAACCGGGAGCGGGCAAACCGCAGCGCCGGTAACGGCATTTTGCTGACTTTAATGGCGGTGGCGCTGTTTATGGCCTTTGGTTTCTTTGGCGCAGGTCCGTTTTACGCTATGCAGACCACGGAACTGGAAGTGGTGGAAGGCGGTGCTGCTTATACTTCGATTTGCTGTATCTTTACCGCCGGCATTTTCATTGAAGTGCTGGGCGAGCGGCTGCTGCAGGCTTCCGGCAGAACCATTTATACCCTGTTTACCCAGGGCACAGGCGCAATTTTGAATATTATTCTTGACCCCCTGTTTATTTTTGGCTATGAGCCTTTGGGCATTCCGGCCATGGGCATCGCCGGCGCTGCGGTGGCTACGGTGATCGGTCAATGGGTGGCGGCCATTATGGCGGTGATCTTCAATTTCACCAGTAATCCCGATGTGCAGTTCGCTCTTAAGTATCTCAAGCCCGACGGTTATATTATCAAGAAGATCCTGGCGGTGGGTATTCCCTCTGTAATTATGATGGCCATTGGCTCTGTGATGAATTTCGGTATGAATCAGATTCTGCTGGGCTTTGGCGCTGTCGGACTGACCGGTTCTGCGGTGTTCGGCCTGTACTTTAAGCTGCAAAGCTTCTTCTTTATGCCGGTGTTCGGCCTGAACAACGCGGCGGTGTCCATTTTGGCCTTTAACTATGGCGCAAAGCAGCCGGATCGGATCGTAAAGACGCTGAAATTATCTTTGGCGATGATCTTGTGCGTGATGCTTTTGGGCGTGACAGCCTTCCAGCTGATCCCGGAGCAGCTTATGGGTATTTTTGCCGATGCTAAGGATACAGCCAATGCAGGCTTTATCGCCTTGGGCGTGGATGCCCTGCGTACCATCAGCCTGTCTTTCCCCATGGCGGCGGTGGGCATTGCCCTGAGTGCCAGCTTCCAGGCCTTGGGTATTGGTATTTACTCTACGATCACATCACTCAGCCGTCAGCTGATCGTGCTGCTGCCGGTGGCGTACCTGATGAGCCTGACCGGAAACATCCACAACGTATGGTGGGCGTTTCCTGTTGCCGAAGTGGCAAGCTTGATCGTGTCGGTATTTTTCTTCGCCCGTATTTACCGCTTGCGGATCAAACCTTTATATTAATCAGAATGCCGGGAGACCGGCATTCTTTTTTATTTTAGCTGTTGTTTTTTGGAAATATATGATACTATATATAAAAACAGGAAAGGAGGCTCGGTTATGGGAAAGTGTGTGATTTTATGCGCAGGAGAAATTGGCGGCGACATTTTGCCCTTGGAGCAGGATGATTTGCTGATTGCGGCAGACGGCGGATATACCCATACCAGGGTTTTGGGGCTTGCCCCCCATATCGTGCTGGGTGACTTTGATTCATTAGGCTACGTGCCGGAGGGCGCCCAGGTGCATCCTAAGGAAAAGGATGATACGGACGCTATGCTGGCGGTGAAGCTGGGCCTTTCCAAAGGCTACAAGGAATTTTATATTTACGGCGGTATGGACGGCCCTCGGGTAGATCATACCATGGCCAATTTTCAGCTTTTGTATTATCTTTCTGAGCGTGGGGCAAAAGGGTATTTGATCGGTGTGCGTCAAAATGCTGCTGTTATAACAGACAGTATTGCGTTTGCGGCGGAACAAACCGGCACAGTATCGGTGTTCTGCCTGGGGCAGGAGGCCTTGGTGGACATTGAGGGGCTGAAGTATTCCCTGAAAGACGGTCTTTTGCAGCCCAGCTTCCCCCTGGGGGTAAGCAACCAATTCATAGGAGAAAAGGGAAAGATCACGGTAAAAAAAGGAACGGTTCTGGTAATTTGGGAGAAATGAAAATGGAGCAAACGGTAATCGGTGTTTCCGTAGACCCCCAGTTGGGTTTAAGCCGGGAGCAGGTGGCGGAAAGAACGGCCCAAGGCCGGGTCAATGTGGTCACCGCCCAGGCCGGCCGGACGGAAAAGCAGATCGTCTGGCAGCATATCCTTACCTTTTTTAACTTCATATTTGTTGCCCTGGCGGCGGTGTTGGTGGTTTGCGGCTGCTCCGTCAAGAATATGACCTTTTTGATCATTCTGGTGATCAATGCGGTCATCGGTATCTTTCAGGAAATTCGAGCCAAGCGGGCGGTGGATAAGCTTTCTTTAGTGACCGCCCGGCAGGTAAACGTGATCCGGGATGGGGAAACAGCGGCTGTACCCTCCTGGGAGCTGGTGGAAGATGACATCGTAGCGTTTTTTGCCGGCGATCAGATCTGCGCCGACGGCATTTTGGCCCAGGGCGAGCTGTTTGTCAATGAAGCGCTGCTTACCGGTGAACAGGATGTTATCACGAAAAAACCGGGTGACAGCCTGCTTTCCGGAAGCTTTGTGGTGGCAGGCGAGGGCAGAGCCCAGCTGACTAAGGTGGGTGATGAGAGTTTTGCAGCCCAGCTGACCCGGGAGGCGAAGGCAGATCCCAGGGCGGCTAAGTCGGAAATGATGCGCTCACTGGATAAGCTGGTAAAGGTGATGGGCATTTTGCTGATCCCTGTGGGTATCGGTATGTTTATCCATCAGTATTACGTGATCCAGCCCTCTTTGAGCCTGAGCGCCCAGGCCACGGTGGCGGCATTGGTGGGTATGATCCCGGAAGGGCTTTACCTGCTCACCAGTATCGCCCTGGCGGCATCTGCTTTACTGCTCACGCAGAAGAAGGTTTTGGTGCAGGACATGAACTGCATTGAGACCCTGGCCCGGGTGGATGTGCTGTGTGTGGATAAGACCGGCACCATCACCGAGCCGGAAATGAAGCTGCAGGAAGTGCGTTATCTAAATGGCCGCGATGCTGCCGAGGTTAGGCTTGCCTTGGGGGCATTGTACGCAGGACGCACGCCGGATAACGATACGGCCCAGGCCTTGGCGGCGGCATTCCCGGAACAGACCGATTGGGAATGCAAGAATTACATTCCCTTTACCTCCCAAACCAAGTGGTGCGGCGGTGTTTTTGCCCAAGGCACATTTTTGGCAGGCGCGCCGGAATGCTTGCTCCGGGAAAAATATGAAGCTTTGCGCCATGAGATCGAGGCGGAAAACCGCCTGGGTAACCGGGTGCTTTTGCTGGTTTCCTATAAAGGTGACCCGGAAGAACCTTTGCAGGACGCATTTGCAGAGCCTATGGCCTTGCTGATCCTTACCAATCCCATTCGGGAAAATGCAGTTAAGACCTTTGCGTATTTTGCCCAGCAGGGGGTGACCATTAAGGTCATTTCCGGCGATAATCCCCAAACGGTTTCGGCGGTGGCTATGCAGGCGCAGATCGAAGGCGCAGAAAATTACATAGATGCCCGCACGCTTACGACGGACGAAGATATTTATAGGGCGGCGGAGCAATATACTGTATTCGGCAGAGTGACCCCGGAGCAGAAAAAGAAGCTTATCAAAGCATTAAAAGAACAGGGGCATACGGTTGCCATGACCGGTGATGGCGTCAATGATGTGCTGGCTATGAAGCAGGCAGATTGTGGCGTGGCTATGGCCAGCGGCGCGGCAGCCTGCAGCCAGGTGGCGCAGCTGGTGCTGACAAAATCGGACTTCGGCGCGATGCCCTATATCGTGGGCGAGGGTCGCCGGGTCATTAATAATATCCAGCGAGCGGCGGCACTGTTTTTGGTAAAGAATATTATGTCTTTATTTGTGGCGCTGTTGACTATGGCTATCGGTTTTGCCTATCCCTTCCAGCCTATTCAAATGACTATGATCTCGGCGCTCACCATCGGTGTGCCGGCCTTCTTCTTTGCGATGGAACCCAGCTACCGGCGGGTAGAGGGCAAGTTCCTGCCAACTGTGTTGCGCAACGCGCTCCCCGGCGGCCTGACCAACGTGCTGGCGGTGATCTTTGCTCAGCGATTTTTGACGGCTCAGGGCGTGGCGGAAGCAGACATCAGTACCCTGTGTGTAACGGTGCTGTCCACAGTAGGCCTTTTGGTGCTGCTGCAGGTGAGCCGTCCGGTAAGCCCATTCCGGCTGCTGGTTTTAGGCGCTATGGGCGTTGCTATGGCCGGGTGCTTCCTGATCCCGTTTTTATCCGTTATTTTCGATTTGGGAATCCTGGAGCTTGCTTGCTTAAAGCATCTTTGGGTGATATTGCCGGTGGCGGCAGGTATTTTCCTGGCGCTGACGGGCGTGTTTTTGCTGCTGGATAAGATTTTTGGCAAAAAATAAGGAAATAAGCGGGATTTTCTTGATTTATAAGAGAAAAACAGGTATAATAAAGAAAATGTATCCGGGAGGTGGAAATAGTGACAAATCGGGATTCTGCCTGTAAAGGCTGCCTGTTAGGCTTGGCGGTAGGCGATGCTATGGGCTATACCGTGGATGAAAGAACCTGGGACGAGATCCGGGAGGATTACGGCCCTAACGGCCTTCTGGGCTATGATCTTGCCAACGGCAGCGCGGAAGCTTCCTCCTATACGCAAGTAGCGGCCTATGTAGGCAACGGCCTGCTTTTGGGCACGACCCGGGGCAAGCAAAGCGATTATTTGCGCTATATTTCCGTTTCTTTGCGGGAGTGGGCCAGAAGCCAGCATTTCCCCCGTGACCCGGAGCGGTCTTATTGCTGGGTCAGCAAAATTTCCCGGATGCGTAAGCGCCGCTGCAAGGATGCCCGGATGCTGGATGCGCTGCGGATGGATCCCTTGGGCACACCGGAGCGGCCTATTAACCGCACCGCCACTGCCGGCGGCCTGCCCGGCGCCATTATGGTAGGTCTGGCTTACGATCCTAAGTATTTGCAGCCTTATCAGGTAGGTGTTTTGGGCGCTCAGACGGTGGCGCTGACCCACGGAAATGCTTTGGCATTTTTGTCCGGAAGTGTGCTGGCTAACTGTATTGCCGGTATTTTGCATGAGCCGGAGCTTACTCTGAAAGAGCAGTTTTTGCAGGGTATCGCAGCGATGGAAAACCGTTATGGGGAAAAGTTCCCCCAAAGTAAAGAGGTATCTAAGCTCCTTAACAAGGCCATCGTCATGGCCGAAATGGAAGAAGACCCCCAGCAGGCTATGGAAGATTTAAACTGCCGGGATGCCCACGAGTGCCTGGCCGGCGCAATGTTTGCCTGCCTGCGCTGTCCGGAGGATTTTGACGCCGGTATTATCCTGGCGGTGAATCATTCCGGCAGAAGCGCCGCGGTTGGCGCGGTGGCCGGCGCGATCTTGGGCGCAAAGCTGGGTGTAGAGGCGCTGCCGGAATTTTATTTGGAAAGCCTGGAATGCGCAGATGTGCTGACGGAGCTGGCAGGGGATTTTGCAGTTGGCAGCCCCATGTCCGGCCTGTTTGACGATGACTGGGATCATAAGTACATTCAAGGTTTACCTAGAGGAATCCAATAAAATGCAAAAAAAGTGTGCCTCTTTCTGAAAAAACCCTTGCAAAAGCCAAATATAAGTGCTATAATGCAGGTAATCTTAGAGTATACTTTACGAAAGAGAGGGGTTCGCCCCTCTCTTTTGCGCTGAAAGAGGGGGAATTATGAAAGTTACAGAATTGGTGGAAAGCTTCGCCAAACCCATCGTGGAAGCTAATGGCTGCAAGCTTTGGGATGTGGAATACGTCCGGGAAGGCTCTGAGCGTTTCCTGCGTATTTATATCGACAAAGAAGGCGGCGTGTGCATTGACGACTGTGAGGTCATCGCTCGGGCGGTAGATCCGATCCTGGATGAAAAAGACCCCATTGCGGAAAGCTATCACTTTGAAGTTTGCTCTGCAGGCTTAGAGCGGGCGCTGCGCAGACCGGCGGACTTTGCGCAGTTTATGGACAGCCCTGTGCTGGTAAAATTATACCGGCCTTATAACGGACTGAAGGAAATCCCCGGCATCCTCCGCGGCTATGAAGATGGCCGCGTGACGGTTCAAGCCGGTAAAGAAAATATCACATTCGAAAAATCCCAGGTTGCCTTGGTGCGCCTGCGGGTAGAATTCTGACAGGAGGATTAACGCAAATGGCAAGAACAACAAAAGCCAAGAAGGGCGCACAGGTTCCCCAGGTAGATATCGGCGCGGAGATTTTCGCCAGCCTGCGGGACTTGGAGAAGATCAAGGGCATCCCTGTGGAGTATATGGTGGAGCGCTTGAAGCAGGCGCTGACCAACGCCTACCGGAAGGACCGGGAGGACGATCGGGATATCCCTGCTGAAAATGTAGTGGTAGACCTGAGCGAAAAGGGTCTGTTTATGCACCTGAATAAGACCGTGGTGGAGGAAATGGAAGACCCCGCTGTTGAAATTTATCTGGACGCCGCCAAGAACTATGATCCCAATGTGCAGGTGGGCGACACCGTGTCCATCCCTGTGGACATTCAGAAGTTTGGCCGCATCGCTGCCCAGACCGCCAAGCAGGTGGTGATTCAGGGCATCCGTGAGGCTGAGCGCGGCGTTGCTTACGATAACTACAGCTCCAAGTCTCAGGAGCTGCTGGTGGGCACGGTTACCCGTGTAGATCCCACCGGTGATGTATTTGTACGTATCGGCCAGGGCGGCGAGCAGGAAGAAGCTGTTCTGCGTTATTCTGAGCAGATCCCCGGCGAAGTGTATGCTCCCGGCAACCTGGTAAAGGTGTATGTGCTGGAGGTGCGCCGCGCTGCCCGTGGTCCTCAGGTTCACGTTTCCCGTACCCATCCCAATGTGGTGCGCCGCCTGTTCGAGCTGGAAACCCCCGAAATCGCTGACGGTCAGGTGGAGATCCGTAATATTGCCCGTGAGGCAGGCTCCCGCAGCAAGATCGCTGTCCGCGCCGTGATGGAGGGCATCGATCCCGTTGGTACCTGCGTTGGCCCCAGAGGCGGCCGTGTTGGCGCAGTTGTGGAAGAGCTGAAGGGCGAGAAGATCGACATCGTGGTTTGGAGCGAAGATCCCTGCAAGTATGTGCAGGCTGCTCTTAGCCCCGCTGATGTTATCAGTGTTACTTTAGTCCCCGGCCAAAAGGCCTGCCGTGTTATCGTTCCCGATGACCAGCTGAGCCTTGCCATCGGTAAGGAAGGACAGAACGCCCGTCTGGCTGCTCGCCTGACCGGCTATAAGATCGACATTAAGCCTGCCAGCCAGGCAGACATCTAAATTCCAAAAAGGAGGAGCTTACGGTGCAAAAGAAAATTCCTCAACGCCAATGTATGGGCTGCCGGGAACGCAAGGACAAGCGGGATATGCTGCGTGTGGTGCGCTGCACCGACGGCTCTGTTCGGTTGGATTTCAGCGGTAAGCTGAACGGTCGGGGCGCTTATGTGTGTCCTGACCCCGAATGTCTGCGTAAGGCGCAAAAAGCAAGGTCCCTGGAACGCAGCCTGGAGGTCAGCATCCCCGACGAGGTGTATGAGCAGCTGACCCGGGAAATGGAGGGACATTGCCGTGGATAAAGCCCTAAATTATCTTGCCCTGGCCAGAAAGGCCGGCCGCATTGAGCTGGGAGAAGAGCCGGTAGGCGCTTGCGCCCGGGCGCAAAAGGCACGGTTGGTGGTGGTAGCCAGCGATGCTACCGATCACACCTGGCGCAGAGCCAAAAGCTTTGTTGCCGGCACTCAGCAGCAGTGCATCCGCTTAGCTTATACCAAGGATGAACTTGGTCAGGCCGTTGGCCGCACCGAGCTTGCCCTGGCGGCGATCACCGATCCTGCCATGGCCCTGGCTTTTGTGAAGGCCTTGGGTAATGACGAAAAGTATAAGGACGTGCTCCTGGACCTAGAAAACAGGACAAAGCGGGTGCAAAAGCGGCAGGCAGAGGCCAAGGCCCATTTGAAGAACAAGCGCATGGGCCGTTGATTATGGAGGTACGAATATGAGTTTAGTGAAGTATCGTTTGAAAGAGGTGGCGGCGGATTTTGGCGTCGCACCCAAGCAAATTGCAGAAATTATGGGCAAGTTCTTTGAAAAGCCCAAGTCTAATACCCAGGTGCTCACAGAAGATGAGCTGAATGTGGTTTTTGATTATATTACCCAGACCAACCAGATCGAATCTCTGGAAGTGGTCTTTGCTGTAACACCCAAGCCCAAGACTGAGCCTGCTCCCGCTCCGGTGGAAGCACCCAAGGCTGAGCCTGTGCAGGAAAAGCCGGCCGCCAAGACCGAGGAGAAGCCTGCACAGAAAGCCCCTGCAGCTGCACCCGCTGCAAAGCCCCAGCAGCCCCAAAAGCCGAAGCCCGAGGAGCGCAAGCGGGAACGCCGCGTTGTGGATACCTCTGCTGTGCAGGTGAATGTGAGCCGCTTTGATGACCGGGTGGATAATCTGGTTTCTGAGCGGATGCAGAATTACGCCGGCGGCAAGCAGCGCATCGGCGGCAAGAAGGGTCAGCAGCAGAATAAGAAGGACAATAAGTTCAAGGGCAACAAGGCCAAGAATGAGGAGCAGGAGAAGCTCCGCCGCCTGCAAATGGAGGTGGCCCGGAAAGCCCCTGTTACTGTTAAGATCCCCGATGAGATCACTGTGGGCGAGCTGGCTTCCCGGATGAAGAAGACTGCCGGTGAAGTGATCAAGTGCCTGATGAAGAACGGCGTTATGGCCGGTCTTAACCAGACCATCGATTTTGATACCGCTGAGTTTGTAGCCGTGGAAATGGGCTGCAAGGTGGAGCGGGAGGTTACCGTTACCATCGAAGAGCGGATCATTGACGATCACGTGGATACCGCCGAAGAGCTCCAGGGCAGAAGCCCCGTCGTGGTGGTTATGGGTCACGTCGACCACGGTAAGACCAGTACTCTGGACGCCATCCGTAAGACCAATGTGACCTCCGGCGAGGCCGGCGGCATTACCCAGCATATCGGCGCTTATACTGTGGATGTAAACGGTCAGTCCCTGACCTTCCTGGATACCCCCGGCCACGCAGCCTTTACTTCTATGCGTGCCCGTGGCGCTATGTGTACGGATATTGCTATCCTGGTGGTGGCTGCCGATGACGGCATTATGCCCCAGACCATTGAGGCCATTAATCACGCCAAGGCGGCAAATATTCCCATTATTGTTGCTATCAACAAAATGGATAAGCCTGAGGCAAATCCGGACAAAATAAAGCAGCAGCTGACCGAGTACGAGCTGATCCCCGAAGAGTGGGGCGGCGATACGGTGATCTGCCCCATTTCCGCCAAGACCGGTATGGGCTTGGATAACCTGCTGGAAATGGTGCTGCTGACTGCCGAAGTGGCAGAACTGAAGGCCAATCCCAACCGCCGTGCCAAGGGTACAGTTATCGAGGCCCGGCTGGATAAGAACCGTGGTCCTATCGCAACCTTGCTGGTGCAGAACGGTACGCTCAATCAGGGCGATATCATCATTGCCGGTACTGCCGTGGGCCGTGTCCGTGTGATGACCAACGATAAGGGTCGCACCGTGAAGAGCGCTGGCCCCAGCATCCCGGTGGAGATCACCGGTCTTGCGGAAGTTCCCGCTCCCGGCGATGAGTTCAACGCCGTTACCGACGAGCGTATGGCCCGTGAGCTGGTGGAGCAGCGCCGTCAGGCTGCTAAGGATGCAGCTGCCAATGCTATGACTAAGGTTACCCTGGATAACCTGTTTGCCAAGATGCAGGAGGGCGAAATGAAGGAGCTGCCCCTGATCGTTAAGGCTGACGTACAGGGTTCTGCCGAGGCGGTGAAGGCCAGCCTGGAAAAAATCTCCAACGAGGAGGTTCGTGTACGGGTCATCCACACCGGTGTTGGCGCGATCAACGAAAGCGATATTCTGCTGGCTTCCACTGCCGGCGCGATCATCGTTGGCTTCAACGTCCGCCCCGATGCCGGCGCGCAGGCCAGCGCCCAGCGTACTGCTGTGGATATGCGGTTCTACCGGGTTATTTACGATGCCATCGACGAGATCGAGGCTGCTATGAAGGGTATGCTGGCTCCCAAGTACGAGGAAGCCATCATCGGTCACGCCGAGGTGCGTATGACCTACAAGGTATCTGCAGTTGGCACCATTGCCGGTTGTATGGTTAAGGACGGCAAGGTCAGCCGGGATGCGCAGGTCCGGGTGCTTCGTGATAATATTGTTATCCATCAGGGTGAGGTGGGCTCTTTGCAGCGGTTTAAGGATGCTGCCAAGGAAGTTACTGCCGGCTATGAGTGCGGTATGAGCATTCTGAAGTTCAACGATATTAAGGAAGGCGACGTATTCGAGTGCTTCGTCATGCAGGAAATCAAGAGATAAATTACACTATGCCGTGCCGCGGTGCGGCACGGCATATGCTGCACACTACAAAGGAGGCTTTTATATGGCATCCAACAGAATCGGTCGGATCAATGAGGAAATTCAAAAGGAACTTGCTTCCCTGATCCGCAATTTGAAAGATCCCAGAGTGCAGGAGACGATGATCTCCATTACCCATGTGCAGACCACTCCGGATCTGCGTTATGCGAAAGTTTATGTGAGCTTTTTGCAGGAGAATAAGGCGGCAGATGCCCTGAAGGGCTTGCAGTCTGCATCCGGTTACCTCAGAAGAGAGCTGGGAAGCTCCCTGAATCTGCGGTATACGCCCCAGCTGCAGTGGGCGCTGGATGATTCCATCACCTACGGCGCAAAGATGCTGAAGCTTATCAATTCCCTAGAGGAAAATAAGGATGAAGATATTGACGGTTGAGGAAACGGCGGTTTGGCTGCAGGAGCGGGATAACTTCGCCATTGCTACCCACCGCCGTCCCGACGGAGATACCTTAGGCTCAGGCGCAGCATTGTGTCTGGGCCTTCGCGCCTTGGGTAAACACGCTTATTTGGTGGAAAATCCGGAGCTCGCGCCTAAGTATGCCTTTTTGGTAGAAGGCCTTGTCAAGCAGGAGATAGGGGAAGAAGATACCCTTATCTGTGTGGACACCGCATCCCGGGATCTGCTTGGAAAATATAGCTTCCTGGCAGATAAGATCGCCTTGCGGATCGACCATCACGGCTCGGCAGAATCCTTTACCGGGTGTGAGCTGGTACAGCCGGAAAAGGCCGCCTGCGGTGAGATCATTTATGAAGTGCTGGCGCAGCTGGGTGTTACTTTAGATAAGCCTATGGCAAATGCTTTATATACGGCCATTTCCACCGATACCGGCTGCTTCCGATTTGCCAATACCACCGCCAATACCTTTTATGTGGCGGCCAAGTGTATGGAAGCCGGCGCAGAGCTGTTTAAGATCAATAACGAGCAATTCATGACTACCAGCCTTGCAAAATTGCGGGTGCAAAGCTATTTGGTGGAAAATGCCCGGTTCAGCCAGGAGGGAAGCGTGGCGGTTTGCGCCTTGCCCCTTGCGGCAGAGCGGGAGCTGGGCGCAAGTGAGGATGATATGGAAAATATCTCCGGTTTCCCCAGAAGCATCGCCGGTGTGAAGATTTCTGCCACCATTCGGGAAAATCCTGACGGATTACTAAAGCTGTCTGTCCGGGCAGTTCCCGGCTATGATGCGGCTGCCGTATGCGCTAAGTTTGGCGGCGGCGGTCATAAGGGCGCAGCCGGCGCAACCTTTAAAATGACGATGGAAGAAGCGGTGCTGGCCGTAGAGCAGGCTATGCCCGTAACGGAATGATACTATGGATGGAATCGTGATCGTAGATAAGCCCCAGGGCTGGACCAGCCAGGATGTGGTGAGTAAGCTGCGGGGTGTTTATAAGACCCGGCGCATTGGCCACGGCGGCACGTTAGACCCCTTGGCTACCGGTGTTTTGCCGGTTTTTGTGGGCAGAGCCACCCGGGGCGTAGAGTTCTTTGAGCATGCCGAAAAGACCTATGAAACAGTGTTGCGGCTGGGTCTCACCACCGACACGGAGGATATTACCGGTACAACTTTGGAAGAAAAGCCGGTTGCCGTTACCCGTGAGCAGCTGGAAGGGGTTTTGCAGCAGTTCCGGGGGGATATTCTGCAAGTGCCGCCTATGTACTCGGCTATCAAGATCAACGGACAAAAGCTGTATGATCTTGCCCGCAAGGGCAAAGAGGTGGAGCGGCAGGCTCGCCCGGTGACCATCTATAAGCTGGAATGTCTTGATTTCGATGGCGCTGCGGCCCGGCTGCTGGTGCATTGCAGCAAAGGTACATACATCCGCACTTTATGCAAGGATATTGGCGCAGCCCTTGGCTGCGGCGGCTGTATGGAAGCCTTGCGCCGGGTGAGCGCAGGCAGCTATACTTTGGAGCAGGCAGTAAGCCTGCAGACGCTGATCGAAAGTGATGACCCCGGTAAGTACCTGATCCCGGTGGACAGTATGTTCAGTAGCTATGATCAGGTAACACTTACCCCCAAGCAGACCCTGCGCTGCCGCAACGGCAACAGCTTTTCGGTAGCGCTTGCGGACGGCACGTACCGTGCCTATAGCCCTGAGGGAGAATTTTTAATGCTGGCAAAGGTGGAAACCGGTGTGATGTACACCGTAAAAAGCTTTTTTCAGGTGTGAAATGATGAAGAAAAAGAAAATTTACGCATTGGGCTTTTTTGACGGCGTGCATTTGGGACATCAGGCGCTGCTGCATAAAGCCTGTGAGCTTGCCCGGGAGCAGGGGGCGGCAGTTTGCGCCGTGACCTTTGATCGGCATCCCCAAAGCTTGTTTGTGGATACGCCTCCTAAGTTAATAAACGAAACCCCTGACCGGGTAGCCCTGCTGAAGCGCTTTGGCGCAGAGGATGTGCTGGTGCTTTCCGTGACGGAGCAGACTATGGCTCAGCCTTGGGATGCCTTCCTGACAGACCTGGTGGAACAAGGCGTTGCAGGCTTTGTTTGCGGCAGCGATTTCCGCTTTGGCTGTAAAGGAGCGGGAAACGCAGAAAAACTTTCTGCGTTTTGTGCAGAAAAAGGCCTTGCATACGGCATCGTGGAGCAGCAAATGCTGGAGGGTATTCGGATTTCCTCTACCCATATCCGGCAGCTTTTGGAAAGCGGACAAATAGAAAAGGCCAATGCTTTTCTGGGGCATCCCCATAGGCTCACGGAAGCGGTGGTGGCTGGCAGAAAATTAGGACGCACCATTGGTATTCCTACAGCCAACCTGCAGATCCCGGAGGGGATCATCATACCGCAGTTTGGTGTGTATGCCTGCAAGGCTGAGGTGGAGGGAGAAGAATACCTGGCGGTAACCAATGTTGGCACAAGGCCTACGGTGGGCGGCCACCGGGTCACGGTTGAACCGTATCTTCTGGACTTTTCAGGCGATCTTTACGGCAAAACACTGACCCTCAGCTTTTATGCCTATCTGCGTCCGGAGCGAAAATTCAGCTCTCTGGAAGAACTGCGGGCAGAAATTGAGAAAAATGCCCTGCAAGTTCGGGAAATATTTGAAAAAAGCTGAAATTTTTGCTTTACATTTGGAAAAACTTATGGTAAGATAGTCGGGCTGGCTATGGCCAGGCAATATTGTTATGCCCGCAGCTCAGTTTTGGGAAGACACCGACCCTTTACTTAGCGCGAGGTAAATTTAAAAAAGGTGGTAAATACTATGATCCTCAAGGAAAAGAAGACCCAGGTAATCCTGGACAATGCAACCCACGAAGGCGATACCGGTTCTCCCGAGGTGCAGATCGCTATTCTGACTGCCCGTATCAACGAGCAGACCGATCACCTGCGCGTGCACAAGCACGACAACCACTCCCGTCGTGGTCTGCTGATGATGGTTGGTAAGCGCCGCAATATGCTGGACTATCTGGCACGGAAGGACATCAACCGTTACCGTGCGATCATCGCTAAGCTGGGTATCCGTAAGTAATTTTGGGAAAGGGCGACGGATATCCGTCGCCCTTTTTTCAAAGAAGCAACCGGGAGGGCATTTTAGCAGTTGAAAGGGCTGCCGAACGTCGGCATTCGTTTCAAGTGCTAAAACCTCCCACACAAAAGAAAAATGGAGGTAAAATTATGATTACTCGCAAGCAGTATCCTAACCATCACGTTTACGAGATGGAAATCGGCGGCCGTCCCTTTACTGTGGAAACCGGTAAGGTAGCTGAGCTGGCCAACGCAGAGTGCATCTGCCGCTACGGCGATACCGTGGTGCTGACTACCTGCACCTGCAACCCCATCCCCAAGTCCGGCATTGACTACTTCCCTCTGACCATCGAGTTCGAAGAGAGAATGTACGCCGTGGGCCGTATTCCCGGCTCTTTCAACCGTCGTGAGGGCAAGCCCTCTGACCGTGGCATCCTGAACAGCCGTATCATCGACCGTCCTATGCGTCCTCTGTTCGATGAGGAGCTGCGTAACGACACCGTTGTTACCTGTACTGTTCTGGCCAACGACTATGAAAACCCTGTAGAAGTGGTTGCTTCCCTGGGCGCTTCCATCGCCATCGCATCTTCCGATGTGCCTTGGAACGGCCCTGTGGCTACCACTAACGTTGCTCACCTGGGTGACCGTTATATCATTAACCCCTCTGCTGACGAGCGGGATGCCTGCGATTGCTTCGTGTGCATCGCCTCTACCTTCGAGAAGGTGGTTATGATCGAGACCGAAGCCAATGAAGCTCCCGAAGCCGTGGTTTACGAGTCCATCCGCATCGCTCACGAGACCAATATGGAGATCGTGAAGTTCATCAACACCATCGTTGACGAGATCGGCAAGCCCAAGTTCACCTTCGAGAAGGCTGCTGTGAACCACGACCTGCTGGACGATCTGATCGAGTACGGTCTGGGTCAGATCGAGCACGCTCTGGACACCGACGACAAGAACGTCCGTG
>JAZSPA010000035.1:0-6684 GCA_045537165.1 Faecousia sp.
TTGGCCTCCGACTTCGACCTGGCCCGCCTGGGCGAGCTGGGCAACCAGGGCGTGCTGGCCCTGCTGGCCGACTCCACCAACGTCGAGCGCCCCGGCATCACCCCCAGCGAGAACACCGTCACCGGAAATCTGGACCGGCAGTTCAAAAACTGTGATCAACGGATCGTAGTCACCACGTTTACCTCCAATATGCACCGTATCCAAGCTGTACTTGCCACCGCCCACCGCTACGGCAGAAAAGTGGCCGTCACCGGCCGGAGCATGGAGAATATGCTGAAGGTTGCCCAGGAACTGGGCTATCTGAAGGTCAAGCCCGGCACCATCGTGGATCTGGCGGCAACCAAGAGCCTGCCCAAGAACAAGGTGGTCATCGTCTCCACCGGCAGCCAGGGCGAGAATATGTCCGCTCTGTACCGGATGGCCTTCAACACCCACAAGCAGATCGATATCGTGGCCGGCGACCGGATCATTATTTCCGCTTCCGCCATCCCCGGCAACGAAAAAGCGGTCTCCCGGATCATCAATGAGCTTTACCGCAAGGGCGCAGACGTAGTTTACGAAAAGAGCGAAGGCTTACACGTTTCCGGCCACGCCTGCCAGGAAGAGCTGAAGATCGTCCATGCTCTGTGCAAGCCCCGCTTCTTCATCCCCGTTCACGGTGAGCAGCGGCATCTGCAGCTGCATGGGAGACTTGCCCCCCAAATGGGTCTGCCGGAAAAGAACGTGCGTATTGCAGAGCTGGGCAGCGTCATTGAGCTGACCGGCAAGAACTGCAAGATAAACGGCACAGTTACTGCCGGCAAGGTCTTTGTGGACGGCACAGGCGTAGGCGATGTGGGCAGCGTGGTGCTGCGGGACAGAAAGCACCTGGCGCAGGATGGTATGATCGTGGTATGCGTCAGTATCAGCAGCCAGGACGGTGGCGTCATCACTGGCCCGGATATCATTACCCGCGGCTTTGTGTATGTAAAAGAATCGGAAGAGCTGATGGAAGAGCTGCGGGAAGTGGCTATCGAAGCCATTGAGCGCTGCGGCCGCAAGCGGGTACGGGATTGGACAGCCATTAAGACCGCTATCAAAAACGACCTGAGTGGCTACCTGTTTAAGACCACCAAGCGCAATCCTATGATCCTGCCGGTTATTATGGAAATCTAAAAACACGGCTGCGGTGCTTTGGCATCGCAGCCGTATCCACAGGTGATACATATATGAAATATTACTTTGCCCCTATGGAGGGCATTACCGACAGTGTTTACCGCCGCAGGCATTGGGAGTTCTTCCCCAGTTTAGATCGGTATTATACCCCCTTCTTCTCCCCCACCCAAGGTCACAGCTTAACCGGCAAAGAAAAGCGGGAATTGGTTAAAAAGGACGAACTTCCTATGGAAGTGATCCCCCAAGTGCTGACGAAAGTGGCAGATGATTTTCTGTGGTTTGCCCAAAAATGCGCTGAGCTGGGCTATACCGAGATTAATCTTAACGCAGGCTGCCCCTCCGGCACAGTCACCGCCAAGGGCAAAGGCGCGGGTATGCTCCGGGATACCGGGGAATTAAACCGGTTTTTAGATGGGGTATTTGCAAAATGCCCCATCCCTATTTCCGTTAAGACCCGTATCGGTGTGGAAAGCGCCGAGGAATGGCCGGCTCTGCTGGAAATCTATAACCGCTATCCCATCAAAGAACTTACGGTACACCCCAGAGTGCGAAAAGCCTTTTACGCGGGCGCACCGGATATGGATGCCTTTGCCTATGCTGTACAATACAGCAAAAATCCTTTGTGCTATAACGGAGATATTCTTTCTTTGGAGCAAGCTGCCGTCATCCAAAAGCAGTTTCCAAATGTAGATGCAGTTATGATCGGCAGAGGGCTGATTGCCAAGCCGGACATGCTGTGCAATCAAAAGGCTGACGGAAAAACTTTGCTTAATTTCTATGAAGCACTGCTTTCCGATTATCTGGAAATCTTCGGCGGCAGCCGCAACGCCATGTTCAGGCTCAAGGAGCATTGGTACTATCTGCTCCCCCAGTTCCCCGGTTGTGAAAAGCTGGGTAAGCGGCTGCAAAAGACCACCGATTTAGAAGAATACCGCACCATTTCCCGGGAAATTCTACAATCAAAAGGATAAGATAGAAGGACGGAAAACCACAGGTTTTCCGTCCTATTTCTTATATTTTCGGCACTTTTGCCAAGCTTTTTGCGATTTCTTCGTCGGTAGGAACATAATCGGTCATCTGTCCGTCATTAAACCGCTGATAAGCAAACATATCGAAATAGCCTGTTCCGGTAAGGCCAAAGACAATGGTCTTCTCCTCGCCGGTTTCTTTGCAGCGCAGAGCCTCGTCTATGGCCACCTTAATGGCATGGCTGCTCTCCGGCGCAGGCAGGATGCCCTCCACCCGGGCAAATTCCGTTGCTGCCTTAAATACTTCCGTTTGGTCTACTGTAACTGCTTCCATCAGGCCATCGTGGTACAGCTGAGATACCACGCTGCTCATGCCGTGATACCGCAGGCCGCCGGCGTGGGAGGATGCGGGAATGAAGCCGCTGCCCAGGGTATACATCTTTTGCAAGGGACAAACCCGGCCTGTATCACAGTAATCATACAGGTAGCTGCCCCGGCTCAGGCTGGGACAGGAAGCAGGCTCAACGGCGATCAGCCGCATATCCGCTTCGCCCCGCAGCTTTTGCCCCACAAAGGGAGAGATCAGGCCGCCCAGGTTAGAGCCGCCACCGGCGCAGCCGATGATCATATCCGGCTTAATATCATATTTGTCCAGGGCAGCCTTCGTTTCCAAGCCGATAATAGACTGGTGCAGCAGCACCTGATTCAAAACGCTGCCCAGCACATACCTATAACCCTCCCGGCTGGCAGCCGCCTCCACCGCTTCAGAAATAGCGCAGCCCAAAGAGCCGGTGGTTCCCGGAAACTCCTCCAAAATTTTCCGGCCCACCTGCGTGGTGGTAGAAGGCGACGGAGTAACATCCGCGCCATAGGTACGCATGACCTCCCGGCGGAAGGGCTTTTGCTCATAGGACACCTTCACCATAAACACTTTGCAGTCAAGACCAAAATAAGAGCAAGCCATGCTCAGTGCTGTACCCCACTGGCCGGCGCCGGTCTCCGTGGTCACACCTTTTAAGCCCTGCTCCTTGGCATAATAAGCCTGGGCGATGGCAGAATTCAGCTTATGGCTGCCGGAAGTGTTGTTGCCTTCAAACTTATAATAGATCTTAGCCGGTGTTCCCAGCTTCTTTTCCAGGCAATATGCCCGCACCAGGGGCGCAGGCCGATACATCCGGTAAAAATCCCGGATCTCCTGAGGGATGGGAATATAAGCGTTGGTATCATCCAGCTCCTGACGGGCAAGCTCCGTGCAAAATACCTGAGAAAGCTTTTCTAATGTAATCGGTTTCATAGTCTGCGGGTCAAGCAGCGGCGCAGGCTTATTCACCATATCCGCCCGAACGTTATACCAGGCGGTAGGCATTTCACTTTCTTCCAAATAGATCTTGTAAGGTATTTGCTTGTTTGACATAGTAATTCCCCTTTCCTTAGGCAGGAGGACTTGAACCCAAGCAGCTGTCTGCCTAGAGACAAAAAAGCGCTCCTGTCCCATAATGCTGGGACAGGAGCGTAAAAAACATTCCTGCGGTGCCACCCGGCTTGACGCGTTGCGTCCTCTTTGCGCGTACATACATACGCCGGCATTTTTAACGAAGCGCCTACTCCGGCTTCCCTTATCGGGTCGCCCTCCGGTGTCCATTCCCCTGGGTGAAAACACTGCCTTGCACCACCCGGCAGCTCTCTGTAATTTTACATCTCAGGCTACTTGCTCACCCTCATCGGTTTCCACCATTAAAGCACAAATGTCCACAGCTGTCAAGCATTATTTAAATGGTGAATATTCTTGCCAAAATTATCAAATTTTGTATTGACAAAGTTTTCCTGAAGTGATAAACTAAGCAGGAATTAGCAGAGGCTAACTCCCATATATTATATCAGGTGAGCTTATGAATTTGAGAAATGCTGAGACCGGAACTGAATATATTATCCGGGACATCCGTACCGACGATGAAGAGCTGAATGCGTTCCTCTTCTCCCTTGGTTGCTACTCCGGTGAACCAATCACTGTAATTTCCCATTTAAAAGGCGGATGCGTCGTTTCTATTAAAGACGGCCGTTATACCATTGACAACGAGCTGGCGGAAGCCATCATCATTTAATTTATGCTGATTGGCTCCGCTAACCATTATCCCCAACAGTTAGCGGTGGCTAACCACATTCTAAATAAGAAATATCATATTAGGAGGAACCCCGATGAGAATCGCCTTGACCGGCAACCCTAACAGCGGCAAGACCACCATGTTCAACGTTCTTACCGGACGAAATGAGCGTGTTGGCAACTGGGCCGGTGTTACCGTAGACAAAAAAATGAGCACCATTAAAAAAAGCTTCTACAGCGCAGCAGAGGAACTGGTCGCTGTAGATCTGCCCGGTGCTTATTCCATGTCCCCGTTTACCTCGGAAGAAAGCATAACCAGCGCTTATGTTAAGGCGGAGAATCCCGATGTGATCATCAACATTGTGGATGCTACCAACCTAAGCCGCAGCCTGTTTTTCACTACGCAGCTGCTTGAACTGGGCATCCCCGTGGTGGTTGCTCTGAACAAAAGCGATGTGAATGAAAAAAAGCATACAGTTATTGATTCCATTACCCTATCTATGAAGCTGGGCTGTCCGGTTGTGGAAACCATCTCTACCACTAAGGAAGGTCTGAAGGAAGTTATTTCCACCGCCGTTTCCCTGAAAGGTAAGGGCCAAAAAGCCCCTTACGTGCAGGAAGACATCGACCTGACCAGTAAAAATGCTGTGGAAATGGCTGACCGGAAGCGCTTCCAGTTTGTTAACGACATCGTAGCTTTGGTGGAGACCCGGAAGGTCCTGACCAAAGAGCGCAACTATCAGGATAAGATCGACGGAGTGCTTACTAACAAATGGCTGGGCATCCCCATCTTTGCCGTAGTGATGTTCTTAGTATTCCAGATCTCTCAGGTTTGGGTCGGACCTGTAATCGCTGAAGGCTTGGAGCTTGCTGATGGCACGGTCATTCCCGGTCTTGTGACCTTGATCGAAATGTTCGGCCAATGGGTCGCAGGTTTGCTGGAAAATGCAGGCGCATCCCAGCTGGTATCTGCCCTGCTGGTTGACGGCATCATCGGCGGTGTGGGCGCTGTTGTCGGCTTCCTGCCCCTTGTTATGGTTATGTATTTCCTGATCGCTTTGCTGGAAGATTGCGGTTATATGTCCCGTGTAGCTGTTGTTTTGGATCCTATCTTTAAAAAGGTAGGCCTGTCCGGCAAATCTGTCATTCCCTTTGTTATCGGCATTGGCTGCGCCATCCCCGGCGTTATGGCTTGCCGTACCATCCGCAACGAACGGGAGCGCCGGGCAACCGCAATGCTCACGCCCTTCATGCCCTGTGGCGCAAAGATCCCCGTAATTTCTCTGTTTGCCGGTGCATTCTTTGATGATGCCGGCTGGGTAAGCTTCCTGATGTACTTTAGCGGCATCGTGCTGATTTTCCTGGGCGCATTGCTCATCAACAAGATCACCGGCCACAAGGTAAGAAAATCCTTCTTCATCATCGAGCTTCCTGAATACAAAGCCCCTTCCCTCCGGCTGGCATTTAAGTCCATGTGCAGCCGCGGCTGGTCCTACATCGTAAAGGCCGCCACCATTATTCTGCTTTGCAATACTGCTGTGCAGATCATGCAGACCTTTGGCTGGAACTTCCTGCCTGTGGATAATGCCAAAGATTCTATTTTGGCTTCCATTGCCGGACCTTTCGCCTACCTGCTCATCCCCGTTGTAGGTGTGCTTAGCTGGGAGCTGGCAGCAGCAGCTGTAACCGGCTTCATTGCCAAGGAAAACGTGGTTGGCACGCTGGCAGTTTGCTTTGTAGGTTTGGAAAATCTCATTGACACAGAAGAGCTTGCCATGCTGGAAGGCGCAGGCGGTGAGATCGCAGGTATTATGGCCATCACAAAGGTAGCCGCACTGGCTTACTTAATGTTCAATCTCTTCTCTCCCCCCTGCTTTGCCGCCATTGGCGCTATGAATGCAGAAATGAAGGACAAAATATGGCTGTGGGGCGGCATCGGCCTGCAATTAGGCGTTGGCTTCACTATTGGATACCTGGTCAACACCATCGGAACTTTGATTCTGTATCCTGCTCAACTGAACGTTGCAGGCGCAATCGGCGGTCTGGTAGCAGTAGCTGCATTTGCCGCCATCCTGGCATTACTGATTCTGCGTGCTAACAATAGTTTGAAGAAGGAATACGCGCTTTCCGGGAAAAAGTAAGGTATCATTATGGATTGGATCGTAATTGGAATTGTTGCTATTCTTGCAGGTCTTGCAATCTTTTACATCATCCGCCAAAAGAAAAAAGGCGCAAAGTGCATTGGATGCCCTTACGCCAAATCCTGCGGCGGAAACTGCAGTAATAAATAGGAAAAGCCGCCCAAGGGCGGTGCACCATAGTGATAAAGTGGTTTTGACCGGCCCCTTTTCCGTTTAACTTCACAAAAAATTCCCGAAATGCGTCAGCATTCCGGGAATTTTGTTATTTGTTAATCAAAAAAGTTGCCACTTCAAAACTGCTACGCACCTATAAATTGCG
>JAZSPA010000023.1:0-22433 GCA_045537165.1 Faecousia sp.
TGTGTTTTTTGCGTAACAGCCCGCTACTTTTGCGATTAGCCGCTACTTTTGAATCTTGAATCAATCTTGAATTACGACGAAACACTGTATACCAACTGACACATAATGTATTTTTATTCGTGATTTTGGTGCTATTTAGTCTACTTTATCCATATGTATTCATTCTGTCCACATCCCGAGGCCATGGCATTCAAGAGGTCAGCGGTTAGATTTGTATTCATTATTTGCAGGAAAATTATATTTTAAAAAGCCACTATCTTTCCTTTTACATCAATAATGAACGCAGGCTATTGCAATTCGTAAAGAAATATCATAAAATATAAAAAACAATACTAAAAGGCTTGTATAAAGATGAAAAAGCTAATCTGCTCCCCCATACTTTGGCTTGTCCTCACAGCTGCATTCTTACTGGCTGCGCTGCTAAGCGAATTTCATATTGCTGCCGTGCTGCTGAGCATTTTGTCGTTTTTCACCGCCTTATTCATGATGCTCAAACAAACTCCGGCCTTGCAGTCTATGGCTTTGATGCTCAATAACGCTACAGAAAAAGCGTTACAAAGCGCAGACTTTTCCGACAAAACCGTTATGATCGGCACTGTTCGTACCGCCGAGCAACTGGACTACTGTCTGAGAACCGGGTATTATTATGTACCTGCGCAAGTTTTGCAGGATGCCCCCTTCCCCACCCTTTATATCGCTTTACATGAAGAAGAAATTGGCACTCAGCCCGGCATCCGTTGGTATGGTGAGATCAACACTGTAGAACTGGTAAAACGCTCCACCATTCCGGTGTCTATGCGCCCGGATGCAGACCCCAATGAGATCTATTATCTGTACACTGTAAAAAGCTGGCAGGAGCGAAAACCAGCTATCTCCATTTCCGGCACCCGTCGTGGACGCCCCAATTTTACAGGCAAATTTCTTTTTGACCATTGCACCAAGTCTTACCAGTTATTTTCCGTTTCTTCTGAAAAGGACTTTCGGCTGCTATGCACCTTAGACCATATCTATGAAACAATATATGCCGGCAAAGCCCTGGGCGCATCCTACCGGTTAAGTGAAAATTATCTGCTAACTGTAAAAAGCTGCCACCTATACATCACCAACAACCTTGGCTGGATCCGGGAGAAAACTTCCTTTAAAAGCTTCATTAAAAATCCTGACAAGCTGTTTCTCAAAGCCAAGCAGATCACCAACGAATAAAGAAGAAATAAGAGATCAGGCCTTTCCCGTTTTGGGAAAGGCCTGATTTTATAACCTCAGATTATGATTCCGGCAAAGCACTGGAATGCCAGCACGATACCCAAGCCGGTAAGCACCACCGCCGCCCGGGCTTTCGGCCCGGTGGCCAGACGCTCAATTGCGGAAGTAAACAGGAACGTAATCACGGTGAACACACAGCCGCCTACCAAACCCAGCTTCCAAAAATCATGGACGCAGGTAAAGCCAGCCATCAAAGGCAAAATACCAAAGCACAGCGCACCGAATACCGCGCTTGCATAGTAGCAACGGGGATTATTCTGCGCCAAAAAATGCTCAATGAGCAGCGCAATAACACTGAGCAGCGCCATATTGGGGATATTCAGGGGCGGAAGGATCGCAGCCGGCACAAAAACCTTTACCAGCAGACCGGCAGCCAATGCCACAAACAGCACCGTAGTCAAAACCACAGGCAGTAAAAACTTATTATTTTTCATAGCTTAGCCTCCCCAGGACGTAGCGCCGGACGAAATATCCGCGCCGGTGACAAATGCCACCGCAGAATTGACGCTGCGGGCAATGGCCTTGGAAGTTACGGTAGCGCCGGTGATAGCATCGATATTCGTACCGATTTCAGCATCACCCTCATTACGCAAAAACTGAGCCAAAAACTGCCAATCTGTCAGGGCTTCTGCGCCCAGACCGAAGGTTTCTTCCATGCTGCGTACCTGTAAGCCGGTCACATAGCCATCCTCGCTGACGCCGATGAGCATACCGATAGGGCCGGCATAGCCCTGTGTCAATGTACCGATGACATAGCCGGTTTCGCCTTTATACACACAAGCAATATTGGCATCATCACCGGTATATTCTTCCTCAGCAAAAGTGGTGCTGCCGGGCAGCAAGGTCTCCATCTTCGCCTGCAATTCTGCATCCCGGTTATCCTGACGCAGCTGCAAAAGCCCATTATACAAACCCAGCAAAACCAGCGCTGCCACTATCACAGAAACAATGGGCATCCAAATCTTAGCCACGGCCGACACCTCCCTTCCTATAGCCGTAAATACGGGGTGCGGTGTAACGGTCGATGGTCCAAACGCACAGATTCATCAGCAAAATGGCATAAGTAACGCCCTCCGGGAAGAGTCCATAATACCGGAAGATCACCGTCAGCACGCCGCAACCTGCTCCATAAATGATTTGGCCCTTTTTCGTAACCGGAGATGTGACATAATCCGTTGCCATAAAGATAGCGCCCAACATCAGGCCGCCGCTGAACAGACTGTACAGCATCCAGCCCAAAGCATCCTCTGTCTTATGGAACACAAAGGTCAGCACCGCCACCGTAGCCAAATAAGCCAGCGGAATACGGGCAGAGATCACCTTGCGAAGTACCAGATAAACGCCGCCTAAAATCAGCGCCAAAGCGGAAATTTCGCCGATAGAGCCGGGACAGTTGCCCAGGAACATATCCAAAATGCTCTCTTCCGGCAAAGCGGGCATTACCATGTGGTGCAAAGGCGTTGCGCCGGTAACCGCATCCACGCCCAAAGCAGGATAGCGGGTCAGTGCAGCAGGAAACACCACCAGCGCCGCTGCTCTTGCCAGCAGCGCAGGATTAAAGATATTCTGACCCAGGCCGCCGCACATCAGCTTGGCAGCCAGGATGGCAAAGGCGCTGCCCGCTGCCGCAATCCAATAGGGTACGCTCACGGGCAGGGTCATAGCAAACAGCAGGCCTGTTACCATAGCGGAGCAATCAATCACCGTATTACGCTTTTTCAGAACCAAGCTGTAGCACAATTCTGTTGCTACAGCAGCCGCCACCGAAATGAGAGCAACCAGTAAAGCACGAATGCCAAGCACCCAGGCGCCCACCGCCAAAGCAGGCAGCAGCGCGATCACCACATCCAGCATTAGTCTGCTGGTGCGGAAATTTCCCCGAATGTGAGGAGAAGAAGTAACATTCAGTTTCATTTCTTATCCCCCTTTGCCTTTTCTGCCATGGCGCTGCGCACCAGCGCCTTACCCTTACGGAACTGCTCCACCAGGGGCAGCTTGCCGGGGCAGGTATAGGCGCAGCTGCCGCATTCCATGCAGTCCATCAGATGCAGCCGCTGCAGCTCATCCGTCTGACCGCACAAACTGTAACGGTACATATAAAGAGGCTGCAGACCCATAGGACACACACCCACGCACTTACCGCAGCGCAGGCATACGGGATTTTCCGCCGCGCCGTTTTCATCGTGGGGCAGACACAAAATAGCATTGGTCGCCTTCACCACAGGCACACTCAGATCCGCCTGGGCAAAGCCCATCATCGGGCCACCGCTGACTACCCGCTCGGTAGCATCCGTCAGGCCGCCGGCAGCGGCGATGAGGTCTTCAAAGGGCGTACCCAGCCGCACCACAAAGTTCTGCGGCAGGTTCACCGCTTCACCGGTAACGGTAACGATTCGCTGGGTCAGGGGTACGCCCCAGTATACCGCCCGGAACATGGCCGCAAAGGAAGCCACGTTAAACACAGCGCAGCCCACATTTACCGGCAGCTTCCCGGAAGGCACCTGCCGGCCGGTCACCGACTGGATCAGCTGTTTTTCAGAGCCCTGGGGATACCGGGTAGGCAGCACTCGCAGTTCAATGCCGGGGTAATTGCGCACAAGCTTCTTCAGCGTAAGTATGGCTTCCTGCTTGTTATCCTCTACAGCCAGCACCGTATGATCCGGCTTCAGAACCTTTTGCATCAACTGCATACCCTTAAGCACCTGCTCCGGATTGGAACGCAGCAAGCTATCGTCCGCCGTAATATACGGCTCGCATTCACAGGCATTGGCAATGAGATATTCAATATGCCCCATAGCAGACATCGCTTTTACGTCGCCGGGAAATGCCGCGCCACCCATACCCACAAGACCGGCTTCCCGGATCTTGTGCAAAATGGTATCATCATCCAGCGTTTCCATGGGATTTTCGCAGCGGGCCACCTGGATGGCTTCATCCGTGAAATCGTTTTCGATCACCACAGACATCACCATCCGGCCGCTGACGTGGGGACGGGGCTCTACTGCGACGACTTTACCGGCCACAGACGCATGCACCGGCACGCACAGGCCCTCGCCGTCGCCCACCTTCGTTCCCCGCAGCACCCGGTCGCCTACCTGCACCAAAGGGGTACAAGGCACGCCGATATGCTGCACCATAGGGATCACCACCTGCTTAGGGGTGATGACCTTAAAGAAGGTAATGCCCGTAGACATTTCTTTATTGTAATTGGGGTGGATACCGCCAAAAAACAGGCGTTTCATTCTTTCACCTCATTATAAATCAGTTTTTCAGCCGCTCTTCAAAGCCGGCTGTCATATATTCTGTTCCGTCAATTGCTACCCACAGCACATCTGCACCGCACACCTGCGCCAGGCGTTTTCCCTGTTCATAGTCCATCAGGAACAGCCCCGTTGACAAGGCATCCGCCAGACCGGAATCCTCACATACAATGCTCACCGAGCGCCAATAGCTAGCCGGCATCAGGGTCTGGGGGTCGATAATATGGTGATAAGCTTTCCCATCCACCATATAAGTGCGTTGATAGTCACCGCTGGTGACCACGCTTCCCTTAGTCAAATACAAGGCGTGCAGATTTTTGCTGCTGTTATCCGGATCCTGAATACCGATGACCCAGGGCGTTCCGTCTTTCGTTTTAGGGCCGGTGGCACACACGTTGCCGCCTACGCTGATGAGCATACCTTCCGGAGCAGCCTCCGCCACCTTTTGGGCAGCCCAGCCTTTGGCAACCGCACCCACATCCAGACGCATTTTAGCATCAATAAGATAAACCGTAGAATTATCTTCGTCAATACAGATGCTTTCAATATCGCAGTGCGCCGCAGCATCCTGCAATTTTTCTGTAGTGGGCAAATAAGCATTCTGCGGATCCCGGATGCCATCGGTACGGGCATCGTGCCAAAGGGCAAGTACGCCGCCCATAGCAACGTTGACCTTGCCGTCTGTCAGACGGTAATATTCCTTGCAGTCCTTCAGCAGCTGAATCACAGCACGATCAACCGTTACCGGCTGAAGACCTGCATTGTCATTGACAGTCTTCAAATTTACAACGCCTTCATAGTCGTTGTAAATGTCAAACAGCCGATGATAATGCTGCAGATCATCATGGATGGCCTGAGCCTTTTGCCGGAAAGCTTCTTCACTCTCTGCCCGGCCGATCACCGTCGTTACCGTGTCAAACAGATCCAGGAAAGTCGCCGTATACTGCTTTTCCTCTGCCAGCCTGCTTACGCCGCAGCCGCTTAACAGCAGGCATACCGCCAGCAGGACAAGTAAAATGCGTTTCATTACTGCATTGCCTTTGCAATGAGCGCCTGGAAGCCGCCGATGGCAATGGTAACGGAGGAAGCCAGATCGCTGCCGTCAGCAGGCTTGGTAGATTCGGTAACGGCAATGCCAGCTACCTCAGCGGCGGTTTTGCCGGTAACATAGGCAGCAAAGGCAGCAGCCTGCTCGTTCCATTCAGCGTTTGCGCCGCCCCAGGCCACCATACCGTAGTTTTCGCCCAGTTCGTTCTTGGTCTTTACACCGGCAGACAGGTCGGTGGTAATGGCGCCGGCAGCATCAAAGGCGATCTTAGCCTGTACAGAATCGATGTAGCAGGAAGTAATCTTGCCATCTTTGGTAGTCAGCACAGCGATATCCGCATCCAGCTGGGCGTTGCCAGCCTTTTCAGCAGTAGCAGATGCGCTGCTCTTGGTATTATTCAAAGTGGTCAGTACCAGCTCGTCACCGGCCTGAGCACCCAGATGCTTTGCATTGTTCACAGCAGCCTCAATGGCATACACATAGCCTGCCAGATAAATGGTGGCGGAAGAGCTCAGGTCCGTGCCATCCTTGGCCTTACCGGTGGTCATATCAATATCGCCATTTTTCAGCTGCTCCACCGTCTTGCCGACAGCATACTGGGCAACGGCAGCCACCTGCTCGTCCCACTCTGCCACAGCGCCGCCCCAGGCCACCATGCCGTAGTTTTCACCCAGCTCATTCTTGGTCAGCACCTGGGCTGCAATATCCGAGGTGATAACGCCGGTGTTATCAAAGCTGACGGTAGCGGGAATGCTGTCGATGACACAGGAAACGATCACGCCGTTATCGTCCACAGTAACAGCAGCCAGGGTAATATCGTACTTGGCAGCGCCTGCGGCCTCTGCGGTAGCGGATACGCTGTCAGCAATGTTTACGGATACAGAAAGGCCGGTCTTCAATGCGCCTTCAGTAGGAACATTGGGCGCAGGCTCGGTATGACTGCCTGCGGGGCAGGTGCATTCCCCGATCACCACAGTAACACCGGAGCAGCCGGCGAACAGGGTTACCATCAAGGTCAAAGTCAGGATCAGCGCAAAAATTTTCTTCATATTTTGTACCTCCAGGTTTTTATTGTCAGGTTGTTTTTCTCATGCTTAAAATTCGCAGAATCCCTGCGCAGGCCGCTCCCGTGGCAAAGCCGGTAAACAGCGCCACGATCAGCAAATAGGCAAGATACATACCGATGTAAAGGGAGTTCATCAGCACCATAGCAGCCAAAATCTGCCCAATATTGTGGGCAGCCGCCCCCAGAATGCTGACGCCGTAAACCGATAAAAAAGCAGCTTTCTTACCAAGCGCCATAATGCTCATAGCCAATATGCCACCGGTTAAGGAAAACAGCAGCCCGGTAATACCGCCACCAAATACAGCCCCCAGAATACATCTGAGCAGCAATATCGCAAAGGCGTTTGTTGTTCCCATTAGGTATAGGGCGATCAAGGTGACCACATTGGCAAGGCCCAGCTTCACACCCGGCAGCGGGATCACCAAATGCAGCGGTATAAACCGCTCTGCGTAGGAAAGCGCCAATGCTAAAGAAACCAGCACCGCGCTTTGCACCATTCGTTTTGTAGGATTCATAGCCCTCACCCCACTACGAAATCCACATCCGCCGGGGCGGAAATAATGCGGATCTCCAAGCCGTTGGGCAGGCATACGATGATTCGCCCCAAATTCCGAATACTGCCGCTGTGAACGCAGTCAAGACCGGGGCAATCGGATTCTATAATGGCTATTGCCCCATCTTCCACCCGGATCACATTCCGGTACTGCCCCTCAAGTGCAAAGGTCTGATCCTCACTTAAGTCAACTGTTTTCACCAATTGCCCGTTTAAGTATATCTCCGCCTGATCGGCAGAACCCTTGTTTACAGGAAAAAAACACAAGATCACGGCAACTGCCAGAACCAGCACGACCGCAATTGCGAACCAGTCGCCTTTGCGAAACTGTAATCTTTCTGTCAGCACCGTACATCCCTCCTTATACGACCTTTTCCATTATATCATTTTTTTGCCCTTCTGTAAAGCAAAAACAGGTACATAAAAGTACCTGTTTTTTACTGTTTTAATTCCAGTTCTGCCAGAAATTGCTCCAAAAAATCATTCAGGTAAGCCTGCCGCCCACGGGCTATTTCTTTTCCTCTTTCGGTGGTCAAGGATTCTGACAAATGGCAAAGCTTTTCCCCGAAGTGGGCTACGGCAGAATGCTCGTCCGGGCCGTAAAAGGGACGTTTTTTTGCGCCACTGTAGGCAAAGGTGCGGGCAACGCCCACAGCCCCCAGGGCATCCAGCCTGTCTGCATCCTGGACAATGCGGGCTTCCAAGGGAATGGACAGATCGGGCTTGGGGTACTTGCTGTAAGAAACATAGCCGGTATAACGCAAGACCTGTTCCTTTGTTATTTTTTCCAAGGCCAGGGAATCCAGGAAATCCGCCAGGGCATTTTCATCGGTGCAAAGCTTATGGTCGTTAATATCGTGGAGCAGCGCCACCATTTCCATCAAAAACAGGTTGCACTCCGGCTCATACCCAGCAATATCCTTCCCCAGCGCCAGCACCCGCTGTACGTGGAGATAATCGTGCCCCACGTCATTATTTTCCATCTGCTTTTTTACAAATTCCCGAGTGCGCTCTAAAATTGCTTTTTTATCCATCTTATTCCTCTGCGCCTTGCTTGTCCAGCACATCCAGCACATCCTGTCCCCGCTTGGTCAGGGCCATGCTGCCCCAAATGGGGTACTTTTCGTTTGTATAACCTGCAAGGGGCATATCAAAGTCCAGGCTGATGAGGCCCTTCTTCTCCAGGCAGGTAAGAATCAGGCTATACTGCTCCAAAGTTTCCTCTTCATCTTCCAAATACACCGGTTTCGGGTCAGCGGCGCTTCTGGCAATAGGCAAAAAAGGGATTTGCGCCAGCTTATTTAACAAATTTATTTCCGGCTGGCTCAGCACAAGTTGCCCTGCGCAGCCGCCGCAGCTATCGCAATTTCCGCAGCATTTACTCATAAAGTCTCTCCTTTTTTCTTTTTTACTATTATAACCCGCCCGGAGAATGATCGCAACAACATTTTTGATGGATAAGCCGGGCGCCGGATCGATACAATAGGATAAGGAGGGATGTACAATGAAACTTAACTGGAAAAAACTTGCCATATTTTTGGCCATACCCCTTGCGGTGGGTGGCCTTGCCACCCTACTTTCCGGTGGAATGACGGAATATCCCCAGCTCATTCAGCCGCCCCTATCTCCCCCGGGCTGGGTGTTCCCCATCGTCTGGACGATCCTCTACCTGCTGATGGGATATGCCAGCTACCGGGTTTATACTTCCGGCCGCAGCAAGGAGTCCATACAAAAAGCTTTGATCCTCTATGGCATTCAGCTGTTTCTCAACTTTCTTTGGCCCATTCTTTTCTTTGGCCTTCAGTGGCGGCTTACCGCGTTTTTCCTACTGATCGCCCTGTGGATCGCGATCCTGCTCACCATCCGCGCCTTCAGTAATATCGATGAACGCGCCGGCGATCTGCTGCTGCCCTATCTTCTGTGGGTCACCTTTGCTGGCTACTTAAATTTGGGTGTGTTTTTATTAAATTAATACTTCCATTTTAAGACAAAAATGGTATACTGTTCTTAGAAACCCATACTAAAGGAGGCTATTACCATGGCAAACAAATACGCAGGCACACAAACTGAAAAAAATCTGATGGCAGCTTTTGCCGGCGAGAGCGAAGCAAGAAACAAGTACACCTACTTTGCGTCCAAGGCCAAGAAGGAAGGCTACGAACAGATCGCAGCCCTGTTTCTGGCTACCGCTGACAATGAAAAGGAACACGCCAAGCTGTGGTTCAAGGAACTGAACGGCATCGGCAACACCGCCGAAAACCTGGTTTCCGCCGCTGCCGGCGAGAACTACGAATGGACCGATATGTACGCAGGCTTTCCCAAGACCGCTGAGGAGGAAGGCTTCCCCGAGCTGGCCGCCCGTTTCCGTCTGGTAGCCGCTATCGAGAAGACCCACGAGGAGCGTTACCGCGCCCTGCTGCACAATGTGGAAACCGCAGAAGTGTTCAAGAAGAGCTCCGTTAAGGTTTGGGAATGCCGCAACTGCGGTCACCTGATGGTTGGCACCGAGGCTCCCGAGGTCTGCCCCACCTGTGATCATCCCCGCAGCTACTTCCAGATCCACGCCGAGAACTACTAAGGAGTCACTAAAGCCCCAAATCGGTTTACCGATTTGGGGCTTTAAAATTAACAATTGACAATTGAGAATTGACAATTATGGTATAGCTCTGCGATGATTTAAATCGTCAGCAGGGCTTTATTGACCTCTTGCTGTATGTAAGCCCCAAAACGTCAAAATGATTTATTGACGGTTTGGGGCTTTTTATATCATTATAGCTTTTCCGCAATTTCAAAGATCAGACGCTCTGTCTTTTCCCAGCCAAGGCAGGGATCGGTAATGGACTTACCAAAGATATGCTCCTGTAAGTCCTGGGCGCCGTCTTCCAAATAGCTTTCAATCATTAAGCCCTTTACCAAATGCTTAATGTCACTGTTCTGATTACGGCTGTAAACAATATCCTTTGCGATCCGGATCTGCTCCAGATACTGCTTGCCGGAATTGTTGTGATTGGTATCTACAATCACAGAAGGGTTACGCAAGCCGGATTCTCCGTACAGCTCATTTACCCGCAAAAGATCCTCATAGTGATAATTGGAGGTGCTTCTGCCTGTATAATCCACATAGCCCCGCAAAATACCGTGGGCATACCTATTTCCCTGGCTTTCCACTTCCCAGCCCCGGTAAACGAAGTTATGGCCGGACTGAGCAGCGCGGATAGCATTCATCATCACCGCCAGGTCACCGCCGGTAGGATTCTTCATACCCACCGGGATATTCAGTCCGCTGGCAGTCAGCCGATGCTGCTGATCCTCCACAGACCGGGCGCCGATGGCCACATAGGCCAGCAGGTCAGAAAGATACCGGTGATTTTCCGGGTACAGCATTTCATCTGCGCAGGAAAAATCATAATCCCGCAGCGCGGTCATATGCAGCTCCCGAATGGCCACCAAGCCCTTATAAACATCGGGCTTGGCATCGGGATTGGGCTGATGGAGCATACCTTTATAGCCCTGTCCTGTCGTTCTGGGTTTATTGGTATACACCCGGGGAATAATCACCATCTTATCCGCCACCTGGTCCGCCACCTTCCGCAGCCGGGAGATATACTCGATCACCGATTCACTGTGATCTGCAGAACAAGGGCCAATGATCAGCAGAAATTTATCGGATCTTCCTTCAAAGATATCGGCGATCTGCTGATCCCGCTTCTGCTTTACCTCCATCATTTTTTCATCAAGAGGAAATTCCCGCTTCACATCCTTAGGGATGGGCAGCTTCCTCTTAAAATTCATATTCATAATATTTTCCTCAACGATCGGTTTTTTTATCAAATAGCATACGACGGGCGGTGGACTTGCGCATAGCCTCCCGCATACCTTCTACATCGCCCTGCTCCAGCATCTGCCGCATAGCTGCAAAGCTTTCGCTAAAGGCATCCATATGATTTAAAAGCTGCTGCCGGTTGCACATAAACAGCTCCGACCACATTTGGTCATTGATCCGGGCGATCCGGGTCAGATCCCGGAAGGAGTCGCCGGTATAAGCTTCCATACCCGGCGTATCGTTGCAATTCATAAGCGCAATGGCAATACAGTGGGTCAGCTGAGAAAGAAAGCCGATCATATCGTCGTGTTTTTCAGGGGTCAAACAGGACACCCGGGCAAAGCCCAGCTCGTAACCCAACTGATGGCACAGGATAATGGCTTCTTCCGTATTCTTTTCCGTAGGCGTAACAATGTAATTGGCATTTTTGAAAATAGCATCATCGCTGTTTTCCACGCCGTATACTTCCCTGCCTGCCATAGGGTGCGCAGCGATAAACTCTACATCAGAGCGAAGCATCTTCTGAACATCATAGACTATGCAGCCCTTCACGCCGGTCACATCCGTCAACACCGCACCGGATTTCAAGTGCTGCTGATTTTCTTCCAGCCAATTAAGCAGCACCTTGGGATAGAGGGCAAGCACCACGATGTCGGCTTTTCCGATCATCTCAGGATCAATTTTGGTCGTACCCTCAGCGATCATGCCGTGCTGCAAAGCGTAGGCGATGGTAGACGGGCTTCTGGTGATGGCGCTTACCCGATAACCCTTTTTGGTCAGGGCTTTGGCATAGCTGCCGCCAATAAGACCCAGTCCCACAATGAGTATGTTTTTATCATTCGTCAGTTTCAACGGTTTGTACCTCGATCCCAAGTTGTTTCAATTTTTCAAAAAAGTCGGGGAAGCTCTTTTTTACCGCCTCCGCACCTTGGATCTGCCCGCCGGTAAGGGTGAGCAAAACCGCCAGAGCCATCACAATGCGGTGATCGTTGTGTCCATTTAAAACCCGGTCGGGCTTATGAAAATCTGCAGGCGTTACCGTAACGGAATTTTCTTCTATGGTAACCTGCGTACCGAAAGCTGCCAGTTCCGCAGCCATAGCTGCCGCCCGGTCACTTTCTTTGATCTTCAGCCTGCGTGTGCCGGTGAACACAGCGCCGTTTTTAGCAGCCGCTACCGCAAATAAAACAGGGCCCAAATCCGGGCAATCCGTAAGATCGATGCAAGGGCAACCATCGCGAAGGCTTTGCAAATGGGCTTCATATACCCGATCACCCTGTAAGCTGTCAGGCTTCAATCCGGTAATCTGAACATTTGCTCCCAGCGCATTCATAGCAGCAAAAAATGCCGCGCCAGAATAATCTCCCTCAACCTCTGCATCCTTGGCTGTATACTGCTGATTTGCCGGAACAAAAAGGGTCTGCTCATCCTGCCATTGCGCTGTTACTCCAAAGGCTTGCATTGCCTGTATCGTAAGATCAATATAACTTCTGCTTTCCAGCGGCGTAGTGATTTGAATACGGCTGTCCTGCCCTGTCAGAGGCAGCGCCAGCAAAAGACCGGTGATAAACTGGCTGCTGATATGCCCGGGAACACAGTATGTTCCCCCGGTCAGGTTTCCCCTTACCTGCAATTCCTGTTTGCCCAAATTCCACCGGTCGCAAAGCTTTTCATATACCTCCAGCGGTCTTGACAGCAGTTTTTCCGTACCGGTAAAACTGACATTTTTCCCGCAAAGCAAAGCCAGCGGAATAAAAAACCGCAAAGTGCTGCCGCTTTCCCGGCAGCAAAGCGCCGTTTCAGGTGTTGCATTGCGCATGTCTGCGCCAACAACACGCACACCGTCGCCCTCTATAATGCATTCCGCCCCCAAAGAGCGCAGGCAATCTATGGTGGCCAAAACATCTTCATTCAGGTCTACGCCGCGGATATGGCTGATTCCCTTTGCCAAACCTGCGCAGATCAGCTGCCGGTGGGCCATACTTTTGGAAGCCGGGGCAGCTACTGTGCCTGCTGCCTTCCCCGGCTGAATAGTAACCTTCATTATTTCTTCTCCATCAAAATATCGATGGCTTCCAGATAGCCGTCAAAGCCCTTGCCGGTAATGGTAGCCACACAGGCCGCCCGGATATAGCTGACTTGCCGGAAAGCCTCCCGTTCCTCTACCTTGGAAATATGCACCTCTACGGTAGGAATACCAACCGCTTTTACTGCATCCAAAAGCGCAATGCTGGTGTGGGTATATGCGCCGGGATTGATGACGATGCCGTCCGTGCCATCCCGGTAAGCTTCCTGAATGCGATCTACCAAAGCCCCTTCGTGATTGGATTGAAAAAAAGCAACGTGAATATTCTTATCCAGGCAGTATGCCTGAATCTTCTGACACAAGGCATCATACGTTCCCGTGCCGTAAAGAGCAGGCTCCCGGATGCCCAGCATATTCAGGTTCGGCCCATTAATAACCAAAATGTTCATTCCAAAAAGCTCCTTTTGATAAGCTTTACAGCATTTTCCGGTGTTTCACCATTCGGAATCATGACATCTGCTGCTGCCTTATAAATGGGATAGCGTTCCCGATAGCGCTCCAAAATAGCATCCTTGGTGGAAGAAAGAGGACGATCTTGAGTAGGAATCAACTGCTCCGCCGGACGATCCAAAAAGAAGATCTTGCCATTTCTGCGTAAAAGCTCCACATTCTTTTCCCGAAGCACCGCTCCGCCGCCGGTGGCGATGATGCCGCCGTTTTGGGAGGAAAGTTCCTGTATCACTTCTGTTTCTATATCCCGGAACACCTTTTCGCCCTGATTCCGGATAATTTCTGCCGGGGTCTTGCCGGTTTTTTCTGCAACGAGAACATCCGTGTCCCAGAAAGGTCTCCCCATTTCCTCTGCCAGCTGCCTGCCCACCGTGGTCTTGCCGCTGCCGGGCATACCGATCAAAACAATATTTTCCTTGCTGGCCTTAATTTTCCGGTATACCTGCTCTGTCACTTCCTCCGGATATTTTGTATCCAGGAAAATTTCCGATGCCAGCACCGCCTGGCGCACCAGCATGTAAAGTCCACCTGCCGCGGGGACACCCAAGCTGCGGGCTTTTTGCACAAACTCCGTGCGCAGCGGATTATACACCGCGTCGATCACCCCGGAAAGCTGGGGAAATGCCGCCGGATCTATGCTCATTCCACTATCACGGGAAAACATTCCCACAGGCGTGGTGTTGATCAGCACCTGCGCGTCTAAATGCTCTGCAAGGACTTGTTCATAAGTCAGCACACCGGGTTTTGCGCTCCGGCTGACCCGATATACAGACGCTGCGCCCATGTGCTTTGCCACAGCCATTGCGGTTTTGGACGTGCCGCCCGTACCTAAGATCAGCACCTTTTTCCCGGCAAGTGTAATACCGGTGCGCCTGATCAGGTCAGCCATACCGCCAAAATCCGTGTTATAGCCGTACAGGTCGCCGCCACGATTGACGATAGTATTCACCGCGCCGATGGATGCCGCCATAGGCTCAATTTCTTTTAGGTAAGGAATTACGTCCTGCTTATAGGGAATGGTTACATTGATGGCCTTAAAATCCCTTTTTTCCATAAAAGCGCCCAGTTGTCCCATAGGGATTTCCTGCAGCTGATATAAATAATCCTTGAGCTGAGAGTGGATCTCTTTGGAAAAGCTATGGGTCAAATGCTCACCAATGCAACCGTATTGCATAAACTAAACTTCCTTTGCAAAATAATCTGTGCCAAAACGACCTGCAAGCAAATCGTAAACCGCAATCGCAGTCACCGCGTCCACAACGATCCTTGCTCGATGTATAATCGCCGGGTCGTGACGGCCTGCGATTTGCAGATCTGCATTACATTCGTTCACCACATCAACCGTCTGCTGACACTTGGCAATGGAGGGGGTGGGCTTCACAGCGCAGCGGAACACAACCGGCATACCGCTGGTAATACCGCCGCCAATTCCCCCGGCGTGATTGCTTACGGCAACCACCTTGCCGTTTTCATAACGAAGGGCATCGTTTGCTTCGCTGCCCTTTTTATCTGCCAAAGCAAAGCCGTCACCAAATTCCACGCCTTTAACAGCAGGAACAGAAAACAGAATATGGGAAAGCACCCCTTCAAAGGTATCGAACCAGGGCTCGCCCACGCCAGCGGGAAGACCTACAACGGCCGTTTCCAAAACGCCGCCTACGCTGTCCCCTTCTGCCTTAGCCGCCAAAATAGCCGCCTGCATTTCTTCTCCTGCATTTGCATCCAAGGTAGGAAACAGCTTGCTTTCCAGCGCACAAATATCTGCAGCCAAATCGCCAAAGCCCCGGTCAGAAATACCGGCGCAGCGAGAAACATGGGTACCGATCAAAATGCCCTTGTCCTTCAAAGCGCTGTAGCAAATTGCGCCGGCAGCTACCAAGGCAGCGGTGATCCGTCCGGAAAAATGACCGCCGCCACGGCTGTCCTGATAGCCGTGATATTTGCACTGCGCCGGGTAATCGGCATGGCCGGGGCGCATAAGCGCCTGCATAGCAGCGTAATCACCGCTGCGTACATCCTGATTGGGAATTAGAATTGTTAAGGGCGTGCCGGTGGCTCTGCCGTTTACCGCACCGCTGACGATCTGGAACTGGTCATTTTCCATTCTTGCGGTGCTGATCGCTCCACCGGGCTGCCGCAGGCGCAGCATTCTGCGGATATTTTCTTCATCAATGGGAAGGCCGGGGCAAAGTCCGTCCACCACAGCGCCAATCATTGGGCCGTGGCTTTCGCCAAACAATGTAACTGCCAAATTCTGTCCAAAGGTATTCTTCATTGTTCCTTACCCCTTTCCAAGAATGTATAAACTGTTTCCTTTAAGTCCTCTACAGGCATAGACCGCAGCTGGAAGCTGCCCGCCTTGAGGGCATACACCACCGTGATCTGATCGCCGGAAAGCTTTTTATCGTGTCCAATCGCCGCCCATACGGCATCCGGATCTACCTGACAAGCGGTCGGCAACCCCAGCTTTTCCAAAAGTGCCTTGACCCGGGGTCTTAAGTCATCGCTGCACATACTCAGCATGCCCAACGCCACACACTCGCCGTGATACAACTGGCCTGCTGCCGCAGTTTCAATGCCGTGACCGATGGTATGACCGAAATTCAGCACCCGGCGCAGTCCGGCTTCCTTTTCGTCCGCCTTCACTACCGATGCCTTGATTCTGACCGAGGCGGCAATAATCTCTTCCATACGAGAAAGGAAATCTCCCTCTTCCAGCAAAGATAAAAGGTCTTCGTCAAAATTGACCGCCATTTTCACCACTTCTGCCATACCGTTAGCGATCTGACGCTGGGGCAACGTTGCCAGCACATCCGGGTCGATGAGCACCGCCTTGGGCTGATGAAAAGCACCTACGCAATTCTTAATGCCATCTAAATCAATAGCGGTCTTGCCACCCACAGAGGAATCCACCTGAGAAAGAAGTGTAGTGGGAATATTATAAAAGTCAATGCCCCGCATAAAGGTAGCCGCCGCAAAGCCTGCCAGGTCGCCCACAACGCCGCCGCCTACAGCCACCACGCAATCGGTGCGGGTAAAGCCCTTTTCCAACATAGCGCTGCAAAGCTTGCGGTAATTATCCAAATTCTTGCTGCTCTCACCCTGAGGGATGGTTACCACAACAGCGTCCTTACACTGTACCGCCACAGTTTTTGCATAACTTGCAGGTACACCGCTGTCTGTCACTACCAGCACTTTCCGGCTTAAGTTCATATACCGGTCTGCGTGATTAAGCGCCCCCCGCAAAACGGTGACCGTATAGCTGTTTTTTCCCAACTCAACTGTGATGTCCATAATTATCTCCTTATATAAAGGATCCCACGCACTTGATTTTATCGCAATAAATACCCAGCTCCCGCAGCATTCTCTGTCCGTCCGGGCTGTGGATATTTCCCTCAGCCTCCACATAGAAATAGTACTGCCACAGCAGCTCGCCCATAGGACGGCTGCGCAGAGTGCGCATATTAAAATCGTAAGCGCCGATAATGTTCAGTGCCTGTGCCAAAGAGCCAGCCTCGTTACGCACAGTAAATACCAAAATAAAATGGGCGCCGTGCTGCTTACTGACATTTTTGTTCTCCGCCCGGGAGAGCACCGCAAATCGGGTGGTGTTGACCTGGGATTGATTGATCTTCTCCGCCAGCACCTTGAGACCAAACCGCTGGGCGCTTTCTGCGCTGGCAATCGCCGCAACCGTAGGATCATTCAGCTCCGCCACGTATTTTGCCGCCAAAGCTGTATTTGCGTAGGTTTTCTGCTCATAATCATGCGCCCGGATAAAGCTATCGCACTGAGAAAGCGCCTGGGGATGACTTACCACTGTCTTTACAGTCTGCGCAGTAGCACCCTCCACACCCAACAGATCATGTGTAACAGATAGGGGCAAAATGTGATTGACATACAAAGGTCCGGAGAACATCAGGTCCGTAACCTGGCCCACCTCGCCTGCATAGCTGTTTTCCAAGGGCAGCACCACCGCGTCGCATTGACCGCTGACCACAGAATCGTAAGCTGCCTTGAAATCCCCGAAAGGAACTTTCTCCCCATCAGGGAACAGCTTGTCTGCCGCCAGGTAAGCAAACGCGCCCTCTGTTCCGCAATAAGCGATCTTCATACCGTTCAGTAGCCGCTGCTGATACCGGCGGGATACCGCCATAGTAGAGCGCATAAAATCGATATAATCGCCCCGCAGCTCCTCGTCCTCCACACGGGCCGAGCCATTGCGAAGCACTTCTTCCTCCCGCTCGGCATCGAAAATCGGCATACCGTGGGTCTTTTTATATTCTGCCACCATTTGGGCAGCCTGCATACGGCGGACAAAAAGCGTCGCCATCTGCTCATCCACTTCGTTAATGATCCCTCTGGCTTCCTGTAAAGTATCCATGTCCTATTCTCCCATATACAGCTCTGCCAATTTCTTAAAAGACGGCAGGCTGCGCTGAATTTTTTCCGTAGTAACACAGTAGGCGATCCGCACATAACCGGGATAGCCAAAGCTATCGGCAGGTACTAACAGCAGATCAAAGGCCTTCGCTTTTTCGCAAAAAGCCGCCGCATCCGCTTCCGGAGATTTTACAAACAGGTAAAATGCCCCCTGCGGGTATACCGCCTCAAAGCCGTATTCCGTCAGTGCTTTGTAAAGCAGCTGTCGATTGGCATCGTAAACGGAAATATCCGCGGTCTTTCCCAAGCATGCCTTTACCAGCTGCTGGAACAAAGCCGGCGCGCATACATAACCCAACGCTCTGCCTGCGCCGCACACCGCATCATATACTGCCTGTCCATCCTCCGTTTGGGGGCTGACCAAAATATAGCCGATCCGCTCACCCGGAAGAGAAAGGGATTTGCTGAAGGAATAGCAAACCAATGTATTTTTATAGTAAAGCGGAATATAGGGTACTTTCGTATCCCCATATACCAGCTCCCGGTAAGGCTCATCGGCGATCAGATAAATAGGATGACCAAACTCCCGGGATTTTTCTGCCAGCACCTGACTAAGCGCCTTTATGCTTTCCTCCGTCAGTACAACACCGGTGGGGTTGTTGGGAGAATTGACGATCACCGCTTTTGTATGGGAATTGATCGCCTTTTCCAAGGCTTCCCCGTCTATCTGAAAGGTCTTTTCCGTGCTGTTGACCGGCACAAATTTCGCTCCGGTTTTCTCAACAAATACCTGATATTCCGGAAAATAAGGAGCAAAAGCAATGACTTCATCCCCATCTTCCACCAGCGCCGTCAGTGTAACGGTCAAAGATGCCGCTGCGCCGGCAGTCATATAAATATCCGTTTCCCGGGCATCCAAACCAAAATTGTCCCGAATATACCGGGCAATGGTCTGCCGCACCTGCGCATCTCCGGGAGCGGAAGTATAGGCGTGGAGCTGCTCCGGGGGCATTTGCTCAATCAGCTTTTGCAGGGTGTCCGTTACGATTTTCGGCGCGGGAACGCTGGGATTGCCAAGGCTGAAATCAAACACATTTTCTGCCCCTACCTGGGCTGTCCTTTGTTTGCCGTATTCAAAAATTTCCCGAATGGCAGACCGGTGTCTGCCCAACTGACACATTCTTTCATTAACCATAACGATCCCCCTTTCCCAAATAACAAAAAACCTGCTCAATCACAGGAACGGACTGAACAGGGACAGTGGCTGCTTTTCCTTACAAAGCAAGCTTTATTCGGTTACTGCATTTCGCTCTACCGTTTTTTATATAATTCATAATATTTTATCACGCAAAACAGGCAAAGTCAATGTTTCTAATAGGTAAAACCCCTTATAAAAAACACCGCCCAGTGGGCGGTGTCTTTGGATAAAATATATTATTGCGTATCCTTATCGTTTACATCCTCACGGATAATCTGGCCATGCTCATTTTCAAAATCCCGAATACATTGACGCACAAGAAACAGCATTTGGCCGTTTCCGGACCTACCCTCATATTTTGCAATATAATGCAGCTTATAGTGGAGTTCCGGGTCAATTTCAATACCGAGATGCTTATTCTTCTTATTTCGCATAATTCACCTCAAAGTAAACTTAATTTAAGTTTATTTTAAGATAAACTTATGCTATAATCTTATAAGTATACTTATTTTAAGTATACCATTTTATTTCTGAGGTGATTTTATGGCAGAGTTTTGTGTGGAATGTTGGCACAGGTTAACCGGAATGGGTGATGAAAAATGGCGATATGTAATTACATCGTACCGGGATCTTTGCGAAGGCTGCGGACAGTATAAACAGGTGATCGTTACGGAAAGATACATATCAAGAATACAACGGTATTTTGCAGAAAAGGCGGAAAGCAAGAAATGAAACAATGCCCAGCGCCGTCTTTCGAGTCCCTTGTCGAGACTAAAAGAAGCTCCCATCCAAATGGATGGGAGCTTCTTTTGGTGGAGACTACGGGACTCGAACCTGTGACCTCATGCGTGTGAAGCATGCGCTCTAACCAGCTGAGCTAAGCCTCCGTGGTGCGAATAAGATTATAGCACACATCGTAAAAAAGTCAACCCTTTAATTGGGTTTTCTTGCCTTGCATTTTTGTTCAGGCAATACTATAATAACTGCAAGAAAGCGAGGCGGCAAAATGAAAGCCTGGAAACATTTTAAAACCATCACCCACCACCGTCACCTTGTACGCAAAGGCTGCTTTAAGGTGGGTTTATATTGGCAGGGTCTTACCCACGATCTTTCCAAATATACGCCTACAGAATTTAAAGTAGGCGCAAAGTACTATCAGGGTACACGCAGCCCCAATGGCGCAGAACGGGATGAAAAGGGTTATAGTATAGCCTGGATGCACCACAAGGGCAGAAACAAGCATCACTATGAATACTGGTCAGATTTAAGTCGGCAAACCCGCCGTTACGAGTCTGTTCCAATGCCCCGAAAGTATTTGGTAGAAATGGTGATGGATCGCCGGGCCGCCTGTATGACCTACGAGGGCAAGAACTATGGCCCAGGCTCTGAGCTGCGGTATTTATCCAAGAGTATTGAAAAAGAACTTTTACATCCGCAAACGCTGCGGGAGCTTACCTATATTCTTACGATGCTGCAGGATCAGGGAGAAAAAGAGACTTTTTCTTATCTGAAAAATCACGTGCTGAAAGGCAAACCTTTCCCTTGGGAATAATCTTGATTTTCCCGGTTAAACTATAAAAGCCCTCATGGGAAAAATATCGGTAAAAAAGGAAAAAAGTTCTTGACTTTTCTGCCTTCATCGGTATAATAATATCCGTGCCAAGCACATAGAGGATTAGTGTAACGGTAGCACACCGGACTCTGACTCCGTTCGCGGGGGTTCGAATCCCTCATCCTCTGCCATTAGAATCGCCCAGAATTCTTCGGAATTCTGGGGTTTCTTTTTGCTTTATGCCACTTTTTGAGCTTAAAATGTTCGGATTTTCAAAGGCAAATTTATATTTTCCCTTACGTTTTCCCTTATTGGTTCACGGACTTTATAAATGCTTCCATACGGTTTGCACTGTCTTTTTTCATCTTTTCCGTCACATGACCATAGGTGTCAAGGGTAAAAGCAGCGGTTGCGTGGCCTAAATTTTCCTGAACAGTCTTTACATCATCACCGGATTTTAGAGAAATAACGGCATAAGAGTGGCGAAGATCGTGAAAACGAACCATAGGCATTCCCGATTCTGTCACAATGATTTTGAACGCCCGGTATAGTGCCTGGGGCGTAATCCTGTTGCCGAGCTCATCCGTAAAGACCAGATCGTTTTCCTGGAATGCTGTTCCCCAGAGTTTTCTGTTGGCATTTTGGCTTTGTTTTGTTTTCCAGAGCAGTTCCATCACATAGGGCGCGGCAGTGATCGTTCTCTCCTTGCCATTCTTGGTGGGAACTAAGGTATACTTTTCACTGTCACCCCGGGTCGTGGCACGCAGGCTCTGCAGCTGTTTGTCAATGAGGATTGTGCCATCATCAAAGTCCACACACTCCCATTGCAGGCCGCAGACCTCGCCTTGCCGGATTCCGGTGAACAGGGCAACCAAAAACATACTCTCGTACTTGTGTCCTTTGATCGCTTTCAGGAAGTCTGCAATCTGATACTCATTCAGCGGTTTGACTTTCTTCTTGGTCGCCCTGGGGATGACGCAGGAATTCGAGGGGTTGGTACGGATGTAATTGTTGAGCATGGCCTGTTGCAACGCATGATGGAGAATTCCGTGGATGTTCTTGATGGTCTTGGCAGACAGCGCTTTCCGATTCTCCGAGGGTAAACGCAGACTGTTGTAGAACTCCTGAATGTCATGGGTGGACAGAGACTCCAAACGAATCGCACCGATCCTTGGTTTGATGTGGTTGCGGATGGTTGCTTCATAGGATGTGACAGTGGAAGGCCTCACATTGACCAGATAATCTTCCTGCCAAACATCCAGCCATTGTCCAACCGTCACCTTGTTCGGTGCAATGTAGGTGCCTGCATCCAGAGCGGCAGTCAGTTCCTTAAGCTTCTGTGCAACCTCTTTCTGTGTCTTACCGCTGACGGATTTCTGAACCTGCTTTCCGGTGCCGGGATCAAAACCGACGGTGTATCTGGCTTCCCAGTATTCGTATTCCTTGCCGCCTTTGCAGACGGTCTTCTTGCGGATGGTGCCCATCCCCGAAGCTGCTTTGTTATTTTTCTTCTTTTTGCTTTGCGGCATAAATATTACTCCTTTCGTTGCCGCATAGCAGGTACGTTTATATTATACCATAAATGCGGCTTATCCGCAATGAAATTAGTTCTTTTTCAGGTAGTCAACGACTGCATTTATTGGTATGCGGTAGCTTCTACCGGTGCGAACACTGTGGATCTGTCCGGAGCGCACTAAGGCATATGCCGTGTTGTGGCTGATTCGCAGGATCTCCTCCAGGTCTTTCACAGA
>JAZSPA010000043.1:0-5776 GCA_045537165.1 Faecousia sp.
CAGGCTGCTATTAAGGGCTAATTGCTAACAATAAAACTGCCACCCAACCGGGTGGCAGTTTTTTGTTGCAATTTGCCCAAATGCATAACTCTAAACGCATAACGCAACATATCAGTAGAGGTGTCCCCATTGCAATTTTTAGCAAATTATGGTATAGTATAAAATATTATTTTGGAGGATGCCTTATGTATGCGTTGTTAGCTTTTATTCCCATAGTGTTTTGCGTAGTGGTTATGACGGCATTTAACTGGCCTGCGAAAATTGTTATGCCTATTTCATGGCTTATTACTGCGGCGCTCGGTTTGGTGATATGGAATGTGGATATTTTATCTATTATTGCATATTCGTTTTCGGGTGTTTTCAACTCTATCGAAGTGATGATTATTATTTTCGGTGCAATTTTGGTTATGAACACACTGAAAATGTCGGGCGGAATGGTAGCTATAAACAACGGTTTTCGCTCTATCAGTCCCGATGCCCGTGTACAAGCGGTAATTATCGGCTTTTTATTTGTATCTTTTATTGAAGCGGCAGCGGGCTTCGGTACTCCTGCAGCACTAGCGGCTCCGCTTATGATCAGTCTTGGGTTCCCCCCTGTGGCAGCGGTGGTAGTAGCCCTTGTTTGTGATAGCGCCAGTGTTGCCTTCGGTGCCATTGGAACCCCCGTACAGCAGGCGATTACCTGTCTTGGTGGCACAGAAGCGTTGGATGTTACATATATTCAACAAATGTCCTTATGGACCGCTTTGCCACATGCCGTAGTAATGATTTTCTTGCCCTTTATTGCCAATGCGATTATGTGCAAATTTTTCAGCAAGGAAAAATCCATTAAACCCGCACTTCAAGCACTTCCGTTTTGCGTGTTTGCAGGAGTTTGCTTTGCTGTACCTTATGTGCTGGTGAACATATTTGTGGGGTACGAATTTCCGTCTCTGTTCGGTGCCTTGATTGCACTTGTAATCACCGTTATTGCCGCTAAATATAAATTCCTTACGCCTAAGACCGTATGGCACTTTGGAAACGAGTCGGAGTGGGATGAAAACTGGAAGGCCACACATCCACTTACTCCTCCAAAAGATTCTAATATGTCGCTCGTAAAAGCGTGGCTACCATATGTTATCATCTCTTTGTTGCTTGTAGCCACTCGTATACCCGCACTTGGCATTAAAGGATTGCTTAACGATGCTTCAAGCATTTTTGTGATTAAAAGCGGCAATCTATTCGGCGTGGAAAACACAGCCTTTACGTTAAAGTGGGCTTATGTTCCAGGTTCGGCATTTATTTTTGTAGCACTCATTACTGTTTTGATACACAAAATGAAACGTCAGGATGTGGTTTCGGCTTGGAGTGCATCCTTAAAGCAAGTGAGCGGTGCTGCAGTTGCTTTGATGTTCGGCCTTGCTATGGTACAAATTTTGCGTCACTCAGGTTCTAACGATGTTGCAGCAACGGAAGAAATGAAAAGTATGATTTTCTATATGGCAGAGGCGCTTTCCAAGGTCGGTAAGAGTCTTTACATTATAATTTCTCCAATAATAGGTGTGCTAGGCGCGTTTATTTCGGGCTCCAATACGGTAGCGGTTACGCTGTTTGCCAACCTACAAGAGCAGGCTGCTAACAATTTAGAGCTTAACACCGCGATTATTGTGGCTGCCAATACGATAGGTGGATCTATCGGCAATATGATTTGTGTTAATAATGTGGTAGCCGCCTGCGCTACCGCAGGTACTGCAGGGCGTGAGGGTAAAATTATCCGTATCAATGCGATCCCTGCTGCTATTTATACAATTATAGTTGTTTCGGTGCTGCTTGTTGCATTTTATTTGTTAGGATTATAAAACTAATTTGAATAAAAATCTCCCGGAGGCTTCCGGGAGATTTTTTGTTAGCAGCGATATAAATCCCGTCACCGACACCAAGGACGAATTTTATTGACGGCACGGTGGTTCTGTCATACAATGATGCTATCTGTAATGAGGAAGTGATTTTATGTCTGTTCGGCTGGCAACGGTGCAGGATGTGCCCCGGATCCTGGAGATCTACGCGCCATATGTGAAAAATACCGTCATCAGCTTCGAGTACGAGGTCCCAACCCTGGAAGAATTTACCCAGAGGTTTTTAGGGATCACCGCCCAATTCCCGTGGCTGGTCTGGGAGGAGAACAATACGGTCCTTGGCTATGCTTACGGCAGTCGGCCCTTTGAGCGGGCAGCCTATCAGTGGAGCGCAGAAGCATCGATCTATCTTTGTCCCGAAGCCTGCGGCAAAGGCATCGGCAAAAAACTGTACGCTGCTTTGGAGCAGCTTTTGCAGCAGCAGGGTTACAGAAAAGTTTACGCCATCATTACCTCCGAAAATGCGTCTTCCGTTGCTTTTCACCGGGCGGTAGGTTACCGCCATACCGCGACTATGCCGGATTGCAGCTATAAATTCGGAAAGTGGCACGGCATCGTTTGGATGGAAAAAGAGCTGAACACCTGGCCTTCGCCGCCCCGGGACCCGATCCCGATACACAAGGTGTCGCAGCTGTAAATTCCTTCCTTTGCTGTCAGCCGCACAGGGCTGATTGCTAACAATAAAACTGCCTTCATCGGAAGGCAGTTTTTTGTTAGCAGCGATATAAATTCCTGTTGCGGTGCCATTGCGAACCAGTGTGCACACTGGTGTGGCAATCTCCTGCATAATTTGGAATGGTACTGCGGGATTTGCGATATGCTTGCTCCGCACGCGGGTTTTATAGTCTATTGCGCTGGGTGAAAAAGTGGGAAGCAATTTCGAATTACGGTCCATAGAAGCAAAAACACAAGAAACAGCACATCCCACAAGTCAGGACGGGGGCGGTAGGAAAAGCGACCGCTCTGCAAATACCGCTTGCAGCAGACCACCCAGACCCGAAGCAAGTAGAGCGCCTGCACAGGGTAGGTGGGGTTAAAACGCAGCATCCCGATGAAATCCAGCTTCAGCGCAGCAATGGTTGCCCGGGTGTTTCCGCAGCCGGGACAATATAGTCCGGTCAGCTTTTGGAACAAGCAGGGGATCCGCAGTCCTTGGGTGACCAGAAACGCAAGCAACAATCCTGCGGCAACCACGCCGAAAGAAATCAGCGCGATATGGTGTTTTCGGCTCATATTTGTCATCTTCCTATCTTAGACTTCATATAGTATTATAGCAAAGAAACAAGAAAAAGAAAGAAATTCTACTATAAATTATTGACAGCAAAAAAAGGATTTGTTAAACTGAAATCAGCCAATAAAAAGAAGGAGGCAAAATTATGAACATTAAAGAACGTAATATTGTAACAGCCGTCATCCTGTCCGTGGTAACTTGCGGTCTGTATGGCATTTATTGGGTGATCTGCATGGCGCGTGAGGCTGTGTCCGTTAAGGATCCTGCCGACAGCGGTGTCCTGGAGATCGTGCTGATGCTGTTCCTGCCTTTCTTGGGCTTCTTTATGACAGAAAAGAAGCTGGCAGAGGGCTGCGCTGCAAAGGGCATTGCGCATCAGGATAATTCCATACTGTACCTGATCCTCGGCTTGGTTGGTTTGGGCATCGTCAATTACTGCATGTTGCAGAATGACCTGAATAAGATCGCTGCTGCGTAAAATCATTACATAACCGCTGATCTACGGATCAGCGGTTTCTTTTTCAGAAAACCCTTGATATACAAATAAATTTTTATTGACAATCCAAAAGGGATAAAATATACTGAAAGCAAGAGTTAACAAAAAGTTCATTTTTTGCTTGTTGGCTCAAAAAAACAAAGGAGTATTATTATGGAGAACACTGTAAACACTGCCCCCGTTGGCCAGCTGAAGACAAATAAGGGCTTGCTGAAAACGATTTTGCTTTCTCTGATCACCTTTGGCATTTATCCGTTGGTCGTGATGTCTGCTGTTTCCAATGACATCAACATTGTGGCATCCAGATATGATGGCAAGAAGACCATGCATTTCTGCCTGCTTTTATTTATTGTGGCGCCTATTACTTTGGGTATCGCCGGCATCGTGTGGTATCATAGAATTTCTGCACGTATCGGCGCTGAGCTGAATAGACGCGGTATTGCTTACAGTTTTGGCGCCGGTACTTACTGGGGCTGGTGCGTGCTGGGCGCATTGATCGGTATCGGTCCTCTGGTCTACCTGCACAAGCTGTTTAAGGCAGTGAACAAAATGAACGCGCACTATAATGTAAACGGCTAATTGCTAACAATAAAATCGCCACTCTTCGGAGTGGCGATTTTTAATGGCATCACTTGTGTAACTATGCAAAAGGATGTATAATAAATTATCATACAGAAAGAGGGGGAAAAACTATGAACCAGACAATTCAGCAGCTGAAGGAAAGAAAATCCGTGCGTGTCTTTACAGACCGACAGATCACCCACGAGGAAGAGTCTGCTATTCTGGAGGCTGCGGTCAATGCCCCTACTGCAGGCAATCAGCAGCTTTACACGATCATTCGTGTGACCGATCCCAAGCTAAAAGCGCAGCTGGCAGAAAGCTGTGACCATCAGCCGTTTATTGCAACGGCGCCGCTGGTGCTTGTGTTCTGCGCCGATTGCCGCAAGTGGTATCGCACTTTCTTGGAATACGACTGCGATCCCAGAAAGCCGGGTCTGGGTGACCTGATGCTGGCTGTCAGTGATGCGAATATCGCTGCGCAAAACGCAGTGGTAGCGGCGCAAAGCCTTGGCATCGGCTCCTGCTATATTGGCGACATCATGGAAAACGCAGAAACGCAGCGGGAACTGCTCAAGCTGCCGCCTTACGTTTTCCCGGCGGCGATGCTCGTTTTCGGCTACCCCACCGAGCAGCAGATCAGCCGCCCGAAGCCGCCCCGCTCAGATATGCGCCACATCGTGCACGAAAACGGCTATCGGGATATGGATGCCGATGAGCTTAAGCAGATGCTTTCCGTGAAGGCGGGCACGCAGGACTATGACGAATGGATCCGCGCCTTCTGCAACCGGAAATACAATTCCGATTTCTCCCGGGAAATGACCCGCTCCGTCGGGGTCTTTTTAGACGATTTTCAGAAATAATCTCCCTCTTTTCCCTCGCGCCGCCCCAGCCGCGACCTTAAAATCCCCGCGTCCGGATTTCATAAAGCAGACAAAATCCCCGCCTGTGCGCAGGTGGGGATTTTTTGCAGACAATTCATGTTTTATTAAACTATTTCAAAGGTTAAGCTTCTTATAATCAAAATCAATTCCAGTTTATAGGGGTGCAAAATGAAAAGACTTCTTATCTGTTTCGCCGTGTTTGTCCTTTTGCTTTCCGGTTGCGGTCACACCGGGCAAAGCGCGGAGGGCACACACATCCGGCTTTCCGACAGCCGCATTACGGTTGACGGCAAAGAAATCACAAATGACAGCACGCAGGCAGTTTACAGCGCCAGAGACATTGTGTTTTATCTCGCGGATCAAGGCTTCACTTACGGCGAGGGCAAAAAGGCCGATGAGCATGAGCAAAGCGAGGCAGACGCGCATACGGTTGTTCACATCACAAAACCGGGCAGATATGTTTTAAGCGGCGAATTATCACTCGGGCAAATTGCAGTTGACCTTGGCGAGGAAGCCGAAACGGAACCTGAACCGGTTGCCACGCTGGTTCTCAGCGGCGTGAATATCACCTGCGAAGTTGCGCCCGCCATCATCTTCTATAATGTATATGAATGCTGCAGCAGCGACGCGGAGACCGCCACAAAAGATGTGGACACATCAAAAGCCGGTGCAAATGTTGTCATCGCGGACGGAACGGAAAACAACATCAGCG
>JAZSPA010000051.1:0-17273 GCA_045537165.1 Faecousia sp.
ATTATAGCGTATGAGCCGAACCATTTTTGTTCCGGCCCATACACTATTTTATGGCGGTGCGCCGCTAGGCAGAGAGGACTTGAACCCAAGCAGGATTTCAGACGCCTGCATACCCCAACACATTAGAAAATCTCTTGATAATACACAAAGTATTGTCTGCGTGATTTTCTTCGTCTTGGAAAATGCAGGCAGCTGAAAACTGCCAAGCACCTCTCAGCAAGTAATATTTGATAGATTTTTGGCGCAGATGACGCCGCCTTGCTGGCGCAAGGCAAGGAAGATAAGGCAAAAAGCAGCAAATAGGGCTGCTGAGAGGCTACTTAGGTTCGAGTCCTCCCTGCCTAGGGTAGAGCGATAAATCCGAACTCGTTTTACAAAGGATGGTTTATTGCTCTATCTGCGTTAAAATACTCGCAAATACACAAAGTATTTGCTGTGTTTTGTGCCTTGCGAGGCACAATAGGACGAAAAGCGCCGAAATCAGCCGCTTTAAGGCGGGTTCGGATTTGTCGCTCTACCCTATGAAAAAAGGAGAAATAATTATGCGTTCAAGCGGCATTTTGATGCATATAACCTCTTTGCCCGGCCCTTACGGTGTGGGTACTTTAGGCAAGGAAGCTTACGCGTTTGTGGATTTTTTGGCAAAAGCCGGGCAGAAGTACTGGCAGATCCTGCCCCTGAATCCCACCGGTTACGGAGATTCTCCCTATCAGTCTTGTTCTGCCTTTGCCGGCAACCCTTATCTCATTGACCTTGACCGGTTGGTGGAACGGGGTTATCTGACTAAGGAGGAGCTGGACAGCTATACCTGGTGTCAGCAGGAAACCTTAGTGGATTACGGCCGCCTGTATGAAAATCGGCAAAAGGTGCTGCGGCTTGCCTTCAGCCGTTTTAAGGAAAATGAGGCTTATATTGTTTTCCTGCGCAAAAGCGGCGACTGGCTGTGGGATTATTCCCTGTATATGGCTCTTAAAGATAAGTATAACGGCGCTCCCTGGTATACCTGGGAAGATGGCTTAAAGCACCGGGATGCGGACTGCCTGTGGCAGGCTCGCCAGGAGCTGAAAGAGGAAATTGAGTACTATTGCTTCGTCCAGTATCTGTTCTACCGGCAGTGGAAGAAGCTGAAGGTATATGCTAAGGGCAAGGGCATTAAGATCATTGGTGATGTGCCGATTTACGTACCGCTGGACAGCGTGGAAGTATGGACTGATCCGGAGCTGTTTGCCTTGGATAACGATCTGAACCCTGAGGCGGTGGCCGGTGTGCCCCCCGATGGCTTCACCGCAGACGGCCAGCTTTGGGGCAACCCCCTTTATCGGTGGGAAAAGCACGAGAAGGATGGCTTTGCCTGGTGGATCCGCCGCCTGAAGGCGGCAGCTAGACGTTATGATGTGATCCGGCTGGATCATTTCCGTGGATTCGAGTCCTTCTGGAGCGTACCTTACGGAGATACCACCGCAAGAAACGGCCATTGGGTCAAGGGCCCGGATATGAAGTTTATCCGCGCTATCAAGAAGGCAATGCCGGATACCGCATTTATTGCGGAGGATCTGGGATATCTGACGGAAGAAGTGCTGGAAATGAAGAACAATTCCGGCTTCCCCGGTATGAAGGTGCTGGAATTCGCTTTTGATTCCAGAGAGCCCTCTGAATATTTGCCCCATACTTATGATGCCAATACGGTGTGCTACGTAGGCACCCACGATAATATGACCATGCGTCAATGGTTTAATGAAGCAGATCCTGCTGCGGTGCAGTATGCCAAAGAGTATATGGCGCTGACAGAAGGGGAAGGCTTAGTGTGGGGCGCGCTGCGTACCGCTATGGCCAGCGTTTCTGACCTGTGCGTCAATCAGATGCAGGACTATTTGGATCTGGGCGCAGAATCCCGGATGAATTTCCCCGGCACATTTGGATCTCCCAACTGGTGCTGGAGGGTGGCTGCCGGCAGTATCAATGATGCTCTGGCGGAAAAAATCTATAAGTTGACCGCTTTGTACGGACGGACAGAAAGATAAAATTTGGCGATAACCTTGAAACGGAGAAAACGTATATGCGATATAATTGTCTGAATATTTTACAATGGACAGAGGCTCAGCTGAAGTACACCCACGACGTGTCCTTGCAGGAGGCCAGCGCCCAGGAGCTGCATGAGGCTTTGGGCAAGGCGGTGATGACCGAAATCAGCGACAATTGGAACCATTCCAAGCACACCCGTATGCCCCAGAGAAAGGCCTACTATTTTTCTGCTGAGTATCTGATCGGCCGGTTGGTGTATTCTAACCTGTATAATATGGGCATCCTGGACGAAATGAAGCAGCTTTTTGCCCAGCGGGGCGTGGACCTGGCCATTTTGGAGGATGTGGAGGACGCCGCGTTGGGTAATGGCGGTCTGGGCCGCTTGGCAGCCTGCTTCCTGGATTCTGCCGCCAGCACCAACATTCCTTTGTCCGGCTACGGCCTGCGTTACCGGTTCGGCCTGTTTAAGCAGAGCTTCGATCATAACGGCAGTCAGAAGGAAAATGCGGATGACTGGGCAAAGTTCGGTGACCCCTGGTCTTACCGCCGGTATAACCACACTGTAAAGGTGCAGTTCCCGGATCACACCGTGCTGGCTGTTCCTTACGATGTGCCTGTTGTGGGCTATGGCACCAATAACATTGGTACTCTGCGTCTGTGGCAGTGTGAGGCCGAGGAAGAGCTGGACTTCAATGCCTTTAACGATCAGGATTACCTGCGGGCATTGACCCAGAAGAACAAGGCTGAGGATATCACCCGTGTTCTGTATCCCAACGATTCCACCTGGGAGGGCAAGCGCCTGCGTATCAAGCAGCAGTATGTGCTGTCCTCAGCATCGCTGCAGGATATGCTCCGCACCTATAAGACCGCTCACGGCAACGACCTGAGCAACTTTGCGGAGTTTTACGCAGTGCAGCTGAACGATACCCATCCGGCAATGTCTATTCCAGAGTTGATCCGCCTGCTGATGGCAGAGGGTATGGATTTTGACAGCGCATTTGACGTTGCCCAAAAGACCTTCTCCTACACCAACCATACGGTTATGGGCGAAGCTCTGGAAAAATGGCCTTTGGATCTGCTGAGAAGCGTTGTGCCGGAGATCGTGGACATCATTATCCGTATCGACGAAAAGCTGAAGGCAGAGCATCCCCACCTGTTTATCGTGCGGGATAATACTGCCCATATGGCCAACCTGAGCGTATACGTAGGCAGCTATGTAAACGGCGTGGCAGAGATCCACTCTCAAATTTTGAAGGACGATTTGTTCCGCCAGTGGTATGAGGTGTTCCCGGAGCGCTTCCAGAATAAGACCAACGGTGTGACCCCCCGTCGCTGGATGGGTCTATGCAACCCGGAGCTGAGCCAGCTGATCAAGTACCGTGTCGGCGGCGATTTCCTGAAGGATTTGGATAAGCTGAGCAAGCTGAAGCCCATGATCGATGACGATATGGTCCGTCAGTTCAATGCTATCAAGCGGCAGAAGAAGCAACAGCTGTGCAACGTGATCGCAAAGCACGAGGGTGTTGCTTTGAATCCGGATTTTGTATTTGATGTACAGGTCAAGCGTCTGCATGAGTATAAGCGGCAGCTGCTGAACGCCCTGTCCATTATGGATATTTACTTCCGTTTGAAGGATGGCTCTTTGACAGACTTCCAGCCCACCGTTTACCTGTTTGGCGCAAAGTCCGCTCCCGGCTACGCCAGAGCAAAGGCAATCATCCGGTATATCAACCGCATCGCCAAGCTGATCAACAACGATCCGGATGTGGCCGATAAGCTGAAGGTGGTATTTGTGCAGAACTATAACTGCTCTTACGCCGAGCATATCATTCCTGCAGCGGATATTTCCGAGCAGATCTCCCCCGCAGGTACGGAAGCTTCCGGCACCGGTAACATGAAGCTGATGCTCAATGGCGCAGTGACCCTGGGTACGCTGGACGGCGCTAATGTGGAGATCGTTAAGGAAGCCGGTATGGAAAATAACTATATCTTCGGCGCAACTGTGGATCAGTTCAATGCCTGCAAGGATAGCTACTATGCCCGCGGCATTTATGACAGCAACCCCCGCCTGCGCCGGGCCATCGATACCCTGGTGGACGGCACTGTGCCCACCGATGACGATCAGAGAGAGCTGTACCACGCTCTGCTGGACGGCACCCATTGGCACAAGGCGGACCATTACTTCCTGCTGCTGGATTATGAATCCTATCTGGAAGCAAAGCTGCGGGCCAATCGGGATTACGCTGACCGCCTGGCATTTGGCAGAAAGTGCCTGATGAACGTAGCCAGCGGCGCCAAGTTCTCCTCTGACCGGACGATCCGTCAGTACGCAGAAGAAATTTGGCATATTAAACCTACGGAATATTAATAGAGTAAGGGCAAGCAGCTTAGCTGCTTGCCCTTGTTTTGTGGTGATGAGCGAGTATTGCAGGTTAGTTGGATTTGTGGTACAATACAAATAGACAAGCGTGAAGTTGACGAATAGCTTCCGAAAGAACATGTAGGGGCGGTCTGTGACCGCTCGCGGGCGGCAGATTGCCGCCCCTATACAAATTCTAAATTGTAAAGGAGTGTGATTGAATGTTTTATAATGCCTTCCCAAATGATTTGAGAGAAAACCTAAACAAAGTGATAGAAGCCATGCCTAACAATACATTCAATAATGTTCCTTTTGCCACTAGCGATAATATGATTGCATACACACAAAAAAACCATATTGTTGATATTCCGTACAGAATGTATTTGTTAGATATTGCTGATGCAGAGTATAAAAAGCTAAATCAAACCCAAAAACAAATAATGTGCTGTATCTATACAAGAAGTTGTGATGGTTATGTTAGAGAAAAATATTTACGAAAATTACTAAATATGCCGATGGAACAATGGGCTATTCCGTTTATAGTCAAACTTTGTGACGAATATGTTCTTGAAATTCTTGAAATTATCTATGATAAACTAAAAGAACGAGATAATACAGACATTCAAAGATTTTGTCTGGTAAATAAAGTATCAATCCGCAAAAGTTATTCAAGAATGATAAGTTATTGGAATGAGTATTATCGCGGATACGAGTTTAATTTCAAGCAGTATATCGGTAGAAAATTATTCAGAGAATGTTTGGGATACGATAGAACATTTGAAAGATAAATTCCAATTTGTCGACCGGTTTGATAGAGATATGAAAGCGCCCTATGACCTTTTGCGGTCATAGGGCGCTTGTCATTATTGTGGAGCAAATCCTTTTTGCAGGAGTATGCGCTGCTTTGTGGCTTTTGCCTAATCGAGGGGTTTTGCCGTGGGAAGATGGAGTGTTTTCCGCAGATCGTCCCATGTGTCCGGAGCGGCAAGCAAAGCGTCCATAATATCTGCCGGCAGTTCACCCCGGGAAGCGGCGGCAAGATCGTATAGCTTGCGGCGGCGTTTTTCATCCGGCCCTAAGACTTCTTCCAATAGGCTAATCATTCGGTCCAGCACATCCCGGGGAGGGGCGCAGCTGACCAGCGTTTCATAGAAGTATGGCTTGGTGATCCCGGCACCGGTATAGAAATTGCATTTGAGTATTTTGGCATCCTCAATCAAGCCGGTAAGATAAGACCCAAAAGGTGTAAGAACACGCTTGCGTTGTGACATGGAAAACCCCTCCTGCGGTATGTTTTGCAGAAAATTTGCAGATGTATCTATATTGAGTATGTATGTAAGCATACTAACATACTCACGGGAAAAATGCAAGAGGTTTTTGCGGGGAGGGGGGGGAGCAGAAGGGAAGGGGGAGATGGGTGATAAAAATATATAGACAAGGGGCGTCGGATAGAATACAATGAAAATAGAAGGAAACAGTCAGAGCTTATAAGGGAGGTGTCATATGAAGAAGACGATATACAACGTTTTGCTTGTGGTTTTGTATTTTATATGCGCATCCTGGGCTACACTTGTATTATTTGCTATGATGATGCGAGGAGTTAGTGCGGATTGGTCTGTTTTACAATTGTATTTTGGCGTATTGATCCATATATTGCTGATGCTTGGGCTTCATTACGGTGCAATGTTATGGGGGAAGAAACGTGGATTGCTACATAAGGTATCGATTGTTCTTTTGTGTTTTGTGGATCTGCTTTGCTTTCATCTTGGCATACTTGTTGCACTGCTCAATATTGGCGGTGGCGTTCGTTCTGTGATTGGGCTGTTTACAAATCAAGGGCATTTTGTTGAAAATGGCTGTGATTTAATTCTGCGTTTTATATTTCTGATTATTTTAGCATCCCGCATTTTCTTTACGGTACGTTTGTTAAAAAGGAAAAAGACGGTTCGGTGAAACAGGAGGGATAAGATGCTGAAAAGAGCACTTTGCTTAGTACTTACGGTATTGATGTTGCTTTCCCTGTCTGGGTGTTCGGAGAGAATTGCCGGTGCATTTATGTGGTTTTTGGTTGCTAATGATGATGACAGAGCGGCTAAAGAAGATATTTTTGCCTTTGTTTCAGACAATGAGGGTGCATTGCGCAAAGCTATTGCGGACAACGATTATACAGCATTTGCGGAACACGAGATCATTAAGGGTGTGTATGCCAACGAGAGAGCAGTTGACTTTTACTGTGGCGGTTACGGGATGGGGGCAGAATCGGCTTACGTAGGATTTTGCTATATACCGGATAATAACCTAACTGCCGTTCCTGGTATGCCTGCCAATGGAGCTTTAATCAAGCCGTCTGGGGCAGGTTTTGTCTACGAAGAAAGTGACAATTGTTTTTACGCGGAGCAGATTTGCGAGAATTTTTATTATTATGAAAAATTTTACTAAAACTAAGCAGGCGGTTCAGCGAACCGCCTGCTTTTGATTAATATTCTCTTACCACGGCTTTGACGATGCCGATGATTTCGGCTTCCGTGCCGTCGATGGGGTCGTAGTTTTCGTTTTCCGGCAGCAGCCATACCCGGCCGTTTCTTCGGCTCAGGCGCTTGTCGGTGGCTTCGTCACCGAGTCTAGCAACCACGATTTGACCATCGTCGGCGGATTGCTGGGGACGGACAACTACCTTGTCACCGCTTAATATACCTGCATTTATCATACTGTCGCCCCGTACCCGCAGAGCAAAGCAGCTGGGGTCAGCTTCCCAGGCCATGGTGCCTTCCTGGTTTTCCACAGCCAAAATGGGCATACCTGCGGTAACCACGCCGATGATGGGGATATGGCCGGGCTTTTGGGTAGAAACCACAGCCCGCTTCACGCCCTTGCCCCCGGCGCTTTGCAGCAACCCCTTATCCTGCAGCTGGCGCAGATGATAGGTCACAGAGGCGGTGGAGCTCAGGCCTACGGCGGCGCCGATCTCCCGCACAGAGGGAGCAAAGCCGTTATCCGCAGTAAAATCCCGGATGAAATCCAAAATTTTCTGCCCTTTATCCGTGGTTCTGGACATAAATATACCTCCGTTTCAGCATTCTAAGAACATAATAGCACAAATGAACGAAAAAGAAAAGAGGAAATAAAAAATTTTTCGACCATTTTTTCTGCTTCCCGGGCATATACTGATAAACAGACAGGAGGTGGAGCCAATGGAAAAGTTTGACGCAAAGAAGACCGCCAATGTGTGGGATCGGGTGGTGGCATCCAGCCAGCCGGAAACGCTGCCGGTGGAGCAGATGCTGATGCAGCTTTGGGAAAATGCGGTGGCGTTTTTACATTTATCCAAGCGCATACAAGGGCCAAGAAGCGCCCAGTTACATAGGATGTATCAACAGTCTCAACAAAGCGCAGACTGCTTGAAAGGAATTTGCGTATTGGTAAACGGCAGCCGGCCTTCCCTGGGCAATAAGCTGCCTGGGCGGGAGCCGATGGAAGCGACCTTGCGGACCTGTTACGGCAGGGGTATGCGATTACTGGCACAAATGGAGAGCTACAGCCATCATAAAGAATATGGGCCGGTGTTTGCTCGGCTTGCGCTTGTCCAGCAGGAGCAATGCCGGCAGATACTGGAGATCTTAGGAAAAGAAGAACTGCGAAAAAATGCAAGAATGGGATAAATAATTCAGAAAATTAAGGGAATAATAGGAAAAGCCTTGACATTTTATCCCTGTTTTGTTATTATTAGCTTCGCAACGAGGGAGTAGTTCGCACCCATAGCGGTGTAAAGCTTATTCGTCAATACGGCATTTATGCCCGAAGGCTTTTGAAAGAATGAGACTCATGCAAGGCATTCATGCTTTGCATGGGTCTTTTTGCTTTATACAATTAACAATAAGGAGAACGGTGAAGCAATGGAAAAAGAGTATACCTTATCCGGCGAGCAGGTGCTCTCGACCCTGGAGACAGGCAGCAACGGCCTGACGACCCAGGAGGCGGAGCGCCGCAGACAGATCTATGGCCCTAACAAGCTGGCCGAGGCTGAAAAGGCTACCTGGCTGCAGCGGTTTATGGCTCAGCTGAAGGACCCTATGCTGATCATCCTGATGATCGCAGCGGTGGTTTCCGCAGCTACTACGGTGCTTTCCTATGTGCAGAACCCCGGTCATACCGGCGAGTTGGTCGAGGGCCTGGTGGAAGTTGGCATTATCGTGGTAGTTGTTCTGCTCAACGCCATTTTGGGCGTGGTGCAGGAAAGCAAGGCAGAAGCAGCCATTGAGGCGCTGCAAACCATGACAGCGGCCACCTGTAAGGTGATCCGTGACGGCAAGCAGGTGATCCTCCATTCCGATGAGCTGGTGCCCGGCGATATCGTGGTGCTGGAAGCCGGCGACGCAGTGCCTGCCGACGGCCGTATTATTGAGAATGCCAGCCTGAAGATCGAGGAAGCCGCTTTAACCGGTGAATCTGTCCCTGTTAACAAGACCCTGGAGGTTCTGGGTCTGGCTGAGGGTCAGGAGGATGTTCCTCTGGGCGACCGGAAGAATATGTGCTATATGGGCTCCACCGTGGTATATGGCCGTGGCAAGGCGGTGATTACCCGCACCGGTATGGATACGGAGATGGGTAAGATCGCCGGCGCTCTGGCTGCTACCCAGGACGAGCAGACGCCCTTGCAGCGTAAGCTGGATCAGCTGGGTAAGACCCTGAGCAAGCTGGTGCTGGGTATCTGCGTGTTTATTTTCGCATTCCAGCTCTTTACTGCTGATGCTGCGACCCGCTTTGAGCTGACCAACATTCTCAAAACCTTTATGGTGGCCGTCTCTTTGGCGGTTGCCGCTATCCCCGAGGGTTTGGCAACTGTGGTTACCGTGGTGCTTTCCATCGGTGTTACCAATATGAGCAAGCGCAACGCCGTGATCCGCCGGCTCACCGCTGTGGAGACCTTGGGCTGCACCCAGGTGATCTGCTCCGATAAGACCGGCACTTTGACTCAGAACAAGATGACCGTTGTGGACCACATGGGCCAAACCAATTTGGTTGCCACCGCTATGGCCCTTTGTTCTGATGCCAAGCTGAACGACAACGATCAGGCCGAGGGCGAGCCTACCGAGTGCGCCCTGGTGAATTTTGCCTGCTCTGTGGGCCTGAAAAAGCAGGATCTGGAAAAGCTTACCCCCCGTGTGGATGAAGCTCCTTTTGATTCCGGCCGTAAGATGATGTCTACCATCCACGCGGTAGATGGCGGCTTCGTGCAGTACACCAAGGGTGGCCCGGATGTGGTGTTGGGTCGCTGCGCCTACTATTATGAGGATGGCAAGGTGCTGCCCATGACCGAGGAAAAGCGGCAGCAGATCATGGCTACCAATAAGGCCATGGCTGACCGGGCGCTCCGTGTGCTGGCAGCTGCCAAGCGGGATTGGGCAGCGAGACCTGAGCAGAATACCCCCGAGTACCTGGAACAGGATCTGGTGTTCCTGGGTCTGACCGGTATGATCGACCCGGTTCGTCCTGAGGTAAAGGCTGCTATCGAGGAATGCCGCAGCGCCGGCATCCGCCCTGTGATGATCACCGGCGACCACAAGGACACCGCAGTTGCCATCGCCAAGGAGCTGGGCATCATCACCGATGCCTCTCAGGCCAACACCGGCGCTGAGCTGGACGCCATCTCCGATGAAGATAGCTGTGAGTTTGTAAAGCAGTACGGCGTTTACGCCCGTGTCCAGCCGGAGCATAAGGTGCGCATCGTCAACGCCTGGAAGGCAAACGGCGCTATCGTGGCTATGACCGGCGACGGCGTTAATGACGCGCCCTCCATTAAGAGCGCCGACATCGGCGTGGGTATGGGTATCACCGGCACAGACGTTACCAAGAACGTGGCGGATATGGTGCTGGCAGACGACAACTTTGCCACCATCGTTGCCGCCGTTGGCGAAGGCCGCCGGATCTACGATAACATCCGTAAGGCCATCCAGTTCCTGCTGGCCTCCAATATGAGTGAGGTGCTGGGCGTCTTTGGCGCTACCCTGATGGGCTTTACCCTCTTGAACCCTGTCCACCTGCTGTTTATCAACCTGGTTACGGACTGCTTCCCTGCCCTGGCTTTGGGTATGGAAAAGGCAGAGCCTGACACCATGAACCGTCCGCCCCGTAATTCCAAGGACGGCATCTTTGCCGGCGGCTTGGGTGTAGACGTGGTCTACCAGGGCGTGCTGGTAACGGCAATTACCATTGCCGCTTACCTGATCGGCGCGTTTATGGATCCTCTGGTTGGCTCTTTTGAAGCCCTGCGCTCTGCCGGCGAATCCGGTCACGGTATGACTATGGCTTTCCTGACCATGAGCATGTGTGAGATCTTCCATTCTTTCAATATGCGCTCCCAGAGAAAGAGCGTGTTCACCCTGAAGGGTCAGAATAAGGTGCTGTGGGCCGCTATGCTGGGCTCTTTGGTGCTGACTACCCTGATTATTGAAGTTCCTTTCCTGGCAAACGCCTTTGGTTTTACCGCCATCGGTCTGGAGGAATACGGCATTGCAATCGCTCTGGCCTTCCTGGTTATCCCCGTTGTGGAGGTTGTAAAGTTCATTCAGAGAAAAATTGCAAAGTAAGAAAACAGCCTGCCGCTTGGCAGGCTGTTTTTAATGCACAATGGATAATGCACAATGCACAATGAAGGTATCCCTTCGGGATGGATTTTAATTTTGTGTCCGCTGACGAGTGGACACTCCTTAATTGTCAATTATCAATTTTCAATTGTCAATTAAAAAAGAGCCGGATTCCGGCTCTTTTTGTTACAGGGGCGCTTGTTTGATTTTCGCAAAGCGGCGGGGATATTGCTTGGGGGTGGGGGCGACCTTCCGCAGCACGATCACTGCGTGGGAAGTGCCGTCAATGGGAAACTCTGTAACACTTTCCAGCTTTAGCCCTAGCTTGCTGATGGCGCTTTTGGCCTCAAGCAGCTCTTCCTGAGCGGCAGCGCCCTTCATAGCCAGCACTGCGCCGCCTATCTTAACATAAGGGGCGGTGAGCTCTAAGAGCATATTCAGCCGCGCCACAGCCCGGCTGGTGGCAAAATCATATTGCTCCCGGCGTTCAGCCACGGCTTCCTCTGCCCGGGCGGTAACACATTCTGCGTCCACGCCCAGGGTGGGCAGCACCGTTTCCAGCCAGTGCATCCGCTTGCCCAGAGAATCCAGCAGGGTAAGCTTTACTTCCGGGCAGGCAATCTTCACCGGCACGCCGGGAAAGCCTGCACCGCAGCCTACGTCGATGAGCTTTTTGCCCCGAAGATCCTGCTTTGTCAGCAGAGTTACGGAATCCAAAAGGTGAAGCTTGGCTACCTGCTCCGGCGCTGTAATGGCGGTCAGGTTCATCACTTTGTTTTGTTCAATAACGGCGTTGCCGAAATCACACAGGGTTTGCCGGGCATTTTCCGGCAAATCCAGATCTAACTGCAGAAGACCTGCATCCAGCGCCTGACGCATTTTTTCCATTAGGCTTTACCGTTTACGATGTCCTGCAGCCGGTCATCGCTTTCATCCATGGGATCGAAGATATCGGGAGTCAGCTGACCCTGGTTGGCAGGCAGGATCACTTCCTGAATGTGCCAGCTTACCAGCAGGTCTACAAGCACGTTGTCTACCGTACTTGCATTGTTGCCGTTTAAGAATTTGGAATAGGCGTTCATATCCTGCATCACGGCAGGGTCCGCATCTGCACCTACGCTGACCTGGGCGTTGACACTGTACTGACCCAGGGCCAAATAGCAGGCCCGGTAGGCCATCAGATAGCCGGAATAGCGGTATTCGTTGGAATCGCTGTCAGAGCAGGCCAGGATGGCGGCAAAATCTGCGTCAGAATCGTTGGCAACGCCCATTCTGTGGGCCATTTCGTGGCTGATGGTAAAGGGCATAGCTGCATCCGGGATGTTGGGGTTCACGGCAGATTCACCGGTGATCAGCACAGTCATGCCGGTGATGCCCCGGCTTGTGTAAAGGTCGCTCCAGCCCAGCAGCTTAACCGGCTCGGTGCTGCCGGACAGGGCGGCAAAGCCTCTTTCGTAGGTCAGATAGTCAAAACCGCTGCCGGCCCATTTGTTCAGATCTTCAAAATCAGAAAGATCAGCGGTGCCGTCAGGGTTGCGTTTTACCTGGCTGGCCAGCTCGCCTGCCAGATCCCGGTAGTGGATAGCGGTAGCTTCCAGATGCTCCTGGGAATAATCCTGCATTTCCAGACGGATATTTTCAGCAATAGATCCGCTGTACTGACCCAAACCGAAGATACCGGTGTTCAGCAGGCTGAACAGGCAGGAAACCGCCAGCACCCAGCCGAACCACTGAATGGGATTCCAACGGAATACCAGCATTAGCACAAGGCTGCTGAGGATACCGCCAATAGCGATGAGCAGCAAAACCTGCCACATACAAAAATCTACATTGGCAGTCCATTGGGTCAGGGAAGGCACCACCACACGAATCATATAAGGGTAGATCATATCCAGAAGCAGGGTATGGGTGGCGGCAAACTGGGTGATGGCCCAGGTGCAAACAGCCAAAATACCTGCAATTAGATAACCGCGCCAATATTTCAAAGGAATCCCTCCTTATTAGTATTCATAAGATGTCACATTATAGTATAACACAATTTAATGCCATAGGCTACCCCTAATTTGAAAAAATATAAAATGACCGCGCAGAATACTTCATGCGCGGTCTTGGTTTATGCTTTCGTGGGGCGGCGCTTTTTTAGTTTGTACAGTTCTTCGGCAGCCATTCTGGTCTTTGCAACCACGTCGCCGCATTGGGGGAAGCAATAATAAAGGGCATCTTTGTTGCCGATGCAAATGATGTCCCCCAGCTCGTACCAGTAATAGTCGGCATATAAACCGTAGCAGGCAAGGGCGGGCTGCTCATAATGAAGCTTGCCGTCGCAGCCGGTGAGGGTAAAGCCCTCTGCATTATGGGTCAGGTGACCGTCGCCTACCATATAAATGGCATTGTAATTGACCATCATACCGATTTTTACATCGGTATCCAGTAAGTAAGAGCCATCCTCCAGGGACTTGCGCACCTGCTCCCGCTCCCAGGCGTACCAAGTGGGGACGTGGTCAAATTTGCCCTCTGCATTTAAGCACTTTAAGTAGCCGGTTTCTGTCAGCTCGTACTGCACACCGCAGTTTTTACAGGTCAGCACCGTGCCTTTGCCCTCGGTTTGGCCTTGGGCGTCACAGTGGGGACAGTGGAACAAAATGCGGTTCAGGCCGTCAGCCCGGAAAGGCTCATCGATGACTACGTTGTTTTCTTGCTGCCATTTGAAGTTATCAAAGCCAAAGGCTTCGTCCAGCAGGGCATCCAGCTCAGCCACGGTCATTTCTTTTACTTGCTGGGCGGTGGCCAAACAGGTCACATCAGCGGAAACCTTCACTTTTCGCTTTTGCAGACCGTTGTACAGCGGGTCAATGGAGAATGCACCCTGGGTGATGACGGTCACTACCGGAACACCCAGCTTTTTCAGCAGCACACCCATTTTCCGGGGCAGGGCGGTAGCCGTGCCGTCAAAGGAGTAGCTGGCCTCCGGGTACATCAGAACGCTGGTTTTTTTCTTTTTCAGCAGGTATTCCATATCCCGGATCAGGGAAATGTCGCTGACGAATTTCTGGGTGGGGATGCAGCCCAGCAGCCGCATCAGCCAGCTTTTGCCTACAAAGCCGTCAGATGTGCAGACAATGCCGTAGCGCTTGGGGAAGAAGATGCGGGAGACGATCTTCAAGTCAATAAAGCTGGAATGGTTCATCAAAATCAGGCAAGGCTCTTTCTTGCCGATTTTTTCCATGCCGTGCTTGCGGAAGGTAAAGCGAGCGGGCCACAGGTCAAAGATGGCTAAAATACGCACCACCAGTTGCAGCAGCCAAAGAGGTTTCAGGGGATTTCTATGCTTGGAACGCTTCAGGGCCATCACTTGCTCATAGGAGCGGTTTTTCACCTTGATTTTCATAATGTTGCACCAATCCTCGAAATTTTTCACTTGCTTTTCCCATTGTACAACAAAACGGCAGCTAAGGCAAGGAAAAATGCGAGGTGTTTGCAGGATAAAATAGTTGAAGTTTGAAAAAACACAATAGAATATTGTAAAAATGTTTGATTTTTCTGACCTGCTGTGCTATAGTAGATAAGCCTAAAAAGAAATCTTAGTAAAAAAGAAAGAAAAATGGCAGCGATTTGCTGCTGTAACATTTGAAAGGAGTATTTTCAATGTCTCACAAGTACGTTTATCTGTTCACCGAGGGCAACGGCTCTATGCGTGAGCTGCTGGGCGGCAAGGGTGCAAACCTGGCAGAGATGACCAACATCGGTCTGCCTGTTCCCCAGGGCTTCACCGTTTCCACCGAAGCCTGCACCAAGTATTACGAAGATGGCCGCATGATCAATGCCGATATCCAGGCACAGATCATGGAGCACGTTGCAAAGCTGGAAAGAATCACCGGCAAGAAGTTCGGTGACAAGGAGAACCCCCTGCTGGTTTCCGTTCGTTCCGGCGCCCGCGCTTCCATGCCCGGTATGATGGATACCATCCTGAACCTGGGTCTGAATGAGGAAGTTGTTGAGGTTCTGGCAACCAAGTCCGGCAACCCCCGTTGGGCTTATGACTGCTACCGCCGTTTCATCCAGATGTACTCTGACGTTGTTATGGAAGTCGGTAAGAAGTACTTTGAAGTGCTGATCGACGAAATGAAGGAAAAGAAGGGTGTCGTGCAGGACGTTGAGCTGACTGCCGAGGACCTGAAGGAGCTGGCTAACCAGTTCAAGGCTGAGTACAAGAACAAGATCGGCGCTGACTTCCCCTCCGATCCTGTTGAGCAGCTGATGGGCGCTGTTAAGGCTGTTTTCCGCAGCTGGGACAACCCCCGTGCGAACATCTCCCGCCGTGAGAACGATATCCCCTATTCCTGGGGTACTGCTGTTAACGTGCAGTCCATGGCTTTCGGTAACATGGGTGACGATTGCGGCACCGGTGTTGCTTTCACCCGTGACCCCGCTACCGGCGCTAAGGGCCTGATGGGCGAGTTCCTGACCAATGCTCAGGGCGAAGACGTGGTTGCCGGCGTGCGTACTCCCATGCCCATCTCCGAGATGGCTGATAAGTTCCCCGAGGCTTTTGCACAGTTCCAGAATGTTTGCTCCATCCTGGAGAACCACTACCGTGATATGCAGGATATGGAGTTCACCGTTGAAAACGGCAAGCTGTATATGCTGCAGACCCGTAACGGTAAGCGTACCGCTCCTGCTGCTCTGAAGATCGCTTGCGACCTGGTTGACGAGGGTATGATCGACGAGAAGAAGGCTGTTGCCATGATCGATCCCCGTAACCTGGATACGCTGCTCCATCCCCAGTTCGATACCAAGGCTCTGAAGGCCGCTGCCCCCATCGGCAAGGCTCTGCCCGCTTCCCCCGGCGCTGCTGCCGGTAAGATCGTCTTCACCGCTGAAGATGCCAAGGAATGGGCTGCCCGCGGTGAGAAGGTTGTTCTGGTTCGTCTGGAGACCTCTCCTGAAGATATCGAAGGCATGATGGCTGCTCAGGGCATCCTGACTGTTCGCGGCGGTATGACCTCTCACGCTGCCGTTGTTGCCCGTGGTATGGGTACCTGCTGCGTTTCCGGCTGCACCGAGATCAACATGGACGAGGAGAACAAGCAGTTCACTCTGGGCGGCAAGACCTTCCACGAGGGCGACGAGCTGTCCCTGGACGGCTCTACCGGTAACATCTATGCCGGCCTGATCGCCACCAAGGATGCTGAGATCGCCGGTGAGTTCGGTCGCATCATGGCTTGGGCTGACCAGTACCGCACCCTGAAGGTCCGTACCAATGCTGACTCCCCCCGTGATGCCAAGAAGGCCCGCGAGCTGGGCGCAGAAGGCATTGGCCTGTGCCGTACCGAGCATATGTTCTTCGAGGAAGGCCGTATCGGACCCTTCCGTGAAATGATCTTCTCCGACACTGTCGAGGAGCGCGAAGAGGCTCTGGCCAAGATCCTGCCCATGCAGCAGGCTGACTTCGAGGGCCTGTACGAGGTTATGGAAGGCAACCCCGTTTGCATCCGTTTCCTGGATCCCCCCCTCCACGAGTTCGTGCCCACCACTGAGGAAGACATCGCTGCTCTGGCTGCTACCAAGGGTAAGACCGTACAGCAGATCAAGGACATTATTGCTTCCCTGCACGAGTTCAACCCCATGATGGGTCACCGTGGCTGCCGCTTGAGCGTCACCTACCCCGAGATCGCTGCTATGCAGACCAAGGCTGTCATCCGCGCTGCCATTGCTGTTGCTAAGCGTCATCCCGAGTGGAACAACGTTCCCGAGATCATGATCCCCCTGGTTGGCGAGGTCAAGGAGCTGAAGTTCGTTAAGGACGTAGTTGTTAAGACCGCTGACGCTGAGATCGCCGCTGCTGGTATCGACCTGAAGTACGAGGTCGGCACCATGACCGAGATCCCCAGAGCTTGTCTGACTGCGGATGCCATCGCTGAGGAAGCTCAGTTCTTCTGCTTCGGCACCAACGACCTGACGCAGATGACCTTCGGTTTCTCCCGTGACGACGCAGGCAAGTTCCTGAATGCTTACTACGATGGCAAGATCTTCGAGAACGATCCCTTCGCTAAGCTGGACCAGACCGGTGTTGGCATGCTGATGGAAATGGCTGTTACCAAGGGTAAGGCCAGCGGTAGAAGTCTGCACTACGGCATCTGCGGCGAGCATCCTGCAACAGCAGTAGTACCGGTTACACGGCCGCCGGAAGTGACCAAAACGCCATCTTTCAAAGCAGCACCAGCAACATAGGTATGTACATCTGCTTCTTCCGTCATAGTGATGGGGTATCCCTTACCGTAGGAAGAGGGGTAACCTGCAGAAGCGGT
>JAZSPA010000046.1:0-20933 GCA_045537165.1 Faecousia sp.
ATCCCACACTGGGGATCTGCCCTGCGGACAGCGTCCAACTGTTTCTTATGGCCCGTATGGAACGGGTTATATTCGCAAATAATACCGGTGATCTTCAAAAAAACCCGCCTTTCAGAAAAAAATTCCTTTTCAGGGGTTGAGAAATTCTGAATTTTATTATAGAATAGCCTCAGCTATGGTTATCTTATCATAAATGACAAGAAAATCAATTAATTTTAGGAGGAAGATTCCAATGAATGTTTTGGTTATCAATGCTGGCAGCTCCAGCTTGAAGTACCAGCTGATGAATCCCGAGACCGGCGATGTGTCCGCCAAGGGCCTTTGCGAGCGTATCGGCATCGATGGCCGTCTGACCCACAAGGTCGGCGACAAGAAGGTGGAGAAGGAAATTGCAATGCCCACCCATGCAGAAGCCATTCAGGCTGTTATGGATATCCTGGTGGATGCTGTTGACGGTGTTGTCAAGTCTGTTGATGAGATCGATGCTGTCGGTCACCGTGTTGTCCACGGCGGTATGGAGTTCTCCGACTCCTGCATTATCAACGACGAGGTCATCGAGGGAATTAAGAAGTGTATTCCTCTGGGACCCCTTCACAACCCTGCTAACTTGATGGGTATCGAGGCCTGCCAGGCTGTTATGCCCAACACTCCCCAGGTCGCAGTGTTTGACACCGCTTTCCACATGACCATGCCCCCCAAGGCTTACCGTTACGCCATTCCCACCGAGTACTATGAGAATGACGATATTCGCCGCTATGGCTTCCACGGCACTTCTCACAAGTATATTGCCCGCCGCGCTGCTGAGCTGGTTGGCACCAAGAACTTTAAGATGGTCAACTGCCACCTGGGTAACGGCTCTTCCCTGTCCGCTGTGAAGGACGGCAAGTGCCAGGATACTTCCATGGGTCTGTCCCCCTTGGCCGGTGTACCTATGGGTACTCGCTCCGGTGATATTGATGCTTGCGTGGTGCAGTTCATTTGCAATAAGTACGGCATGAGTGTTGATGAGTGCCTGAATATGCTGAACAAGAAGTCCGGCGTTCTGGCTGTTTCCGGTGTTTCTTCTGACTTCCGTGATCTGGAAGCCGGTGCAGCTAAGGGCAATGAGGATTGCCAGCTGGCTTTGGATAAGTTCTGTTACGAGGTTGCCAAGTATGTTGGCGCTTACGCTGCTGCGCTGAACGGCATCGACGTGCTTACCTTCACCGCCGGTGTAGGTGAGAACGGCCCCGATACCCGTCAGGCTATCTGCGATTACCTGGGCTTTATGGGTGTGAAGCTGGATCCTGAGAAGAACAATTGCCGCGGCAAGGAGAGACTCATCTCCGCTGAGGATTCCAAGGTTCAGGTTTGGGTCATCCCCACCAACGAGGAACTGATGATCGCACAGGACACCGCTGAGCTTGTTAACGCTGCTAAGTAAAATGACAGGGGTGAGAGAAATCTCACCCCTTCTTTTTGGAGGAAATTATGACAGTTTTAGAACGTTTTTTGCGTTATGTCGCTGTGGATACCCAATCTGATGAGGCTTCCGAAACCTGCCCGTCCACCGCCAAACAGCTTGTGCTGGGCAAGGCCTTGGTAGAGGAAATGCTTTCTATGGGCATTGCCGATGCACACATGGATGAAAACGGCTATGTTTACGGCACAGTACCCGGCCACCCCGATCTGCCTACAGTAGGCCTTATCGCTCACATGGATACTTCTCCCGATTGCTCCGATGAGAATGTAAAAGCTCGGGTAGTTAGCTACGAAGGCGGCGACATTTGCCTGAATGAAGAACAGGGCATTTATCTGCGCAGCGCCGATTATGAAAGCCTGAACGCCAATGTTGGAAAGCATCTCGTGGTTACTGACGGCACTACGCTTCTGGGTGCAGATGATAAGGCCGGTATTGCCGAAATCCTGACGGCTGCCGAGCATTTATTAAAAACTAAGGCTGTCCATGGCACATTGAAGATTGCTTTCACACCAGACGAGGAGATCGGCAGGGGAGCGAACCTTTTTGATGTTAAAGGCTTTGGCGCAGATTATGCCTATACCGTAGATGGCGGCGCATTGGGCGAATTGGAATATGAGAATTTTAATGCCGCTGCGGCAAAGGTTACATTTAAGGGGCTTAATATTCACCCTGGTTCTGCTAAGAATAAGATGGTGAATGCGCAGTTGATTGCCATGGAATTCCAGGGTATGCTGCCTGTGCACCAGCGACCGGAAGCAACGGAAGGCTACGAGGGCTTCATTCTCCTTACGGATATGGAAGGCGAAGTGGAGAATGCTCAGCTTAAGTACATTCTCCGCGATCATGATCTAGAGAAACTGCAGGAGAAGAAGGCAGTTTTGGAATCGGCAGCTCACTTCCTGAACGATAAGTATGGCGCGGGTACAGTTAATGTGGAGATCCGTGATAGTTATTTCAATATGAAAAAGCATATTGAACCCTGTATGTTTATCATCGACCGGGCAAAACAGGCAATGGAGGAGCTGGGAATTACACCTAAGGTTGTTCCTATTCGGGGCGGAACGGACGGCGCCCGGCTTTCCTATGAAGGCTTGCCTTGTCCAAATCTTTTTACCGGCGGTGAGAATTTTCACGGTAGATTTGAGTATATCCCCGTGGAGGATATGGAGGCCTGCGTGCAGGTTCTCATCAAGCTTTTAACGGAATTTTGAGAATATTTATCACGGTGATTCCCATGGAATCACCGTGCTTTTTTGTTGATGAAAAAGTTGTACAAATTATTGGGATATATTTGATGAAATTGTACGCAATTAACGAAATATCATTTCTGATAAGAATGATTGTTGACATTTTCTGGCTTTATCAATATAATAATATCGATAAAAGGCTGGCGATTAGCTGGCTAAAATTGAAATTGAGGAGCATTTATTATGAGTAAGATCAGCGTAATTGGTGCAGGTAATGTAGGCGCTACGATTGCCAATGATCTGATGATGCAGGGTATTGCTTCTGAGATCGTTTTGGTAGATATTAATAAGAAAAAGGCAGAGGGTGAGGCACTTGATGTTTATCAGGGTGCGCCTTTCTATAGTCCTGCGATTGTTCGTCCCGGTGATTATCCCGATGTAGAGGGCTCTGATATCGTTGTTATTACCTGCGGTGTTGCCAGAAAGCCGGGTATGTCCCGCCTTGATTTGGCGCAGACCAATGTGAATATTTTGAAGGATGTTGCTGCCAATGTGGTAAAGGTCGCTCCCAATGCTGTGTATGTGATTGTTTCCAACCCTGTTGACGTATTGACCTACGTATTCACTAAGATCTCCGGCTTGCCTGAGCACAAGATTATCGGTTCAGGTACAATTTTGGATACCAGCCGTCTGCAGTCTGAGCTGGCAAAGCGTTTCTGCATTAGTCCCAAGAACGTCCATGCTCACGTTTATGGCGAGCACGGCGACAGCTCTTTTGTGCCCTGGTCCCTGGCGCATATTGCTAACAATCATATTGACGATTATAAAGACCGTTCTCCTGATAAGGACCGTATCCGCTGGGATAAGAATTATGAGGAAGTGGAGCAGTTCGTTAAGAAGTCCGGCGGCCTGATTATTGAAAATAAAGGCGCTACCTTCTATGCTGTGGCTACCAGCGTTTGCTATATTTGCAAGTGCGTTTTAGGCGACAGCAATACGGCGCTTACTGTGTCCACAATGATGCACGGCGAGTACGGCGTTGACGATGTTTGCCTTTCCACTTTGAACCTGGTGGATCGCAACGGTGTCCGTGGTAAGATCCTGAATGTTATGACGGATGACGAGGTTGCCCGTCTGCAGGCAAGTGCTGAAAAGCTGAAGTCCGTAATTGCACAGATTCAAATCTAAATTGAATGAGCGTTTGCTTTGGCAAACGCTCATTTTTATATATTCAGTAAGGTGGAGATATCCGTTAAAATTGCGCTACTGATTTCATTTTCCAACGCACGCAGCATCTTGTTTTTTTGGAATGATATTCCTGTTAATGCTTTTTGGATGGTTTCTGCAAGTGTCCAATCCAGACTATCGGTGTAAACCGCAACAGCATCAACAATACCGCTAGCAACTTGGAAATCGATACAGATATAACCCCAGGGGAACTTTCCCTCTACGCTGTAGGTCATAGCAATGCGGTTTCCATACAGCCAGATTGGGTCGCTTAGGACTTTTGTCTTTTCCTCAATAATGGCCTGAGCATTATCGGGCAAGGGGAACGGAACGGCTTTTCCACAGTAAATGTAGTCAAATGCTTCCAGTAGTGCCATACGCATTTTATCGATGGTGATATCCGGGGAAAGTGCATTTAGGTTGGTAACACGGCTGCGTACAGATGTGATGCCTTTGGCTTGCAGCTTTGCTTTTGGAGGTGTCAGATAATTACTGAGTTTGGAAAAATCGCTGTTTATCAGTAACGTGCCGTGATGACAGGCTGCGCCGTTTTGGTGCAAAAATGCATTTCCCGAAAATTTAAAGCCGTTTGCCAGTAGGTCGTTTCTGCCGGAAAGCTCAATTTGAATACCCAGTCGTTCGCAGGCGTTTTTGATCACGGCAAAATTTTTGTCCTGATCATAGCAATCTTCTTTGGCGACAAATGTGAAGTTCATATTGCCCAGATCGTGATAGACTGCGCCGCCGCCGGAATACCGTCTTGCAAGATGTACATGGTTTTCCTGTAGCAGGGAAGTGCGGCATTCCCTCCAGGGATTTTGGTTTCTACCAATTACAACAGTTGGTTCATTTTGCCATAGGTATAAAACACAGCAGTCTTCCGGAACGATCTGCATCAGACAGCTTTCCAACGCGAGGTTTTTGTAGGGATTGGTGCTTTTTCCTAAAACAGTATAAAGCTTCATATTTGTCACCTCCTTTTTCTCAATTATATTACGCTTTTTGGCGTAGTCAATGTTTTTTTCTTTGAGGGATTGACAAATGTTAACAACCGGTGTTATATTATCGTTATAAACATCACATTTTAACATTGGGGTGTATCTCATGTACAATTATCGCCAGGAGCAAATGAAGGACTTTATAGAGAAGCAGAACGTGGTGACCATTAAGCAGCTGCGTCAGCTGTTTCCGGATGTATCTTTAATGACCATTCACCGGGATCTTGACCTGCTGGAAAATTCCGGCGTTGCTGTTAAGTTTAGGGGCGGCGCCCGTTCTGTGCGTCATAGAGGAGACCCGGAGTTTAACGTGCGTATGCGGCAAAATAACTGGGAAAAGTCGGTTATTGCCCAAAAAGCTTTACAGCTGATCCAGCCCCATACGGCGATCTTCCTGGATGCGAGCACCACCAACCTGGCTTTAGCAAGGATTTTGCCGGATATCAACTTGAATGTCATTACCACCGGCCCCAGCATCGCACTGGAGCTGTGCCGGCTGCATAATCCGGTAGTTACCCTGTGCTGCGGCACGATCAACCGTAAAAATCTTGCCCTTTCCGGCCAAAATACTTTGGAAATGCTCTCTAAGATCAATATTGATCTTGCTTTTATCGGTGTTTCCGGTTGCTCCGCTGAGTCCGGTTTTACCTGCGGAACGGAAAATGATATGCTTGTCAAGCGTCAGGTGATTCAAAAAGCCCGTACCAGCGTTGCTATGTGTGGCAAAGAAAAGTTCAGCTGTCTTATGCCTTATACATTTGCTGAGCTTTCCGATGTGGATTACTTGATATCTGATGATGTACTTCCCGAGAACATTGCCAACGCGGCAAAGGACGCTGGCGTTCATGTTCTGTAATATCGTGCAAAATTGCCTCCCTGATGGGAGGCATTTTCATTGTTTTTTATGGGTTTTCCTCTTGACGGAAACTGTTATGTAGTGTTATAATTAGTGAGGTTTAACAAAATTTTATTAGGAGGCGTATCCATTGGCAAATGCAGTGATCATGCCCAAAGCGGGCATTACAGTGGAAAGCTGTATCATTGGAACATGGGAAAAGAAGATTGGCGATAAGGTTAACGTGGGTGACATCCTGTTCTCTTACGAAACTGACAAGGCCAGCTTCGAATGCGAGTCTACAGCTGAGGGTACTTTGCTGGAGATTTACTATGAGGAAGGCGACGAAGTTCCTTGCCTTATGAATGTATGTGCTATCGGCACACCTGGCGACGATTGCAGCAATTGCAAACCCGGCGCTGAAGCACCTGCCGCCGCTGTAGCACCTGCCGCAGCTCCCGCAGCCGCAGCCCCCGCTGCCGCCGCTGCCCCGGCAAACACCAAGGCTCAGGCTGTTATTATGCCTAAGGCCGGCATCACCGTAGAAAGCTGCATCATCGGCGAGTGGCTCAAGGAGATTGGCGATGATGTTAAGATCGGTGATATTCTGTTTACTTACGAAACCGACAAGGCTTCCTTCGAATGTGAGTCCACCGCCGAAGGCAAGCTCCTTGCCAAGTTCTTTGAAGACGGTGACGAAGTTCCCTGCCTGGAGAATGTTTGCGCTGTCGGTCCTGAGGGCGAGCCTACCGATTGCCTGAAGCCCGGTGCTGCCCCTGTAGTAGTAGAGGAAGCTGCTGCACCTGCCGCAGAGGCTGTACCTGCTCCCGCTGCTGTTGCTGCCGCTCCTGTTGCTGGCGCACCCGTATCTCCCAGAGCCGCAAAGCTGGCAAAGGCTTACGGCGTAGATGCTTCTATGGCAGTTCCCACCGGTCCTAATGGCCGCATCATCGAGCGGGATGTGCAGAAGCTTATTGACAGCGGTGTTAAGCCTGTTGTTGCCGGTGCTGCTACAGTTGAGAACTCCTACGAGGATGTTAAGTTCAGCGGTATCCGCCGTGCCATTTCCAAGTCTATGTCCACCAGCTTGCACACTATGGCTCAGCTGACGCACAACACCAGCTTCGATGCTACTGCGATTCTGAATTACCGTAAGGCTCTGAAGGCTGCCGGCGGCGAGTATGCTGGCATTACCCTGGGCGACATTATTCTGTATGCTGTTTCCCGCACATTGCTGAATTACCCTGACCTGAACGCCAATATGCTGGATGATAACTCTATCCGCCGCTTTAACCACGTAAACCTGGGTGTAGCTGTGGATACTCCCCGTGGCCTGATGGTTCCCACCATTTTCGCTGCCGATACCATGAGCCTGCTGGAGATCTCCAAGGCTGTTAAGGAGCTGGCAGCTGAGTGCCGTGACGGCGGCATCAACCCCGATAAGCTCTCCGGCGGCAGCTTTACTGTCTCCAACCTGGGCAATATGGGTGTTGAGTCCTTTACTCCTGTTATCAATCCTCCCCAGACTGGTATTCTGGGCGTTTGCGGCACCATCGACCGTGTACGTAAGGGCGCTGATGGCTCCATCGAGATCTATCCCGCTATGGGCCTGAGCCTGACCTACGATCACCGTGCAGTGGATGGCACACCTGCTGCCAAGTTCCAGAAGGAACTGGGTCAGAACCTGGAAAACTTCACCACCCTGCTGGCCAAATAAGGAGGAAATACAATGCCTAAGAGTTTATTCGTAGATCCTGCCAAGGTTCGGGAAGCCGGCAAGGTCACTTTCAATGATATTCCCGTAAACGTTTATAACAAGACTGTTAAAGAAGAGCTGGAATCCGGCAAGTACACCAAGGAAGACCTGGTTCGTATTTTCCGGGATATGACCATCCTGCGTGAGTTCGAAACCATGCTGAACCTGATCAAGACGCAGGGCGGCTACAATGGTATCGACCACACCTATCCCGGCCCTGCTCACCTGTCCACAGGTCAGGAAGCTGCTTGTGTCGGCCAGGCTTACCTGCTGGACGAGAACGACTTTGCTTTCGGTTCTCACCGCAGCCACTCTGAGATCTTGGCAAAGGCTCTGTCCACCATTAATAAGATGAGCGACGAGCAGCTGATGAATGTGATGGAGACCTTCCTGGACGGCAAGTGCCTGCGTTCTACCCAGAAGCTGGGCAAAGCCAAGGACGTGAAGGAACTGGCGATCCGCTTTATCTTGTACGGTACTCTGTCCGAGATCTTTGCCCGTGAGACCGGTTTCCACATGGGTATGGGCGGCTCTATGCACGCATTCTTCCTGCCCTTTGGTATTTACCCCAACAACGCCATCGTTGGCGGCTCCGGTACTATTTCTACCGGCGCAGCGCTTTATAAGAAGGTTAATGAGAAGAAGGGCATCGTTGTATGTAACATCGGTGACGCTTCTATGGCTCGTGGTCCTGTTTGGGAAGCTCTGAACTTCTCCGCTATGGATCAGTATAAGACCCTGTGGGAGAGCCATACCGACGGTATGCCCATCCTGTATAACATCTTCAACAACTCCTACGGCATGGGCGACCAGACCCGCGGCGAGACCATGGGTCAGGGCTGTATGTCCCGTATTGCTTCCGGTGTCAGCCCCACTCAGTTCCACGCTGAAACGGTTGACGGCTACAACCCCCTGGCAGTGATCGATGTGATGGAGCGTAAGCTGGAGCTGCTGCGTAACGGCAAGGGCCCTGTGATGCTGGAAACCATTACTTACCGTTTCTCTGGTCACTCCGTATCTGACCAGAACGCATACCGCACCAAGGAAGAGATCGATGCCTGGAAGGAAGTTGACCCCATCATTACTTATCCTGCCAGCTTGGTTGAGGCCGGTGTGATGACTCAGGAAGAAGTTGACGCCATTCTGAAGGAAACTTCCGAGCGTATGACCATGATCTGCCGCGCTGCTGCTGATCCTGAGATCAGCCCCTACTGCGATTTCGATAAAGACCCCGCCGTTGTGGAACGCCTGATGTTCTCCAACCAGAAGGTTGACAAGTTCGATGATCGCGAGCCCGAGGTTCTTTGCCCCAAGGAAGAGGCTGAAGGCTATAAGAAGATCAAGGCTAAGGAACGCAGCCCCATCGGTGCTGATGGCAAGCCTGTTTCCAAGATGAAGCTGTATAACCTCCGTGATGGTCTTAGTGAGGTTATCTGGGATCGCTTCTATGAAGATCCTACCCTGATCGCCTACGGCGAGGACTGCCGTGACTGGGGTGGCGCATTTGCTGTTTACCGCGGCATGATGGATGCTCTGCCTCACTGCCGTCTGTTCAACTCTCCTCTGGCTGAAGGCGCTATTGTTGGTACTGCTGTTGGTTATGCTCTGTCCGGCGGCCGCGCTCTGGTAGAGCTGATGTATGCTGACTTCATTGGCTGCGCCGGTGACGAAATCTTCAATCAGATGTCCAAGTGGCAGGCAATGTCTGCCGGCATCCTGAAGATGCCTCTGGTGCTGCGTGTTTCTGTCGGTTCCAAGTACGGCGCACAGCACTCTCAGGACTGGACTGCACTTTGCGCCCACATCCCCGGCCTGAAGGTTTGCTTCCCCGCAACACCTTGGGAGGCTAAGGGTCTGATGGAGACCGCTCTGCGTGGCACTGACCCTGTAGTATTCTTCGAGAGCCAGCGTATCTATGACGTGGGCGAGCAGTTCCACGAAGGTGGCGTTCCCGCTGAGCGCTATGAGATCGAAATTGGCGATACCAACAAGGTTCGTGACGGTAAGGATATCACCATCCTGACCATCGGCGCCGCTCTGTACCGGGCTGTAGACGCTGCAAAGACCCTTAGCGAGAAGTACGGCATGGAAGCAGACATCATCAATATCCACTCTCTGGTGCCTCTGGATTACACCAAGATCCTGGAATCTGTCCGTAAGACCGGTAAGGTTCTGCTGGTATCCGATGCCTGCGCCCGTGGCTCTTACCTGAACGATGTTGCCAAGACCATTACCGAGTTGTGCTTCGACGATTTGGATGCACCTCCCGTTGTGGTTGGCGCTCGTAACTGGATCACACCTCCCTTCGAGTTCGATAAGTACTTCTTCCCCCAGGATACCTGGATTTTGGATGCTATCAACGAGAAACTGGTACCTCTGGCCGGTTATAAGGCTGAGAGCTCCTGCAACGAGGATGAGACCATCCGCCGCTCCAAGCTGGGCGTGTAAGTATGGAGTTCCTGCGTACAGCGAACGCAGGCGGCTTACTGAAAATGGACGGCATATCCATTCTGCTGGATGGTGTGTGCAGTAAGGTTGAACCTTATGAAGTTACACCTAAGGCGATTTTGGATGCGCTAACAAATTACTATCCGGATGCGGTGGGTTTTACCCACCGGCATCCGGACCATTTTCTAAGTAGCTATGTCTGCGATTATGAAAATAATACGGGAAGAACTGCAATCGTAGCTGCGGATGCTTTTGCTATAGTTGGCGCAGTGCAGCTGCATGCATTCCCAACCCGGCATTTGGGTAGGGTAGAGGAAGGCCTTTTGCACAGCAGTTTTCTGATTGAAGGCAGCAAGCGAGTGCTTTTTACCGGGGATGCTGCCCCTGCTGCCATTAAGGGAGTTAGAGCGGATGTTGTAATTGCACCCTTTGCCTATGCGAATACACCTTTAGGATTAAAGACAGTTAAGGAAATTGGCGCTAAACATTTAGTTTTGGTGCACATGCCGGAATGTAATCCCGATCCTTATGGTATTTGGGAGAGCGTGCGAGCAGCAATTTCCGGACAGGATAAAGTACAGGTACATATCCCGAAAATGGGAGAATGTATTATTATTAATTAAGCGGGCATCGTTATGATGCCCGCTTTGCTTGACTTTCTTATTAAATTTGATAGAATAGTAGCGTTAATCTTGTCCTTTGGAGGAAGCTATGTTTGAACTGAAAAAGACACAGGGTAAGGCCCGTCGTGGCGAGTTTACCTGTGCCCACGGCACGGTGCAGACCCCTGTATTTATGAATGTTGGCACACAGGGCGCGATAAAGGGCGGCTTGAGCGCAGAAGACCTGAAGAATATCGGCTGTCAGGTGGAGCTTTCCAACACCTATCATTTGCATCTGCGTCCTACGGATAAAGTGGTGCGGGAAATGGGTGGTCTGCATGAGTTTATGACCTGGGATCGGCCGATCCTCACGGATTCCGGTGGATTTCAGGTGTTCAGCCTGTCATCCTTGCGGAAGATCAAGGAAGAGGGCGTAACTTTTGCTTCTCATATCGATGGACATAAGATCTTTATGGGTCCGGAAGAGAGTATGCAGATCCAGTCCAATTTGGGCAGTGATATTTGCATGGCTTTTGATGAGTGTATTGAAAATCCTGCGCCCCGGGACTATGTAAAGCAAAGTGTGGACCGTACCTACCGCTGGCTGGTGCGCTGTAAAGATGAAAACGCCCGCCTAAATGCACTGGAGGATACGGTCAACCGGGAGCAGATGCTTTGGGGCATCAATCAGGGCGGTACTTATGCGGATATCCGTGTAGACCACATGAAGCGGATTGCTGATCTGGACTTACCCGGTTATGCCATTGGCGGCCTGGCAGTGGGCGAAACTGTTGAGGAGATGTACGACATCATTGAGGCGGTTGAGCCCCATATGCCGGTCAATAAGACCCGTTACCTGATGGGTGTTGGCACGCCTACCAATATCATTGAGGCAGTAGCCCGTGGCGTGGACTTTTTTGACTGTGTTATGCCTGCCCGCAATGCCCGGCATGCCCGGCTCTTTACCTGGGAAGGCGCGATCAATCTAAAAAATGCCAAGTATATTTTGGATGAAAGCCCCATTGATCCCCAGTGTGATTGCCCTGTTTGCCGGCGTTATAGCAGAGCCTATATCCGTCACCTGTTTGTCGCTGAAGAAATGCTGGCAATGCGTTTGGCGGTAATGCATAATCTGTATTTTTACAATAAACTTATGGAGAAAATCCGGGATGCGTTGGATGCCGGTACGTTTGATGCTTTCCGGGCAGAATTCTCTGAAAAATTGTCCCGTAAGATCTAAAATTGCCTTGCAATTTGTGCAAATAATGGTATAATGAATTGGTAAATTAAACATAAAGGAGTTTTTCTATGTTTTACTTTTTGACTGGTGCAACTGATCCCAACACCCCTTCCGGCGGCGGTTTTCTGGATATGCTGGGTATGTTCCTGCCTATGATCATCATTTTAGTGGTGTTCTACTTCATCCTGATCCGTCCTGAGAACAAGCGGAAGAAGGAAGCAGAGCAGATGCGTAATTCCCTGAAGGTCGGTGATGATATCACCACCATCGGCGGCATTGTTGGTACTGTTGTTAGTGTGAAAGAAGACAAGTTCGTTATCGAGACCAGCGCTGACCAGGTTCGTATTGAGTTTGCTAAGTGGGCGCTGTCTACCAACGATTCTGCTGCTGCAAGAGCTCAGGAAGAGGCTCAGCGCAAGCAGGAAGAGAAGGCTAAGGCCAAGGCTGCCAAGAAGGCTGCAAAGGAAAACAAGTAATATGTTAAAAGCACCGCTGTAAAGCGGTGCTTTTTCTTTCAGTCCATCAGGCATCAAAAAGAGGGAGCAGCTACGCTGTTGTATAACCGGTTACACATCATATTACTCACCCTTAAAAGGCGGCAATATGATGTGTGGACTCTCCCACGGCCTAAAAACATGCCACCGGCATGTTTTCTTAACGGCCTTTCGAGTCCATCAAGCACCAAAAAGAGGGAGCAGCTACGCTGCTCCCTCTTTTTGGTGCGAGAGATGGGACTCGAACCCACACGGCGAAACCACACGCACCTCAAACGTGCTTGTCTACCATTCCAACACTCTCGCAAGTGACTTTAGTATTATACAGTTGACAATGCCTTTTGTCAACCTATTTTTGCCTGTTTCATCTGTAATGTTGGCTGTGATTGACTACGCAAACTTCCTGTGTTATATTGAATGCAGAAAAAGATGGAGGCTATGGATATGACCAAGTTTTTTGTTTCTCCCGCTGAGCTTTCCCAGCAATTTATTGTGCTTACCGGAGAAAATGCTGCCCATGCAAAAGTGCTGCGGTTCAAGCAGGGTGAGCAGGTGCTTATTTGTGACGGTGCCGGTCATGAATGCCTATGCACGGTCAGCGATGTATCTAACGGTCAAATTAGCCTTGTGACGGACAAAACTATGGATAGTCATACAGAACCCCGGGTTCGCGTTAGCGTATATATGGCATTTCCTAAGGCTGACAAGCTGGAACATGTGATTCAAAAGGCTACGGAGCTTGGCGCTTTTGAGATCGTGGCGTTTCCTTCCGCCAGATGTGTATCCAAGCCGGATGAAAAGAGTCTTGCGAAAAAGCAGGAACGGTGGCAGAAGATCGCAGCGTCCGCCGCAGAGCAGTCCGGTCGTGGCAGAATACCTCAGGTGGTAATATTGGATAGTTATAAAAAGGCTTTGGAGCGGGGTAATGAGGCAGACCTGCCGATCCTGTTTTATGAAAATGAAAAAGCAACTACATTAAAGATGGCATTGGATGGCAGCAACTTTGAAACAGTCGCTATCCTAACAGGCCCTGAGGGCGGCCTTGAGGAGCGGGAAGTGGAGATGGCAAAAGACGCAGGCTTCCGGATTTGTACCCTTGGAAGCCGCATCCTGCGGTGTGAGACAGCGCCTCTGTGCGCTCTGTCTGCTATTATGTATGCAAGCGGTGAGTTTTAACAAGAAAGGCGGGCAATGCCCGCCTTTTATTTGTGGTATTTACTTCCGGCTTGAATAGCTTCTGCTCTGTATAGTTGCTCCAACACCATAACTCTGGCCAGGTGGTGTGGGAAGGTCATGGGACTCATTGATAGCTTGAAATCTGCCATAGCTTTGATGCTGGGGCTAATGCCGAAGGAAGAGCCAATCAGGAAACAGGCGCTGGATTTACCGGAGAGCTTCACATCTTTCAGCTTGTCTGCTAATTGTTCTGAGGAGAGCATTTTGCCTTCCGGTGTGAGGATACAGAACCAAGCGCCTTTGGGAACCTTCTCCCGTATAGATTCCGCTTCTTTATCTAATCCTGCAGTGATTTGCGCAGGGGAGGGGTCATCAGGAAGACGAACCTCCGGCAGCTCCACAAGATGGAATTTACAATAAGCGGAAAGCCGCTTCAAATATTCGTCTGCTGCGGAAATATAAAACTTTTCCTTTAGTTTTCCCATACAGATAAGCGTTATATCGAACATATCCAACACCTCATGACAAGCATATCATATTTTGCACTCAAATGCAAATGCTACATAAGAGGTGATTAAAGTGAAAAAATCGAAAAAGAAGATCAATACAGATCCCTTTGGCAGCTATACCGGTGTGCCTGCGGATAAGGATGAAAAACCGGTTCAGGATGCTGACGATCTGTAAAAATGGCGCAAGGGAATACCCTTGCGCCCATATTTATTTTCCTTTGTATTTTTGTTTTGTGGCGATTCCGCCGCGAATATGGCGCTGGGCTTTGTTCTCTTCCAGCACGCACCGTACTTTTTGATATAGGATTGGATTGTATCTTGCAAGCCTTACAGTAAGATCTTTATGGACGGTAGATTTGGAGATGCCGAAATGCCGGGCAGCAGCCCGGACGGTAGCACCGCTTTCTATCATGTACACAGCCAGAGCGCAGGCTCTTTCCTCTATGGTGTTCTCCATATTTTTCCCTCCCTGCTGTGCGCTTGCCAAGAAAACTCTATGATAGAAAAAGAGCGTATATGCCTCCTTGACAGAAGGTTACAGCTCGGTTAAAATGATAGGATAGAAGGGGAGTAATGCTGTGCTTTTATTTCATAACGATTATAATGAGATCTGCCATCCGGCGATTTTGGATAAATTACAGGCCAATGTAGGCTGCTCCATTGGCGGTTATGGCGCTGATGATATTTGCGAAAATGCTAGGAACCTGATTCGCAAAGCCTGCGGAGACGATTCGCTTTCCGTTCATTTTTTGGTCGGCGGAACGCAGACGAATTTAACGGTAATCGATGCTTGCTTGCGCCCTCACCAGGGCGTGATCAGCGCGGATACCGGGCATATCCATGTGCATGAGACCGGCGCTGTCGAAGCTACTGGACATAAGGTGTTGGCTGTTCCTTCCAAAGATGGAAAATTGAAAGCCGAAACCGTTGACCAAATGGTGAATGACCACTATCGGGATGAGGCCTTCGAACACATTGTGCAGCCTAAAGTCGTTTATATTTCTAATCCTACGGAACTGGGTACGATCTATTCCAAAAAAGAACTGATGGACTTGTATGCTGTTTGTCAGAAACACGGTCTGTACTTGTTTATGGATGGCGCTCGCTTGGGATACGGTCTTACCGCTGCAGGAAACGATTTGACCCTTGCCGATGTAGCTGCATACACCGATGTATTTTATATTGGCGGTACGAAGGTGGGGGCGATGTTTGGCGAAGCGGTGGTGATCAGTAACCCCGCCATTAGCCAGGATTTTCGTTATCTTATCAAGCAGCACGGCGCTATGCTGGCTAAGGGCTGGCTTTTGGGCTTGCAGTTTGAGGCGCTGTTTGAAAACAGTTTGTACTTTGAAATTGCAGCGCATGCAAACCGGATGGCGGATATTTTGCGTGAATGTTTGACAAAGTTGGGCTATCCCTTTTACATTGAGGGTGTTACCAATCAGCTTTTCCCCATTTTGCCCGATGCTGTGCTGGAAATGCTGGATGGCGTAGCCACTTATTCTAATCAGGCCCGAGTAGATGATACCCATAGGGCAGTGCGGTTTTGCACCAGCTGGGCGACAAAAGAAAATGATGTGCTTACGCTGTGCGAAACACTTGAAAAACTTTCCCGGTAAAAGGGATTTGTTCATAAAATTCTCATAATCTTTTGGTAGGATCATTCTTAAGAATGGAGGTACTTATGGATTTTAAAATTGATAAGAAGACTCTGAAACGGATCATTTTTGGCGTAGTTGGCTGTATTGTTCTTTATTGGGTTCTCAGCGATTTTGCTAAGCTGCGGTCTGTTGCGGATGTGATATTTGGTATTTTATCTCCCTTTATCGTTGGCGCAGTGCTGGCCTTTATTGTGAATGTACCTATGCGAGCCTTTGAGCGGTGGATGAAAGGCATTAAGAATGATAAGCTGCGCAGAGGTTTGGCGCTTGCTTGCGGTTATGCGCTGATCGTGCTGATTCTTGCCGGTGTTCTTCTGTTGCTGATCCCGCAGCTTATTGCAACCATTCAGGAACTGATCCCTAAGGCTGAATATTTCTTTATGGATCTGCAGGCGAGAATTAATGCTTGGCTGGCTGAGAATCCGGATATTATGCAGTGGGTCAATCAACATGTGGATATTTCCAAGCTTAACCTTTCTTCTATTGTGCAGATGGGCTTAAGCTGGGTAGGTACCAGCCTGGGTGCGATCCTTACCGTGACTTTAGGCGCCTTGAAGGAAACGGCCGCTTTCTTTATTGATGCATTCGTAGCAGTGGTTTTCTCTGCTTATGTATTGCTGCAGAAAGAACTCTTGGCCCGGCAGGGCAGACGCCTTCTGTATGCTTTCTTCCCTGAAAAATTTGCTGATGGAACGGTGCGGGTGCTGCGTCTTTCTAACAAGGCATTTTCCAATTTCCTCTCCGGTCAGTGTGTTGAGGTTTGCATTCTTGGCAGTATGTTTGCTGTCGCTATGGCGATTTTCGGATTCCCTTATATTCCGCTTATCTGTGTTGTGATTGCTGTAACTGCTTTTGTCCCGATTGTGGGCGCCTGGGTTGGCTGCATTATTGGCGCATTCTTTATCTTTGTGTCTGACCCCTATTCGCTCCAGTGGCTGTGGTTCTGCGCTATGTTCCTTGTTGTTCAGGAAATTGAGAACAACTTGGTCTATCCCAGAGTCGTTGGAACCTCTATTGGCCTTTCCGGAATGTGGGTGCTGCTTGCCATCTCTGTAGGCGGTGATTTGTTTGGCGTGTTCGGTATGGTGGTTATGATCCCGGCTGCTGCGGTGATCTATACGCTTCTTAGTGAAGCGACCCAGTGTAGATTGGATAAACGGGATGTTGCTGCCGCAAAGCTGGAAGCACAGCCTCCTGAGACGATGTCCTTAAAGGATCGGTTTAAAAAGCATAAGAAGAAGGTTCAGAAGATGGACGAAGCGCCGGATCTGGATGAGCCTATTGATGAGGAACAGAAATAATATAAGTGGCTATGCATTGCATAGCCACTTTTTCCTTGTAAAATATTCCAAGTTGCTTTATAATGAATAAAAACAAAGGGAGGTATATTATGAAAAGATTGTTTGCATTAATTCTTTCCATAACCTTGCTTTTTTCCGGTTGCGGTGTATTTAAGGGACCTCAGATGGACAAAGCGACTGTCCCCCCGACGCAGCCACAGGGTAACAATGATACAGATGTATCCATCCTGCCGGAACAAATGCAGCTTTCTGGCAGTGAACTTACAATGCTCTGTGAACAGATAGACTTTTCTCTGCTTGCAGCGGCTTTTTATGAAGACAGATTGTATTATGAGGCGATTGGCAAAGGAAGCAGCTATCCGGATAACTTTGCGTATGTTGGTGATTCAGATGGCACAGGGCATATGGAAATGATTTACACGGGGAATATTCTTACCTTTGTTAATAATAACGGAAATCGCCATTGCAGTTATATGTATTCACCCAGTGGTTCCCATGGGTTGTATCTTGATAAAGACGGCCATTTATATAAGACATATTATGGTGAGCTGGACATCCAAATGCATAACGATCATGAGCATTGGCTTAGTAATATGTATTATTCCGTTTGGACCGATGCCGGCTGGGATGGTGTATTTAATCACTCCGTGGATGATTCCAACTGTGATGCCGATCTAAGCTACGGCTGTATTGATAATGTACAGGTTGCATATACGGATTTTTTAACCTTTAAGGAATCCCTTGGGCTAAGGCCTGTAGAGACAAAGCTTCATGATTTTCTTTCTTGTACATATGATGCAACTTATTATAATTGTTTTGTCTCCGGCCTGGCAGAATATTTTGAGGATTCGTATGTGGGATATCAAGGCAGCTTCCTGCAGGACATTGACAGTGATGGACATAATGAGACCGTTATTGTGCTGCAAGATTTTGTTTCTCCCTGGTTTCCTGAGATTGACTTAAGCGATGAACAAAATTACGATGCCTGGATGGATTTAAGCTTTTACTACCTGGATACCAATATTAATCCTGAGGACAACCGTACCGGCTTTGTAATTGTTGATATAGAAAACGACAAGATGACCGTTGATGCAGGTTGTATTCTTGAGAGGATTGATGTAACCGATAGTGCTCAAATCATGAAGAATGGTTCGGCGCTTCTTGTTAATGGGAAAGCTGTTACAATAAACGGCTGGGCTGACAATGATGCTTCCGTAGATGAGCCTGCGCCCCTGACGATAGAGGAAGCCCGGCAGATTTATAATGTATATTCCACATATTGCTTATATAAGGTTTGCGACATAACATCAGATTATATTGAGGGCGATTTGAAAAGAGAGATTGTTCTTGCTGCCGGATTTACAGAAGCGGATGTTGATTTCTATTATGTGCATGCTGTTCCTTGCTGTAATACAGAAGCGGAGTCTTACGCCCATGTACAACAGTATGTTGCAGATTCAAAACTATCTGGCATATCATATTTTTATTCAGAAACAGTTGAGTATGAGGGCAAATTGTATACGATGATCCCCGGTATGGGGCTTGACGGCTATCTGGAAATAAATACTGAGCCTGTAATGGTGGATCAAACCCATGCTACTGTTGTGATGGACAATGTTACCATTGACTATACCCGCCCGGAATTTACAGGATATTTTGCCTGGATGGATGGATATTGGAAGCTTACGGACATCAAACAAGGCGTTGCGGTAATGGATTACAGTAATATCTTTGCCATTATTGCGCCGCAGTTGGAAATCGACGGCTATACTAACATCGTCATAAAGCATGCGGACCTGGGAAGCGGCCAAAATGATGAACTGCTTTGCCTTTGTCAGCGGGATGGCGTGTGGTATTTGATTATCTATATAATTGTGGACGGAGCGCCTGTACCTAAGCATAATATTCCGCTTAGTGATAAAGCCTGTTACCTGACAGAATATAACGGCGATACTTACCTGCTTACATATATACAAAATATTGTGGAGGATGGATCGGGTACCTATCATTCCTATAGCTATACACTGTCCGGCTTTGACAGTGACGGCAATGAAAGCATTGCCGAGCAGGGGAGCACCGGCTACTACGACAGCACAGCAAATGCCCAGCAGGCAGCGGCGTTTTTTGAAAAGCTGAATAAGTATCTGGTGAAGATTATTGTTCTTTATGATCCCTATAAGCTCACCGGAAAGACCTTTATGGAGCAAAGTGAGGCAAGCTTCGGTCAAGTGCCTCCTGAGCCGGAACAGGAGCATGACGAAAAACCTGAGGAAATGCAAATGGGCTTTGTGCAGATCAATGATCCCGATTCCTGGCTGAATCTGCGGGAGGGCCCGGGACTCAGCTACGAATGTGTTCGCCTTGACCCCAATGACCCCGACAGTATCGTAAGACAGGCGCTGGGCTCGCCGGTTACGGTTATGGAAGAGGTGGAAAGCGCAGACGGTACTTGGCTGAAGGTTCGCATCACATATCAGGACCGCATAATTGAGGGTTATTCCTATAAGGCATATATCCGCCTTGTAAATGAATAAGAGAAGTGGCTATGCATTGCATAGCCACTTTTTATATGGTTGTAAATTCGTAATTTTCAAATTTCAGCCGGTCGCCAACATCAACGCCGAAAGGTAGCAGCGCGATGGCAAATTCGGAGACCACACCGGTATCATCATATTTGACAAAGGCATAATCACCTCGGATATCAATAACGGTACAGAGCATTGTTCCTCCTTTGATTAGGGGATCCATTTTTCGTTATGTAGGTAGGAAAAGGGGTCGTCTGGATCCAGCAGTAAGGCAAGCAGTATCTTGCGGCCCTCCTGGCTTCGTTCAGTAAGGGATTCCATAAGTGTTGCTATAGGTAACAGCAATATGCCGATGCCTAAAGCTATGATCATCGAAGGCCAAAAATCAGCCACCGCAGTAATGCCTGAAAAGGTATATAGAACACAGATCGCAGCAAATACACACAGCCAAAAAATAAACTGTGCCGGGCAAAGCATGCCCTTAAAGAGCATAAACCGAAGCTCACAGCCATCATCCGTTTTACATACATAGCCAACCGCGGCATTTTTCTGATTGGTAATTTTCCTGTTCCACTCATGGCCTGCGTGGTGGGTAATGTGAAACCATGGGCCAATAAAGAAGCCGGTGTATCTTTCTGCACCCAGCTCCAGGTGACCGCTCATTTGCTCTTTTGCAGCTGAAAGCCAGGCCTTGGGAGTTAATGATGAAATAATACGCATAGTGCCTCCTTTTGCACAAACCGCCCCCGGTTCTCCGGGGGCGGTATTGCTTAGGGAATTAATCCTTGTACATCTCAACCAGCTTGTTCAGATGCTCCCAGCGCTCCTTAGCGGCAGCTTCGTTCTTAGCGAACAGTTCAGTTGCACGCTCGGGGAACTCACGGGTCAGACGGCTGTAACGAGCCTCGTTCATCAGGAACTCCTGATAGCCATCCTTAGGAGCCTTGCTGTCCAGCTGGAACTTGCCGGTCTCCTTGGAAGGATCGAAGCGGAACAGGTTCCAGTAGCCACAGTCAACAGCCTTCTTCATCTCGGCCTGGCAGTTCATCATGCCGCCCTTGATGGAGTGCATCTCACAAGGAGCGTAGCCGATGATCAGGGAAGGACCGTTGTAAGCCTCTGCCTCGCAGATAGCCTTGATGGTCTGAGCCTGGTTAGCGCCCATAGCGATCTGAGCAACGTAAACGTAGCCGTAGCTCATTGCGATCTCAGCCAGAGACTTCTTCTTGGTTTCCTTACCGGAAGCAGCAAATTGAGCAACCTGGCCGATGTTGGAAGCCTTGGATGCCTGGCCGCCGGTGTTGGAGTAAACCTCGGTATCAAAGACGAAGATGTTCACGTCCTTGTTGGAAGCCAGAACATGGTCAACACCGCCGAAGCCAATGTCGTATGCCCAACCGTCGCCACCGAAGATCCAGATGGACTTCTTGGACAGATATTCCTTCTTGCACAGGATGTCAGCGACGGTGTCGCAGCAGACCTTAGCTTCCAGATTTGCGATCAGAGCCTTGG
>JAZSPA010000029.1:0-111594 GCA_045537165.1 Faecousia sp.
GGCAAAGGCCATTTCCATATCCAGCTGATAGAACTCACCGGGAGTGCGGTCAGCCCGGGCGTCCTCGTCCCGGAAGCAGGGGGCGATCTGGAAATAGCGGTCGAAGCCGGAGGTCATCAGCAGCTGCTTGAACTGCTGGGGCGCCTGGGGGAGGGCATAGAACTTACCGGGGTGGTTACGGGCAGGAACTAAATAATCCCGGGCGCCTTCGGGAGAAGATGCGGTAAGAATAGGGGTAGTGATCTCCAAAAAGCCCTTTTCCGTCATCAGGCGGCGCAGTTCCGCCACCACCTGGCAGCGCAGGATGATGTTAGACTTGACAGCGGGGTTACGCAGGTCAAGATACCGATACTTCAGACGCACGTTTTCGTCTGCATCCTTGCTCTTGTTGATCTCAAAGGGCAGCTGGCTGTGACGGCATTTGCCCAGGATCTCAATGTTCTGAGGCACGACCTCAATTTCACCGGTGGGCAGCTTGGGGTTCTTGCTTTCCCGCTCCCGGACAGTACCGGTGACGCAAATGGTGGTTTCCTTATTGATACCCTTGATGATACGCATCATTTCTTCGGTTTCCACTACGATCTGGGTAGTACCGTAAAAGTCCCGCAGGACGATGAATGCAAAATTTGCGCCCACTTCACGGACGTTTTCCATCCAGCCGCAAAGCTGAACAGATTTGCCTGCGTCGATTAGCCGAAGCTCGCCGCAGTTATGTGTTCTGGATTGGATCATAAATATATCCCCTCTTGTAAATTGATCGACTTATTTTATCGCAAAAAGGTAAAAAAGTCAATTGTGAAACGGCTGCATTTGTGCTATAATGAAGGCATAAAGCACCAAAAGGATGTTTTTTATGGAATTTAACGCGGATAAACTGCGCAGTCAGCTGGCGCGCCTGAAGCCTCTGAGCCGGAATGCTTCCCTGGAATTTACCCGGAAGCGGCAAAATATGCTGGGAGAAATGATGGCGGCCGGGCGGCAAGATCAAGTGAATATGCGGCTGCATCCCTTTGGAAATTTTAAAGGGATGTGGATCACCCCCAAAGATGAACGCAGAAACGGTGTGATTTTATATCTGCACGGCGGTGGATATGTGACCGGCGGGGTGGACTATGCCAAGGGCTTTGGCTCTACTTTGGCGTACGAGTGCGGCTGCCGGGTGTTTTGCTGCGCTTATCGCTTGGCGCCGGAGCATCCTTACCCCGCCGCTTTGGAAGATGCGCTGGAGGCTTACCGGTATTTGCTGGGCAAGGGCTATCAAAACATAACCCTGTGCGGCGAAAGCGCCGGAGGTGGGCTTTGTTACGCTTTGAGCCTGAAGCTGAAGGAGCTGAGCCTGCCCATGCCCTGCGCCATTGTGGCCATCTCTCCCTGGGTGGATCTGACCGCTTCCGGAGTATCTTATGAGGAAAATAAGCAGGTAGATCCGACGCTATATATCGAATTGATCCGTTATTATGCCGGGTGCTATGCCCAGGATTTCAGCGATCCTTTTGTTTCGCCGGTGTTCGGTGATCTCACCGGGATGCCCCCGTCCCTGATTTTTGCAGGCAGCGATGAATTGCTGCGCAGCGACGCAGAGCGGATACACCAAAGGCTGAAGGAGCAGGGGAGCATCAGCCATTTGCAGGTAACGCCTGGCAGGTGGCACGGATATTTGCTATATCCGCTGCAGGGAAATGAAAAGGATTTTCAGCTGATCGGCAAATTCCTGAACCGGTATATGGGACAGGAGAATAAGCTGCGTTGGATACGGCTGGACAATGCCGCCAAAATCTATCCTGCTGCCAGACGGCATAACTGGAGCAACGTATTTCGCCTGTCTGCTACGTTGAAAGAGGATATAGATGTGGCGGTGATGCAGTCGGCTTTGGATGTAACCGTACGGCGGTTTCCCTTTATTGCGGCAAGATTACGCAGAGGTATGTTCTGGTATTATCTGCAGCAACTGTCCAGCGCGCCTAAGATTCAGCCGGAGTACAGCTATCCTTTGGCGAGGATGAATTCCAAGGAAGCCCGGCAGTGCGCTTTCCGGGTGATCGTTTATAAAAACCGGGTGGCGGTGGAATTTTTCCATTCTCTGACCGACGGCAACGGCGGTATGGTCTTCTTGAAAACCTTGCTTGCCCAGTATTTACAGGAAAAGTACGGCCTTAGTATTCCTGCGGAGCAGGGTGTTTTAGGTCGGTTGGAAGAACCAAGTAGCGCAGAAATGGAAGACAGCTTCCAAAAGTATGCCGGCGCGGTGACCACCAGCCGCAAGGACACAGATGCCTGGCGCTTTTGGGGAACACCGGAGAGGGGCGATCGGCTGAATGTGACCTGCTTTAAGATGGACGTAAAAGAATTGCTGGAAAAGGCTCACGAATACGGCGTTACCATGACAGTATTCTTAAGCGCCGCTTTAATGCAGACCCTGTTGGAGCTGCAGGAGGAAAAAGAGCCGGATGTGCGCCGCCGAAAGTCTATCAAGCTGCAGATCCCGGTGAATTTGCGTTCGCTGTTTCCCAGCAAAAGCTTGCGGAATTTTGCCCTTTATACCACGCCGGAGATCGAGCCTCGGCTGGGCCACTATACCTTCCCGGAGATCTGCGCTGCGGTGACCCATAAGTTTGGCGCGGAAGTGAACGCCAAGCAGATGAGCAAGCTGATCGCTACCAATGTAAACACGGAGAAAATTATGGCGGTACGGCTGCTGCCGTTGCCAGTTAAAAACCTGGCTATGAAAATGGTGTTCAATGCGGTGGGTGAGCGGAAGTCCTGTATGAGCCTATCTAACCTGGGGCAGGTGAAGATGCCTAAGGAAATGGAAGAATATGTACAGCGCCTGGACTTTATTTTGGGCGTGCAGGCTACCGCACCTTATAACTGCGGCGTGGTTTCCTACAAGGATACCCTTTATATGAATTTTATAAGGGATATCCAAGAACCGGAGCTGGAATGCCGCTTTTATCAGGTGATACAGCGTCTGGGCATCCGCGTGCGAGTTGATAGTAACCAGTCCCCCCAGGCTTAGGAGGTAAGTATGTATTGTGTAAAATGTGGTGTTCAGTTAGAGGACACGGAAAAAAGCTGCCCGCTGTGCGGCACACGTTGTTACCATCCCGATATTGACAGACCGGCTGCAGAGCCCCTTTATCCCCAGGAGCAGTATCCTGCGCCTCAGGTGCGCTCCAAAGGTTTGGTGACGATTTTGACCTGGCTGTTTGCCCTGCCGGCCTTTGTTACGGTGCTTTGTGATCTGCGGATCAATTATACCGTTACCTGGTCCGGCTATGTGGCAACCTCCCTGGCGATGGTCTACATTATGCTGGTGCTGCCGTTTTGGTTTCGCAAGCCCAATCCGGTGGTGTTTGTGCCGGTGGGGTTTGCTGCGTTGGCAGGATTTTTGTTCTATCTTGATATGACCATCGCAGGCCAGTGGTTCTGGACCTTTGCCCTGCCTTTGGTGGGGGCGCTGTGTGTAATATTTACTGCATTGGTTACTTTACTGAAGTATGTGAAAAAGGGAAAGCTGTTTATTTTTGGCGGCTGCCTGGTCGCATTGGGCGCTGTGATGCCTGTGATGGAAATGCTGATGAACTACACCTTCCACCGCAAATTTGTGGCCTGGTCTGTATATCCCTTTGCTGCCCTTGTAGGCGTGGGACTTTATTTGATTTTCCTGGGCATTTACCGCCCGGCAAGGGAAATTATGGAACGAAAGTTCTTTTTCTGAGGGCATGGAAGGCCCAAACCGTCAAAATATTATGAAACAATACAGGGTCTGTACGTTGTGCGGACTTAGTATTCCTTTGTAAATTTTGTGTTTCTTCAATTTTTTAGAAAGAATTTTGACTTACTGCGCAAACCGAACGACTAACGTACCTATGTACGCCGGCGCGTTCGGTTTGCTTGCCTTTGGGCCTTCCCTGACCTCAGCCGGAACGGCATATATCTGCGAAAGGATTTTTCTGTTTACAAAATGAACAAAATTTACCTTTTGCAGGAAGTTTTTATGTGAATACTATGAAAAGTTGAAAAAATTGCAATTTTTCCATTGATTTTATTGGAAGTTTGCAATACAATGAACAGGCTGAGAAATTCGAGGTGAGAAAAATGCTGAACATTGTTCTGGTTGAACCGGAAATTCCGCAGAACTGCGGCAATATTGCAAGAACCTGCGCCGCCACCGGAAGCAAATTGCATTTGATCAAACCTTTGGGTTTCGATATTTCTGAAAAGGCTGTGAAACGGGCTGGCTTGGATTACTGGCATCTTGTGGATGTAAGGGTCTATGAAAACCTGGCGGATTTCTTTGAGAAGAATTCTGTGGGTCAGATGTGGTGCTTATCCACAAAAGCCCCCAGGGCGTATACCCAGGCAGCCTTTAGCCCGGACTGCTATTTGTTTTTCGGCAAAGAGACCAAGGGCTTGCCTGAGGACTTTTTGAACGAACACCGCAATAGCTGCATCCGGCTTCCCATGATAGACCAGGCGCGCAGCCTGAATTTAAGCAACGCCGTGGCGATCACCGTTTACGAGGCTCTGCGTCAGCTGGATTTTCCCGGCCTGCAGGGTTACGGTAAAATGGCGGAAGGCACGCATAATAAACCAAAAGTGGAGGAATAACGATGAACTACAACAAGAAGTCTATTGAAGATATTGAAGTAGCCGGCAAGCGGGTTCTGTGCCGCTGCGATTTCAATGTCCCCACCAAGGATGGCAAGATCACTTCCGATAAGCGGATCGTGGCTGCCATGCCCACCATCGAGTACCTGGTTAACAAGGGTGCTAAGGTGATCCTGTGCTCTCACATGGGCAAGCCCAAGGGCGAGTGGAAGCCCGAGCTGAGCCTGAAGATCGTAGCTGACCGTCTGTCCCAGCTGCTGGGCAAGGAAGTTATCATGGCTTCCGACGTGGCAGGTGAAGACTCCAAGGCGAAGGCTGCTGCCCTCAAGGACGGCGACGTGGTGCTGCTGGAGAACACCCGTTATATCAAGGGCGAGACCAAGAACGATCCTGAGCTGAGCAAGGCTTTGGCTGACCTGGCTGACATCTTCGTAAACGATGCTTTCGGCACTGCGCATCGCGCTCACTCCTCCACCGCAGGCGTGGCTGACCACCTGCCTGCTGTTTGCGGCTACCTGGTACAGAAGGAAGTGGGCATCATGGGTAAGGCTCTGGCTGATCCCGAGCGTCCCTTCGTTGCGATCCTGGGCGGCGCAAAGGTTTCTGATAAGCTCAACGTTATCAATAACCTTTTGGACAAGGTGGATACCCTGATCATCGGCGGCGGCATGGCATTTACCTTCCTGGCTGCTCAGGGCTACTCTGTTGGCGCTTCTTTGGTTGATAACGAAAAGCTGGAGTACTGCAAGGAAATGCTGGCCAAGGCTGAAGTCAGAGGCGTAAAGATGCTGCTGCCTGTTGATACTGTGGTTGCCGACAGCTTCCCCAACCCCATTGATGCTGAGATTCCCGTTGCTACTGTGGACTCTAAGCAGATCCCCGATGGCAAGATGGGTCTGGATATTGGCGAAAAGGCTCGCGAAGAGTTCGCTGCAGCTGCTGCCTCTGCCAAGACCGTTGTTTGGAACGGACCTATGGGCGTATTTGAGAACCCTGTTCTGTCCGCCGGTACTAAGGCTGTTGCCCAGGCTCTGGCCGATTCCGACGCAGTGACCATCGTCGGTGGCGGTGACAGCGCTGCTGCTTGCGAGCAGTTGGGCTTTGCTGACAGAATCACCCATATTTCCACCGGTGGCGGCGCTTCCCTGGAGTTCTTGGAAGGCCTGGAGCTGCCCGGCATCGCCTGCCTGCAGGACGCTTGATTTGTTAACGGCAGGGCAGCAGACTGCTGCCCTGTACATAGTGCTATTATTCGTAAAGATGAGGAGAATTAGAAAATGAACAGAAAGTATCGTAAGACGGTTATTGCCGGCAACTGGAAGATGAACAAGACCCCTTCTCAGACCAAGGAGTTTATGACCAGCCTGAAGGGCATCCTGCCCAAGGGCCGTTGGTGCGACATCGCTTTGTGTGTTCCTGCTGTGTGCATTAGCGCTGCTGTGCGCGCTATGCGTGAGACCAGAGTTGGCATCGGCGCTGAGAACTGCAATGCAAACCCCAGTGGCGCTTACACCGGTGAGATCGCTGCCGATATGCTGGTAGACGCCGGCTGCAAGTACGTGATCATCGGTCACTCCGAGCGCCGCGCTATGGGCGAGACCGATAATGATGTTAATGCCAAGGTGCTGGCTGCTCTGGAAGCAGGCCTGACCCCCATTATGTGCTGCGGCGAGAGCCTGGAGCAGCGGGAAGCTGACATCACCAACGAGTGGATCGCTATGCAGATCAAGCTGGGTCTGAAGGGTGTTCCCGAAGAGAAGATCCGCAAGGTAGTTATCGCTTACGAGCCCATCTGGGCCATTGGCACCGGTCGTACTGCTACCCCCGAGCAGGCTCAGGAGGTTTGCCAGAACATCCGCGCTGTGGTGCGTAAGCTCTATAGCTCCAAGAACGCCCGTGCCATTTCCATTCTCTATGGTGGCTCCATGAACGAGAAGAACGCTTACGAGCTGCTGGCTCAGCCTGACATCGACGGCGGCCTGATCGGCGGCGCTTCTCTGGTTCCCGAGAAGTTCGTGCAGATCATCGAGGCAGCCAACCAGCCTACTGTTTAATTTATCTAACGTACATTTTATGGGAGCAGATTTTCTGCTCCCATAATTTTTTAGGAGGGAAAAGAATGCTTCCCCAAGATTTTCTAAATAGAATGCAAGGGCAGTTAAAAGAGGAATATCCTGCTTATTTGGAAAGCTTAGAGCGACCCAGGGCGGTGGCTTTGCGTATAAATCCCCTGAAGGGCTTTGAAGGAAAGCTGCCCTTTCGGTTGGAAAGCGTACCCTGGGAGCAACAGGGCTTTTATTATGATACAAATGAGCGCCCCGGTTTGCACCCCTACCACGAAGCAGGTGTATACTATTTGCAGGAAGCCAGCGCTATGGCGCCAGTGGCGCTCCTTGACCCCCAGAAGGGAGAGCGAGTTTGCGACCTGTGCGCTGCCCCCGGTGGAAAGTCTACTCAAATTGCCGGACGGATGGCGGGAGAAGGCTTTTTGCTTTGCAACGAAATTAACCCCAAGCGGGCCAAAATCCTCAGCCGTAACATAGAGCGGATGGGCGTTCGTAATGCCCTGGTGACCAATGAGCATCCTCAAACTTTAGCCAACAAATATCCGGCCTTTTTTGACCGGGTGCTCATTGATGCCCCTTGCTCCGGTGAGGGCATGTTCCGCAAGGAAGAGGCGGCGGTGACGGATTGGAGCATGGAAACGGTGGGGATGTGCGCCCGGCGGCAGGCAGAGATTTTGGATAGCGGCGCTATGCTGGTGCGTCCCGGCGGACGGCTGGTGTATTCTACCTGCACCTTTTCGCCTCAGGAAAATGAAGAAGCGGTGGCGGCGTTTTTGCAGCGGCATCCGGAATTTGTGCCGGAACAGGTGGATGCCCCCTGGTTTGCTCCGGGGGAGAACGGAACATTTCGTCTGTGGCCCCATAAACTGAAAGGGGAAGGCCATTTTGCGGCGGTGCTGCGGAAGACGGATGGAGAAGAACGGGAAGTGCCCTTCTGTAAGGAAGATAAGCTTCCTAAAGAATGGGTGCAGTTTGCCAGGGAATTGGGCATAGAACTGCCGGCGGGAAAGGCGCTGCTTTTTGGGCAAAGCTTATACTGGTGTCCGGAAGAATTGCCTGATCTGCGTGGGGTAAAGGTGATGCGTCCCGGTTTGGAGCTGGGACAGGTGAAAAAAGACCGGTTTGAGCCGGCGCATGCTTTGGCGCTGTGGCTGAAAAGCGCTAAGAATGTACACAATATTTCCTCTCAAGACCCTGAAATAGCCCGGTATATGAACGGGCAGACTGTTCCCAGCTCGGTGCGGGGCTGGTGTCTGGTACAGGTGGACGGATGCAGCATCGGCTGGGGAAAAGGCGACGGAAATGTACTGAAAAATCACTATCCCAAGGGATTACGCCGATAAGGCGGGGAAATTAGTGCTTTACATAACGCAAGGAATATGGTATAATTCAGGAAGTAAATTCGCAAGGAGTGAATGATCCTTGGCTAGATATGAAATTATCGGCGGTACTGCCTTACATGGCGAGGTCACCATCAGCGGCGCGAAAAACGCTGCCGTTGCGATCCTGCCTGCTGCTTTGCTGATCGAGGGCGTGTGCCGGGTCGAAAATGTGCCGGATATTTCCGATGTGCGTATCCTGTTGGATATTTTGGAGGATCTGGGCGCTGTGGTCACCCGGGAGGAAACCGCTGTTGTGCTGGATTGCACCAATATTCATAAGACCTGTCCCAACGCCGAGCTGGTGAGGAAAATGCGGGCCAGCTATTACCTTATGGGCGCGCTGCTCAGCCGCTTTGGCCAGTGTAACGTGGCGCTGCCCGGCGGCTGTAACTTTGCTTCCCGGCCTATTGACCAGCATATCAAGGGCTTTGCCGCTTTGGGCGCTAAAGTGGAAGAGACAGAAGAATACGTGGCTTTGCAGCCCGGCCCCAACGGCCTGCAGGGCAGCCGTGTAAGCCTGGACGTGGTCAGCGTTGGCGCTACCATGAACATCATTATGGCAGCCTGCCTGATCCCCGGTCAGACAGTGATCGAGAATGCGGCCAAAGAGCCGCATATCGTTGACCTGGCAAACTTCCTCAACACCATGGGCGCCAACATCTCCGGCGCAGGTACGGATACGGTGAAGATCCGGGGTGTAGAAAAGCTGCAGGGCGGCACATATACCATTATTCCCGATCAGATCGAAGCAGGTACTTACCTGGCAGCGGTTACTGCAGCCGGTGGTAATGTACTGCTGAAAAATGTGATCCCTAAGCACATGGAATGTATTACTTCCAAGCTGGCGGAAATGGGCGCACAGTTTATTAATTATGACGATGCCATTCGGGTACGTTCGGAAGGTAAGCTGAAAAGCACCACGGTCAAGACCCGGCCTTATCCCGGATTCCCCACGGATATGCAGGCCCAGATCTGCGTATGTATGGCTTTGGCAGAGGGCAGCAGCCGTCTGACGGAAAGCGTTTATGAGACCCGGTTCTTTGGTTATTGCTCTGAACTTGCCAATATGGGCGCGGATATTGTGATCAACGGAAAGACGGCGATTGTTGCCGGTATGCCCCGCCTGAAGGGCACTGTTGTGCGGGCAAGAGACCTGCGCGCAGGTGCAGCCTTGGTAATTGCCGGTCTTACCGCCGAAGGTACCACCTATGTGGAGAATATCCACTTTATTGAGCGGGGCTATGAGAGCCTTGTAGAAAAGCTCACGGCCTTGGGCGCAAAGATCCGAAAAGTTGATTAAAATAAGCGGTGCACGCAGCTGCGTGCACCGCTTTTACTATGCAAAAAGGCTTGTAGAGAGATATCGTTCACCGCTGTCCGGCAATATAACTACAATGGTTTTCCCTGCGTTTTTCGGCATGTTTGCTAGCTTAATAGCGCCGTGGAGGGCTGCGCCGGAGGAGATACCGCACAAAATGCCCTCCTTGCGGGCAAGCAGCCGGGCGGCGGAGGATGCCTCTTCTTCGGTGACGGTGAGAATATCGTCGATGACGGTTTTGTCTAAAATTTCGGGCACAAAGTTTGCGCCGATACCCTGCAGGCCGTGAGGGCCGGCTTTGCCCTGGGTAAGCAGGGGGGAGGCGGCAGGCTCTATGGCTACGGTTTGTATATTCGGGTCTTGTTCTTTCAGGTAGCGGCTTGTACCGGTAATCGTACCGCCTGTGCCCACACCGGCAACGAAGATATCCAGCTTGCCGTCCGTATCCTGCCAGATTTCCGGGCCGGTGGTAAGATAGTGAGCCTGGGGATTGGCGGGATTTTCAAATTGGCCGGCGATAATGCTGCCGGGAATGGCTTTTGCCAGCTCGTTTGCTTTGGCGATTGCGCCGGACATACCCGCTTTCCCGGGTGTAAGCACTACCTGCGCGCCAAAGGCTTCCATCAGCTTTACGCGCTCGATACTCATGGAATCGGGCATGACGATGATGGCTTTATAACCCATAGCTGATGCGACCCAGGCAAGACCGATGCCGGTGTTGCCGGAGGTGGGCTCGATGATCGTTCCACCCTCGGGTAAAAGCCCCTTTTCCCGGGCGGAGAGGATCATTTGCAGGGCGACCCGGTCTTTTACAGAGCCGCCGGGGTTGAAGCATTCCAGCTTTGCAAGAATGCGGGCATTCAGATTGAGTTCGTTTTTGATGTTATTCAGTTCCAGCAGAGGCGTTGCGCCCACAAGCTGCTGCAAAGAAGAATAGACAGGCATAAAAACCTCCTGAATTTTCATTATAATTTATTATATCCAAAAGCTTAAGGCTGTGTCAACAGGAACATTGACAAGGCCTGAAGGATATGGTAGTCTTAGGAAAAAGGAGGGAGCAGTATGGGCCCTATTGAGGAAAGAATCGAACAGGTAGTGGACAGCATTTTGGAGGACTATGGCCGAGGCAGAGTGATCGATCAGATGGATCTGTTTCGCCGTCCCGACCGGGATGTAATTATTGATATTATCAAAAAGCTGCGCAGGATCGTGTTCCCCGGCTATTATCGGGACAAGAACTATCGCATTTACAACGCCAAGCACAATATTTCCACGCTGGTGGAGGACGTGATGTTCAACCTGCACCGGCAGATCGCTTTGGGCCTGGAAAACCGGGGAAGAAGCGAGGAGCAGGCCCAGGAGGAGGCGCAGCACCTTTGCCTGGAATTTATTGCCCAGATCCCGAAGGTGCGCTCCCAAGTGCATCTGGATCTGCAGGCTGCCTATGACGGTGACCCGGCGGCTAAGGATATGGCGGAGATCATCTTTGCCTATCCCGGCTTGTTCGCCATTACGGTGTACCGGCTGGCTCACGAATTGTATTTGTTGGATGTACCTATGTTGCCCCGAATTATGACGGAATATGCCCACAGCATTACCGGTATTGACATCCATCCCGGCGCAACCATTGGGGAATACTTTTTCATTGATCACGGAACCGGCATTGTCATCGGTGAAACCGCTGTTATTGGCAACAACGTAAAGATCTACCAGGGCGTGACTCTGGGCGCGCTTTCTACCCGGGGCGGGCAGAAACTGCGGGGCAAGCGCCGCCACCCCACCATTGAAAACAATGTGACCATTTACGCCGGCGCATCTATTTTAGGCGGCGAAACGGTGATCGGGGAGGGCTGCGTCATCGGTTCTAACGCATTTATCACCGAATCCGTTGCCCCCGGCACTACGGTGACCATTAAAAACCAGGAGCTGCAGTTCAGATCCCGGTCATTGGAACAAAGAAATTAAAAGATCGGCAGGAAATATCCTGCCGATCTTTTGTTGATTTTAGTCTTCAAAGGTCAGAACATCCTTAAAGCGGTCCTTGAAGATGGTGTAGACAGCGTCCAGCACAGCCTCATCTTCCACAGCCAGGTAGTTCTCGTTTTCCTCGTCCACAGGCTCGACTTCCAAGATCACGATCTCGTTGGAATCTTCCTCTGCGGGCATCAGTACCAGGTATTCCTTGCCTTCGTAATCAATGCAATCCAGGTATTCAAAGTCCATATCCTCGCCGTTTTCGTCGGTCAGGGTCAGGATGGAGGATTCTTCCTCTTGCAGCAGCTCTTCGTTTTCCATAATGGCCTCCTAAATTTATGATTATGAAACCATTATAATGGTAAAACGCCGTATTGTCAACTTACACCACACCGGCGTTTTTTAGCTGCAGCTGCAGTTTGTCCGCAATCAGGGCAATAAATTCGGAATTCGTGGGTTTTCCCTTTGTATTGCTGACGGTATAACCGAAAAATCTTTGGAGTGTATCCAAATCGCCTCTGTCCCAAGCCACCTCAATGGCATGGCGGATGGCTCGCTCTACCCGGGAAGGGGTGGTTTGGAAGGTCTTTGCCACCTGGGGGTATAATACCTTAGTGATGGCGTTGATCACATCCATATCCTGGGTGGCGATGATGATGGCTTCCCGCAGGTATTGATATCCCTTGATATGGGCGGGAACGCCGATCTCGTGGATGATACTCGTGACCAATGTTTCGATATTGCCTTGACTTGTACTGGGCCTTACGCTGCCCTTTTGGGCGGCAGCGCCCCGGATCTCCTCCAAACGTTCTACTAAAGCTGCCATATCACAGGGCTTGAGCATCAGATATCTGGCGCCCAGGCTGGCAGCGGAGGATGCTACGTAATCGGTGATAAAACCGGATGTGGCCAGCACGACAGGCTTATGTTCCATACTGCCGATGGCCTTCAGGACGCTGATGTCGTCCTGTTTTTTCAGCATCATGTCCAATACCAGGATCTTGGGCTTGCGGTCCGTGACCATTCGGATGGCCTGCTCCCCATCATTGGCCGTTCCCAATACCTGAAACCCGCTTGCGCGCTGCAAAGCGGCGACCAAGCCGGAGCAAAATTCTTGTGAGTTGTCTGCGATGATAACGGTGGCTGTGTTTTCCATACTGTCCTCTCCTGACTTCCTAAGATGTTCCCCTACAAAAGACTTCCTTGTTGCGACAAATATAATTTAGCATAATGTAGCGGTTTTTGCAAGGAAAAAGCCAAACAATCGCTCGACAAAAATAAGGCGAAAACCTGTTAAAATTACTAAAAATCAAACAATTCGACTATATTCGACTTGTGGATAAAAATTCTTGCAGCCGTTGACGGGAAAAGGGAAATGTTGTATGATGGATAAAATTCTATTAAGAGGTGTTTTTTTATGAACGATCGTTGGAATCTGGACGTGATCTACAAGGGCTTTGAAGACCCTGCCTTTGAACAGGACCTGTGCCTGCTGAAGGAAAAGATCGCTGTTTTTAACGAACTGGTAAAGGCGCTGCCGGAATCTGATCCCCTGAAGAGCCTGCGGGAAGGCATTATTTTGCAGGAAGAGCTGACAGTGCTGGGCGGCAAGCTGGCCGAGTATGCTATGCTGCGCCAGGCCGCCGATGCCCGGGACAGCGAAGCCGGTTCTCAGATCGGTCGTGTTATGGCTGTGCTCAGCACCACCGCCGGCGGCGAGGCTGCTTTTAAGGATTGGGCCTGCAAGCTGCCGAATCTGATGGAGCTTATTGAGCAGGATGAACTGCTGCAGCAGTATCGCTTCCTGTTTAGCAATATGAAAAAGTCCAGTAAATATATGCTCAGTGTGCAGGCCGAAGAGGTCATGGCTAAGCTGCGCCTTTCCGGCAGCTCCGCCTGGAGCGACCTGCAGAGCTATCTTACCAGCACAGTGCCTGTAGAATATGATGGCGGTACTACTAACCTGTCTGTAATCCGGAATCTGGCTTACGACAGCGATAAGGATGTGCGTAAGAAGGCCTATGAGGCAGAGCTGGCTTGCTATGACCGAATCAAGGATTCGGTGGCTTTTGCCCTGAATTCCATTAAGCTGGCTACTATTTCCGATTGCCAGCTGCGTGGTTATCCCTCCCCCCTGGAGCGCACCCTGGAGCATTCTGATATGCAGAAGGCTACCTTGGATGCTATGCTGGGAGCAATGGATGAATATCTGCCCAAGTTCTGGCAGTACCTGAAGGCAAAGGCCAAGGCTTTAGGCTACGAAAAGGGCCTTCCCTGGTATGAACTGTTTGCGCCTATGGGCAGCTCTTCCACCAAGTTTACCCTGGAGCAGGCAAGAGATTTCCTGGTAGAGCAGTTTGAAGGCTTTAATCCGGAAGAGGCTAAGATGATCGCTGCCGCCTTTGATGAGGAATGGATCGACTTCTATCCCAGAGAAGGCAAGGCAGGCGGCGCTTTCTGCGCCGGTGTGGAGGCCATTGGCCAGAGCCGTATTTTGACCAACTATGACGGCACGTTTAGTGACGTAGTTACCTTGGCTCACGAGCTGGGTCACGCCTATCACAATCACTGCATCCGCTCTCAGCGGCCTTTGAATCATGATTATTCCATGCCCTTAGCTGAGACCGCTTCCACCTTTAATGAATGCGTGGTGATGGCTTCTGCCATCAGTAAGGCAGCTGACGATCAGGAGCGGTTGGCGCTGATCGAAAGCCAGCTGCAGGATGCTGCCCAGATCATCTGCGATATTTATTCCCGCTTCCGCTTTGAGGCCAAGGTGTTTGAAAACCGGGAAAACAGCTTTATGCATGCAAATACCCTGTGCGAATATATGCTGGATGCCCAGCGTCAGTCCTATGGCGACGGCCTGGATCCCGAATTTATGCATCCTTATATGTGGGTTTGCAAGAGCCACTACTACGGACCTACCTTCTACAACTTCCCCTATGCCTTCGGCGGCCTGTTCGCCCGGGGTCTGTATGCTCAGTACGAGAGGGAAGGCAAGGACTTTATTGCCAAGTACAATAAGCTGCTGTATACCACCACGGTGGCAACGGCAGAGGACACCGCAAAGGTGGCAGGCGTTGACCTGACAGATAAGAACTTCTGGCGTGGCGCGCTGCAGACCATTGCCGACCAGATCGACCTGTTCTGTAATTTAGTTAAGGAGAACTGATCATGATTCGTTCCTTCGAGAAATTTATTAACAAGGCTCACAGCGTATTTCATGCGGTTGCGGGTCTTAAGGATATGCTGGATCAAGCTGGGTACACCCAGTTGTCTGAAAATGAAAACTGGGAACTGGAAAAGGGCGGTAAGTACTATTTTACCCGCAGCGGTAGTGCTCTGATGGCCTTCCGCATTCCTGCGCAAACACCTGCCGGCTTTATGCTCAGCGCCAGCCATGCCGATCGGCCTACCTTCAAATTTAAGGAAAATGGCGAGCTGACAGGAAGCTACACTCGTCTTTCTACAGAAAAGTACGGCGGTATGCTCATCGCTCCCTGGCTGGATAGACCGTTGTCTTTGGCGGGCCGGGTGCTGGTGGAAAAGGACGGCAAGGTACACAGTCAGCTGGTGGACATTGACAAGGACTTGCTGCTGATCCCCAATGTGGCCATCCACATGAACCGCAAAGCCAATGAGGGCTATGCCTGGAATCCGGCCGTAGATACCCTGCCACTTATGGGCGGTAAGGAAGCTGCCGGCAAGCTGGATGTGCTTTTGGAAGAGCAGGCGCAGGGCAAGATCTTAGGTCACGACCTTTATCTGTATGTGCGCCAGCCCGCAACGGTGTGGGGCGCAGAGGAGGAATTCATTTCCGCACAGGCGTTGGATGATCTGCAATGCGCCTGGTGCTGCACCAGGGGCTTCCTGGAAGCACAGGAGAGGAAGGCGATTCCGGTGCTGTGCGTGTTTGACAGCGAAGAGGTGGGGTCTTCCTCCTTGCAGGGCGCAGCTTCCCGGATTTTGGATACGACCCTCAGCCGCATCTGCAAGGCCTTTGACCTGGATATGGGCTGCATGCTCAGCAATTCCTTTATGCTCTCTGCAGACAATGCCCACGCCCTGCATCCCAACCATCCGGAGCTGGCTGATGCCAAGAATGCTCCTGTGGTCAACGGCGGCATTGTGCTGAAATTTAACGCCAACCAGCGTTACACTACCGACGGCGCTTCCGCTGCGGTGCTGCGCGCTGTTTGTAAGATGGCGGATGTGCCGGTGCAGACTTATTACAATCGGGCAGATATTCCCGGTGGCTCTACTTTGGGCAATATTTCGCTTTCCCAGGTAAGCGTACTGTCTGCCGACATCGGCCTTGCCCAGCTGGCGATGCATTCGTGCTATGAAACTGCCGGCGTAAAGGATACCGAGTATCTGGTAAAAGCGGTGAAGCAGTACTATAGCCTCAGCCTGCAAACAGGTAAGGATGGCGAGATTTCTTTGGTTTGAGAAAAAGGCGGATTTCGAAAGAAATCCGCCTTTTTGCATAAAAAAGGAGGGCAAATTCTGTATAAAAAAACTATTGCATACAGCGCTTTTCTGTGGTATCATTATACCATCCGGGCATATGCCGTCTACTCCACAAAAATAGGCGCTGTATGTCACAAAAGGAGGAAATAAAAATACCGTTGGACTCACGGTACGGCAGTGTGGAGACCTGTCGTAAAGCGTTCGCTGTTTTACCCGGCGTTCGTGAGAGCATACGCAAGGAGTTGGTATGCTTAGAGTCGTGCATTATGGCAAGTATGTCCCTGCGCAACGTCAAGAAGATCTACCCCTTTAACGGCGAAGAAGGCAAGAAAGCCAAGAAAAAGAAGAAGGACGCAGAAGAGCCTGAGAAGAAGGTTAACCTGCAGATCACTGACAAGGGTGTCGTGGCTGTTCAGGAATTTAACCTGGAAGTGGCAGACAAGGAATTCATCGTTCTGGTCGGCCCCTCCGGCTGCGGTAAGTCTACTACCCTTCGTATGATCGCCGGCCTGGAAGAGATCTCCGAAGGCGAGCTGTACATCGGCGACCGTCTGGTTAACGATCTGGCTCCCAAGGACCGTGATATCGCCATGGTCTTCCAGAACTACGCTCTGTACCCCCACATGACCGTTTATGACAACCTGGCTTTTGCTCTGAAGCTGCGCCACATGAAGAAGGCGGAGATCGACGCAAAGGTTAAGGAAGCCGCTGCTATTCTGGACATTACTCAGTATCTGTCCCGTAAGCCCAAGGCTCTGTCCGGTGGTCAGCGTCAGCGTGTGGCTATCGGCCGCGCTATTGTTCGTAACCCTCAGGTCATGCTGATGGACGAACCCCTTTCCAACCTGGACGCAAAGCTGCGTAACCAGATGCGTGCTGAGATCATTAAGCTCCGCGAGCGCATTAACACCACTTTCGTTTATGTTACCCACGACCAGACCGAGGCTATGACTCTGGGCGACCGTATCGTCATCATGAAGGACGGCTTCATCCAGCAGATCGGCACTCCTCAGGAAGTGTTTAATCATCCCTACAACCTGTTCGTTGCTACCTTTATTGGCGCTCCTCAGATGAACCTGTTCGACGCCAAGCTGGTTAAGGTAGACGGCAAGTACGCTGTTGACCTGGATGGCCACGTTGTGGTTCTGTCCGAAGAGAAGCAGGCTGCTCTGGCTGCCAACAATGTAGCCGAGCAGGATGTGGTATTCGGTATCCGTCCCGAGCACATCACCCTGGAAGATAAGGGTGTGGAAGGCACCATTGAAGTGCACGAGCTGATGGGCTCCTCCATTCACCTGCACGTGAACGCTGTTGGCAAGGACGTGATCATCGTGGTTTCCACCATGAACATGACCGGCGCCGAAGTCGCTGCTCTGAAGGGCGGCACGAAGGTTAACTTCAGCTATGGCGGCAATAACTGCCACGTCTTCAATAAGGAGACCGGCATTAACCTGGAAGCTTAATTACTTAAATAAAAAGCTGTGCTGCTTTTGCAGCACAGCTTTTGTTTATTTGTTAAGGTTTTCTACGTCCACGGCTTCGGTGTGCTCAATGGGAGTCCACTCGAATTTGCGGAACATAGCAGTTGCGCTGATGGGCGCCCAGGTGAGGATATACAGGGGGAAGCAGAAGGCGCAGAAGATCTTTTGCCAGGTGGTTGCTCGAATGCGTTTCCACTCGGTAACCAGCGTCCAGGCGGCCAGCAGAAAGGTAGAGCCGTAGGTGCCTGCCAGCAAGGACAGGATCAGGGTACCGGCAGCCCCGAAGCCGCCCTGCAAAAATGCAGTGACCAGGCTGATGCAGGCGCACAGGATGCCCAGCATATAGCCGTAGAGGGAAAGGGTCAGGGTTTCCAGGGTGGAGTAGGTAGTACGGCCGCCGGCGATCAGACCCTTGGCGTATTCCTTGGTATAGCCGAAGGTGACTTGGATGCCGCCCTGACTCCAGCGGGTGCGCTGCCGCCAGGACTGGCGGAAGGTCTTGGGCTGTTCATCGAAGAGGATGGCATCGTGGCAGTAGCCGATGCGGATGCCGCGGACTGCGCACCAGGTACTGAACTCAATGTCTTCGGTGAGGGTGAAGTAGTTCCAGTTGTTCATTTCCTTCAGCAGTTCGGTAGTAAAGCCGAAGCCGGTACCGGTGACGGCGCAGGTAAGGCCCAGCCGACTGCGGGACTGATTTAAATGGCAGGAATCGTGCAGATACCAAATGGTATAGCCGGCGCTGACCCAGGAAGAAGCAACGTTCTTGGTGTTCCGGTAGCCGGTGAAGGCCTTGTAGCCCTCAGCGCAGACCTTGTTCATTTCGGTAAAGTAATTGGGCAGCAGCACGTTGTCCGCGTCGAAGATCATATAGCAATCGAACTGATCCCAGCCGTAATCTTCGTTGATTCGCTCCAGCAGGTAGTTCAGGGCGTAGCCCTTGCCAACCTGCTCGGTATTGAACCGGGGGTAGACCACAGCGCCGTTTTCCCGGGCAACATCAGCAGTAGCGTCCGTGCAGTTATCGGCCACCACGAAGGGAGTAATCAGGTCGGCGGGGTAATCCTGGCTTTGGATGCTGTGGAGCAGGTGAGGGATGACGCTCTGCTCGTTACGGGCTGCGATGAGTACGGCAAAACGGTGCTTTTTGACGCCGCCGGGGGTGCGCTTACTCTTGCGCTTGGGGATGATATAGGGTACGAACAGGTAAGCTGCCTGATAGAAAAATACGATACCCATAACAAGAATGAGAATTGCGCTGATAGTTTGCAAAACTTCAAGCATAATGGATTCTCCTTTATATATCTCTAATCAGAACGATCCGATTTTAGCCTTCGGCTACGACGATCTCCTGTAATTCCAGACCGGGGTTTCTGCGAACGGTAAAGTCAATGGCCCAGTAGCTGGAGAACACCAGCAGGTTGCGGCCGCGGTAATCTTCCAGCAGCTCTGCGTCAGAGCCCAAGTTCAGGTCAGAAAGATCACAGGGGGATTTGGTGATGAGGCGGATCTCCTCATAGGGGAGCATTTCCATACGCAGATCTACGCCGTATTCGTTTTTCATACGGTACTGGAATACATCGAACTGCAGCGTACCCACAACACCCACAATGACTTCTTCCATACCGGAGTTGGGTACTTTGAAGATCTGAATAGCGCCTTCCTGGGCGATCTGCTCAGTGCCTTTGACGAACTGCTTGCGCTTCATGGAATCCTTGGCGCTGACCCGGCAGAAATGCTCGGGAGCGAAGGTGGGGATGCCGGAATAAAGGAACTTCTTGCCGGGGACGGTAATGGTATCGCCAATGGAGAAGATGCCCGGGTCAAACACACCGATTACGTCGCCTGCGTAGGCTTCTTCTACGATCTCACGCTCGGCTGCCATTAGCTGCTGGGGCTGGGAAAGACGCATCTTCCGTCCGCCCTGCATATGGTAATACTCGGTGTCCCGCTGGAATTTACCGGAGCATATCCGCATAAATGCCAGCCGGTCTCTGTGAGCCTTGTTCATATTTGCCTGGATCTTAAAGACAAAGGCGGAAAAGTCCGGACTGAAGGTATCGATAGTGCCGCAGTCTGCCGTGCGGGGCAGGGGAGCGGGGGTCAGCTTCAAGAAGGCTTCCAGGAAGGGCTCAATGCCGAAGTTGGTAAGAGCAGAGCCAAAGAACACAGGGCTTAAATTGCCGCAGCGCACTTCTTCCAAGTCCAGCTCACGGCCGGCGGAGAGCAGCTCCACATCGTCGATGAGCTTCTGGTGCTTGGCTTCGGAGTCCAAAAGCTGAGCGACCTGGGGATCGTACAGGTCAACGGACTGCTTGTCTGCCCGGTTTTTGCCGGAAATGCCGGAGAAGAAGACCAGTTCGGCCTTTTCCCGGTCGTAAACGCCCTGGAAATCCTTGCCGGAGCCAATGGGCCAGTTCATAGCGTAAGTTTCGATGCCCAGCTCCCGTTCCACTTCGTCCAAAAGATCGAAGGGATCCCGGGTCTCCCGGTCCATTTTGTTGATAAAGGTGAAAATAGGGATGTGCCGCATGGCGCAGACCTTGAAAAGCTTCCGGGTCTGGGGCTCAACACCCTTTGCACCGTCGATGACCATGACTGCGGAGTCCGCCGCTATCAGGGTGCGGTAGGTATCCTCAGAGAAGTCCTGGTGACCGGGGGTATCCAGAATGTTGATGCAGAAGCCGCCGTACTGGAACTGCATAACAGAAGAGGTAACAGAAATACCACGCTGCTTTTCAATCTCCATCCAGTCGGAGGTAGCGGCACGGGAATTCTTTTTGCCCTTAACAACGCCTGCCTGGGCAATGGCGCCGCCGTAGAGCAGGAATTTTTCCGTTAAAGTGGTTTTACCGGCGTCGGGGTGGGAGATGATAGCAAAGGTCCGGCGGCGGTTGATCTCTTGTACTAAGGTTGACATAACACACGCTCCAAAATGGTAATGGGAAGCCTCGACGGCAAAAAACCGCACGAAGGCATAATACTACATAATAATTGCGTCTATTTTACCACAAAAGCGTAAACTTTACAAGTGTTAGTTTTCGGCGTATAGTTTCCCAAAATCGGGAGAACATAGCTGCGGAGGGATGTATATGACCGAAAAGCAATATGCAAAGCTGGTAGGCGAAATATCTCCCAAGTCGCCGATTCTGAAAAACTGCATTTGGGCGTTTTTGGTGGGTGGAGCGATCTGCACCCTGGGGCAGGCATTTTTGGAGCTATATAAATATTTGGGTCTTGACGAAACGGACGCGGGAACGGCCTGCTCTATGTCGCTGGTGGCGCTGTCTGCGCTGTTTACAGGCCTGAGCTTATATGATAATCTGGCAAAGCACGCCGGCGCCGGTACGTTGGTACCCATCACCGGCTTTGCCAATTCCATCACCGCCCCGGCGGTGGAATTCAAAACCGAGGGGTTTATCTTAGGCGTCGGTGCAAAGATGTTTACCATCGCCGGCCCGGTTATTGTGTATGGTGTGTCCGCAAGTGTAGTCTATGGCTTGATTTATTGGATAACCACATTGTTTTAGGGGGCGGTTATTAACCGCCCCCACAATTTTTATTAAGATTGTTTCTCTTGTTCCTGGAAGTACCGAATCCCATCACAAACCATATAGAGAACCTCACCGGCACCATCATCACAAAAAAGTTGATCTACAATATCAAACTCATTTTTAGATAAGGTAGCCATGAATTCAGAAACTTCTGCCTCAAGTTGAAGCCATTCTTTATCATTCGCGCCAGCTTCGTGAATTTTACGAATAAGCAATTTTGCTTTCTCCAGATACATCTGAGGACACCATCCTTTCTTGTTGTACATACTACAACAATCGGAGTGCAATTGCAATATTTCGACACAATATCGCATAAACTGAAAAATTTTCCCTAATAAAACACTAATTTATGGCTCCTAAGTTGACCCAGGCAGAGGGCGGTTGCAATATGGGGAGTTTTGTGTTACAATGTAAATACTATTTGACGAAGGATGGTGCGCTATGAAAACCTATACCATCGTTGCCGGAGTCAACGGCTGCGGAAAAAGCAGTTTGACCGGTGTTTTGCGGACAGAGATCGATAACCTCGGTAAGATCATCGATGTGGATAAGATCACAGCAGCTTGTGGTGGTAATTTGCTTGAGGGCGGCAAGAAGGCTATTGCGCTGATCGATGATTGCCTGGAAAAGGAAATATGCTTTACTCAGGAGACCCCCCTTTCCGGAAGAAAAACGCTGGACACGATCAAGCGTGCTATTGCAAAGGATTACTACGTTCGCTTGTACTATGTTGGTCTTGATACCATGGAGGAAAGTCTGCTTCGCATCGAAAACCGGGTAAAAAGAGGCGGTCACAATATTAACACTGATACAGTAGCAAATCGATTCTCTAAACGGTTTGAAGATCTGCTGATGATCTTGCCACATTGCAACGAAGCCACTTTCTACGATAATGATAATGGTTTTGTTGCTGTAGCAAAATACAAAAATGGGGAACTGCAAACCATCGGACAAAATAGTCCCAAGTGGCTCATAGAGCTAATCGAAAAGATGAAATGACAAAATCGTGTGCCAGATATGGCACACGATTTTTGTCTATTATTCTGCGATGGCGCGGGCGACGTGGACGCCGCTGGCGGATGCGTGGGAAAGAGAATGGGTGATGCCGCTGCCGTCTCCGATGATATAAAGACCGGGGTAGCGGGATTCCAGCTTCTCGTTTACTTCTACTTCCATATTATAGAACTTGACCTCCACACCGTAAAGGAGGGTATCGTCGTTGGCGGTACCGGGTGCGACTTTATCCAGGGCGTAGATCATTTCGATGATGCCGTCCAGAATGCGCTTGGGCAGCACCAGGCTCAGGTCACCGGGGGTTGCCTGGAGGGTGGGGGTGATGAAGGCTTCTTCCATTCGGTTGGGGGTGGAGCGGCGGCCACGGATCAGGTCGCCAAATCGCTGAACGATGACACCGCCTCCCAGCATATTGCTAAGCCGGGCGATGGATTCGCCGTAGCCGTTGGAATCCTTAAAGGGCTCAGAAAAATGCTTGGCAACCAGCAGGGCGAAGTTGGTATTCTCGGTTTGCATTTTGGGGTCTTCGTAGCTGTGGCCGTTTACGGTGATGATGCCGTTGGTGTTTTCATTTACCACAGCGCCCTTGGGGTTCATGCAGAAGGTGCGAACCTTATCGCCGTATTTTTCGGTACGGTAGACGATCTTGCTTTCGTAAAGCTCGTCAGTCAGGTGGGCGAACACGGTAGCGGGCAGCTCTACCCGGACGCCGATATCCACGCGATTGGACTTGGTGGGAATATCCAAATCCCGGCAAACGGTTTCCATCCACTTGCTGCCGCTGCGGCCTACGGAAATAATGCACTGTTTGCAGCGGTAAGCGCCGTTTTTGCAGAGGATCTCATATTGATTTTCCAACGCTTTAACAGATTCAACAGGGGTATCGAAGAAGAAGGTGACCTTATCTTTCAGATAATTGTACATATTCTCCAGAACCACATAGTTGATATCCGTACCCAGGTGGCGGACGGAAGCATCCAATAAATGCAGGTCGTGCTGGATGCACTCGGTCTTAAACCGGGTGCCGGCAGTGGTATAAAGCTTGGTGCCTTCGCCGCCGTACTGCAGGTTGATCTCATCGACATAGTGCATCAGCTCCAGAGCATGCTTTTTGCCGATGTACTCATAGAGCGTGCCGCCAAAATCGTTTGTGATATTATATTTGCCATCAGAGAATGCGCCTGCGCCGCCAAAGCCGCTCATAATGGAGCAGGATTTGCAACCGATGCAGCTTTTGATTTTGTTGCCGTCAATAGGGCAGTTGCGCTTGCTCAGCTCGTGGCCGGCTTCAAAAACAGCGATTTGCAGCTCGGGCTTGCGCTTGCTCAGCTCATAGGCCGCAAAAATACCGCCGGGACCGGCGCCGATGATAATTACGTCATAGATCATTTGGGATGACCTCCTTGTGATTCTACTATACATTATACTTTCGTAGTGGAAAAAAGCAATGGAGTATTATGCTTTTTTCCACAGAAACAGCGCATAGCTGCCGGAAATGAGGATTATAAGAAGTGCGCTGCTGCCCTCGATCAAAAGGGGAGTAGAGCTGCCGAACAGAGCGTTTACCAGCTGGGTGAAGGGGCCGTCTGCCGGGGCAAACACACTGGTGAAGTTCACAAAGACGTGGCTTGCAATGCAGGGCAGCAGGCTGCCGCCTTTATAAACGATAACGGTGTACAAAAAGCCGATAACGATGGCGTAGCATACCTGCAAAAGAACACCGATCACATCGGCAGTATTGGCCAGGTTTACAATATGGCCTGCGCCGAAGGTAACGGCGGAGACAACAATGGCGCTGGTCAAGTTGTCCTTTTCCATAGCCCGGAACAGAAAACCCCGAAAGATAATTTCTTCCACATAGCCGCCAATGGCTAAATTGACTGCCATCAGGATGCAGATCTCCAAAGGAGCAGGCAGCGAAAGACCGTTTTTGAGATTGATACAGGACATCAGAGCAAGAGGAACAAACCACAAAAAGAATTTGGGATGTTTCTTTGCTTTGTAAAGACCGAATTTGGGCGAAAGACCGCTGTGAATGATCCATACAGTAGCGGTAACAGCCAACGCAAGAATGCAAATTACGGGAACAAGCAGCTGGGGAACAGTTTTATCGGCAAGGCTGTCAAAGCCGCCGCAGAACTGCAGGGCGATATTCATAACCACCACATAAAGGCCGATCCACATAAGTGCAAAGCCAAGCTGGCTTTTTTCATAAAGCTTTTTCATATTGCGCTCCTTTGACGGTTAGTCAGTGAGTTAGTTTGGCGGCCTGGCGGTCAAAGTTATGGATCCAGTCGGCTTCCAGAAAATAGAACAGAAAGATAACGCTGCTGCAGCCCCAGGTGAGGGGGTAGGCCCAGGAAATGGTGGTAAGATCGTAGGCAACCTTCAAAGCAAGGGTGATATAAGTGACTCGGATCACGCACCAGCAGGCCAGCATAGTAAACATAGGCACGGTGGCTTTGCCTGCGCCACGCATAATGCCGGCAATACAATGGGAAAAGGCCAGCAGGCAATAAAACAGGCTGATGGTTTGCATGTGCTTTGCGCCAAAATCCACGGCTTCCTGGGTCTTGGCGAAAAAGCCGATAAGCTGAGGGGCGAACACATAGGAGATAATGCCTATAATTTCTGCCATAACGCAGCTGCAAATAATACCGAAGCCAACGCCCTTTTTCACCCGGTCGTGTTGCTTCGCACCTAGATTTTGCCCTACAAAAGTAGACAAGGCCTGGGTGAAGCAGGTGACCGGCAGGAAGGCAAAGCCTTCCAGTTTGGAATAAGAGCCGCAGCCGGCCATAGCCGCAGGGCCAAAGCCGTTGATATTACTTTGCACCACCACATTTGCCATGGCGATGACGCTGTTTTGCACACCGGAGGGCAGGCCGTAACGGATGATATCCAAAAGGCTGTTTTTGTGGAAGCGGATATTTTTCAGGGTAACTTTATAAGGCGCATCCACCCGCAGCAGATGTATCAGGCACAACACTGCGCTTAAGCCCTGGGACAGGGTGGTGGCGATGGCGGCAGAGCCTACGCCCCAGCCGAAGCCGGCTACGAACAAAAAGTCCAGCACCACATTGGTGGCGGCGGAAATGATAAGGTAATAAAGGGGGTGCTTACTGTCACCGACTGCGTGGAGAATGCCAACGAAAATATTGTACATTACCGTGAAGATAGCGCCGCAGAAGAAAAAGCGGAAATAGGTAATGGACTCCGGCAGAACTTCCGGGGGCGTACCCATCCATTGCAGAATGATGGGGGTGAAGGCTACGCCGAATACGGTGAGCAGGACACCGGCTACCAAACCGAAGGCGATAGCGGTATGGATAGCTTTTCCCATGGAGTCGTATTCTTTTGCGCCGAAGAACCGGGCGATGACTACGCCGGCGCCCATAGCGGTACCGTTGAAGAAGCTGATCATCATAAAGATCAAACTTCCGGAGGAACTGACAGCGGCCAGGGCGTTTTCGCCAATATAGTTGCCTACGCACCAGGCGTCGAAGGCGTTATAAAGCTGCTGGAATACATTGCCTAAAAACACCGGCAGGGCAAACAGCAGCATGGCTTTCCAGATAGGGCCGTGGGTCAGGGTTGCGTTTTGCTTATTCAAGGGGAGCACTTCTTTCTATTAACAATCCAGGTAGCCGCAGAGGACTTTTAGGGTGTTATACACGCCGTCAATGTGGCTGCGCTCGTAGCCGTGGCTGGCGTAAACGCCTGCGCCGATGAGACCGTGGCGGATGTCAAAGCCGGCTCTTAAGGTGGCTTCTACATCGGAGCCGTAGTAGGGGTAAACGTCTACGGCATAGTCAGCACCGGTCTTTTTAGCAGCGTCGATGAGCTTGCCAACCACTTCGTAGTTGTAAGGGCCGCCGGAATCCTTGCAGCAGATGGAAACCTGCCGTTCGGTGCATTTAAGGCCGTTGCCCACGCAGCCCATATCCACGGAGATAGCTTCCGTTACCCCGGCAGGCACAGAACCGGAACCGCCGTGACCCACTTCTTCGTAAACGGTGATATATACATAGGTCTTCCGTTTTAAGGTGATTTTTTCATCGGCCAGGTATTTGGCAAAGCCTAAAAGGATGCCTACTGACAACTTGTCGTCCAGAAAACGGCTCTTGAGATAGCCGCTGGCAGTACGCCGTGTACGGGGATCAAAACACACGATGTCACCGGTCTGGATGCCTAAATCCGCTACATCCTTGGCGGAATTTACATCTTCATCCAGCACCACTTCGGTGGTGTCGAAGCTGCGCTGGGTGGTGGCATAGTCTTTGTTTACATGCGTAGAGGCGTTGCAAAGCTGCAGCGTGCCGTCGATAACCTTGCCGCAGCGGGTATACACCCGCACATTTTCCGCTTCACCGTTATTGGCGCTCATACCGCCTAAGGCGGTTAAGCGTAATCTGCCGTTGCCCTTAACTTCTGCGACCATAGCGCCCAGGGTATCTGTATGGGCGGCCAGCAGGAGGGCATCGTTTTCGTTTTCACCGCCTAAGTCTACCAGCACACCGCCTTTGGTAGTAATGCTGGCGGAAAAACCTAACTTTTCAAAGGCATTTTTTGCCCATAGGGCGGCATTTTGGGTAAAACCGGTGGGAGAATCTATAGCTAAAATGGCTGCCGCTTGCTCCCAGGCGTGATCGGCGTATACTTTAGAAATCATAAATATACCTCCATAATAACATAGCATGATCATAGCACTTTTACAGGGAAAAAGCAAGATAAAACCCGTCATATACTTGCTTAGTTGTGGTTGACACCAAGGGCGTTATGTGATAAAATGTAAAAACAAAAGTATGCGTACGCGTGATGTTTGAGCATATACGACAAATAGTGGAAGGCAGGGTGCTTATGGAGGCTAAAAAAATTAAAGAGATCAACCTGACAGTATTGGTTAGGGCGGTGCTGCGCCGGATATGGATCGTGGTATTGGCTGCCTGCTTGATGGCTGCCGGTTTCTATGCATATACCAAGAGCTTTGTTACCCCTATGTATAAGACCTATGTGTCTTTTTGTGTGAATAACGGTAACACCAGTCAGAGCGTGACCGCATCTGACCTGGCTACATCTCAGCGCCTGGTACTTACTTATGTGGAGGGCCTGCGGAGCAACACCGTATTAGAAGCTGTTTCTAAGGAGTTGGATGGCAAGGTTTCTGCCGGAGCTATTGCTGGTATGATGAGCGCCGATGCTGGCTCTGAAACGGAGATCTTCCGGGTATATATTTCCCACAAAGATCCGGTGATGGCTGCTAAGGTAGCAAATGCTATTGCAGAGGTAGCCCCCAGCCAAATCGCAAAGTTTATTAAGGGCAGCTCCGCGGAAGTGGTGGACTGGGCCAACATCCCGACTGCTCCTTATAGTCCCAGCGCATCCAAGGATGCCATTTCCGGCGGCCTGTTGGGCGCTGTGTTGGCAGTTGCCATTTTGTGCCTGATAGAAATGCTGGATGTTCGCATTAAGGGTGAAGAAGATTTGGCCATGATCAGCAACGCGCCTGTGTTGGGCGTGATCCCGGATCTGGCCATGGACGGCACAAAAAATTACAGTTATACAGGAAATAGCATTGAGGAGGTGGGATAATGGGCTTGTTCAAAAAAGATCAGGACATTAATCAGAGCTTTATAAATCAGCGTAGACTGATCCTGAATTCCCATTCCTCCTTCCATATTCAGGAGGCTTACCGTACCTTGCAGACCAACTTGCGTTTTTCCTTGCCTGGAGAGGATACAAAGGTGATCTGCCTGACCAGCGGTCATTCCAACGAAGGTAAGAGTACTACGGTGCTGAATCTGGCTATTTCTTTAGCTGAGTCCGGTAAGGATGTGCTTCTGATCGATGGCGATATGCGCCGTCCCAGCCTAAGCAGATTGCTGATTGAGAAGAGTTCTCCCGGCCTTTCCAATCTGTTGGCTGGTCTTTGCACCTTGGAGCAGGCAATTCGCAAAAATATCCGTCCCCGGTTAGATGTGATCTTCTCCGGTGAGATTCCGCCCAATCCCCTGGAGCTTTTGGGAAGCCCCAAAATGGCGCAGCTGATTGAAGACCTAAAGGGTCGTTACGATTATATTTTGCTGGATACCCCGCCTGTGGGTATCGTGTCCGATGCTTGCGAAGTGGCCAGTCATACCCATGGCGTATTGTTCCTGGTTCATCAGAATGAAACCGAAAAGGATACTGTGATCCGGGGTATTCGTCAGCTGGAGCTGGCTAATGCCAAGCTTCTGGGTTTTGTTCTTAACGGAGTTGCACCTGGAGGCGGCAAGCGGTATAAGTACAAGTATAAGTACGGCTACAAGTATAAGTACGGTTATCAGTCGGTAAAGAACGGCCAGGACGGCAAGTAAGGAGCGTTTATGAAAAGACATCCAGAGTTTGTGAGCCGTCAGGTGGCTGACCGGTTTGTAATCGTGCCTGTAGGCACTGCTGCGGAAAGCTTTTCCGGTATGATCACCATCAATGCTACCGGTAAGTTTTTGTGGGATCTGCTGGAAAATGAACAGACCCTGGAATCCCTGGCGCAGGCGTTGGTAAAAGAATATGAGATCGATATGGAGTTGGCGTTAAAGGATGTAAAAACATTTCTTGAGCCTATTCTTCCTACTGGTGCAATCATAGAATGATAAAAACGGCGAACGTGTTATTTAACACGTTCGCCATTTTTTGTTAATAAAGCGCAATAGATAATTTAATAATAGTGTCCACTAAGCAGTGGACACTCGGTTTGGGGCTTACCTACAGTAAGAGGGCAGTAAAGCCCCAAAGACAAGCAAACCGAACGCGTCGACGGGAGCGATGGGAGCGCTGCCTGCGGCAGATGAAGCGACCTGAGCGAGTGGCCGCGGTCTGTGTGCAACGCAGCCGCATTATCGGCAAGGCGCACACAGGGCACCGCAACAGTGACATAGGTACGTTAGTCGTTCGGTTTGCGCAGTAAGTCAAAATGGCTGGCTTTGCCAGCAAAACAAACAAAAGCAAAGGTAAGGCGTTGGATAACGGAAGTCTAAGTATAAAAGAAAACTCCAGGCTGTTATAAAATCATTTTGACGTTTTGGGGCTTTAATGCCCTCGATGGGAAAAAAGTGGGAAGTATTTTAGAGAAATGTGTGGTAAGGTGGCATTGTGGAAAGGGGACGAAGGGAGGATGGATCTATGAAGGAGATGTCCCAGGATGCCCAGTTGATCATTTCCGAGCTAAAAGCCATCAGCCATGCTAAGGCAACAGATTGCTTATGTTATCGGGATAATAAGCTGGAGCTGAATGTGGAGGGCCTTTCTCCGGAACAAGCGGCGGCCATCGCCTATATGGAAAAAACCTCTGTTGGCTGGAAGATCAAATTCTACGATAAGCTGAAGGCTTTGGAGATGCTTGGTAGCTATATGGGCCTGTTTAATGGGGCAACTTCTGCGAGTGAGGGAGAGCAAAATAATCTTCTGGAGGCCATTCAGGCGGCAACGGGGGAGGACATGGATTACAGTGATATACCGGAAATTCAGCAAGCGTCAGATCCTGGCAATGACTTGGTGGAACAGACCCGGTCTTAAGGACTATGATGCCATTATATGTGACGGGGCGGTGCGCTCCGGAAAAACCGTTTGCATGGCAGACGGTTTTTTCTTATGGAGCATGCTGAACTTTGATAAACAGAGCTTTGGCCTGTGCGGCAGAAGCGTGTCGTCTTTGCGGCGAAATGTGACGGCAAACCTGAATGGCTGGCTTGGGGGGCTTATGCATATTCGGGAGAACCGGGCAGATAACAAGCTGACGGTGCGCTATAAGGGCAGGGAAAACACCTATTATATGTTTGGGGGACTGGATGAAAGCTCCTATAAGCAGATACAAGGTATTACCCTGGCAGGCGCTTTGTTGGATGAGGTGGCTTTGATGCCCCGAACCTTTGTGGAGCAGACCTGCGCCCGTTGTTCTGTGGCTGGGTCGAAGCTGTGGTTTAACTGCAATCCCGCCGGGCCCGAGCATTGGTTTTACAAGGAATGGATCTTGGGGGCGCAGAAAAAGAAAGCGCTGCATCTGCATTTTACCATGGAAGATAATCCCGGCTTAGATTCCGCTATTCGTAGGCGGTATGAGCAGATGTACAGCGGCGTGTTTTACCGGCGGTATGTACTGGGGCAATGGTGCCTGGCGGAAGGTCTTATTTATGATTTTGATCCCGGGCGGCATATTGCCGGGAAACTGCCGCAAACGGGAAGGTTCTATATTTCCGTTGATTACGGCACCAGAAATCCCTTTTCTGCTGGCCTGTGGTGCGTTGCAGATGGAAAAGCTTATCGCATACGAGAATTTTACCACGACGGAAGAGCCACCGGTAAGATGCACACCGATGAAGAATACTACCGCTTTTTGGAGCAACTGGCGGGGGAATACCCGGTGGAGCAGGTGGTGGTAGACCCCTCGGCGGCGTCGTTTATAGCGGTGATCCGCCGCCATGGGCGGTTTTCGGTGCGAAAAGCCAAAAATTCCGTTTTGGATGGCATCCGGCTGGTTTCCACACTCTTGCAGGCGGATGTATTGCAGTTCGCGCCCGGCTGCAAGGACACCCTGCGGGAGTTCGGCCTTTACACCTGGCAGGAGGAGGGGGATAAACCTCTGAAGGAAAACGATCATGCCATGGACGATATCCGCTATTTTTGCGCTACGGTGTTAAGCCGGGAAAAACACATTTTGGAAAGGTTGGGACAAAATGAAGAAATGGCTCATTGACCGATTTTTGCCTATGTGGGCAAAGGAAACGGTGCTGCGGGATAATCGGGCGCTATGCCGGAAGGTGGAAGCCCTGGAGCAGGAAAACGAATGTTTGCGGGCTTATATCCGGGGTCTGCAGCGAGGTATTCGCAGGTTAAGAAATAAGGAGGCAGAAAAGTGAGCATTTATGATTATGAGGCCGCCTTCAATCAGGCGGACAGTACCACCAAATCTATGCGTAAGGCCATAGAACGGTGGTTTTCTTTATACTATGACCGCTCTGCTACAGAAGAGAATGACCCTTGCCAGCGGATCGCTTATACGGTGGTTAACAAGCTGGTAAAGACGGTGTTCGGAGAATACCGGGCAACGGCCGGGGATGTTTTCACACAGGATATCATCCGGCAGCTGGATATGCAGGCTAAGCAGGCGGTGCAGCTATCTTTGGTGGGCGGTGAGTGTTACATCAAGCCTTATATGGATGCTGGCGTATTTGATTTTACCCTCATCCCCAGAGATCGAGTTTTGATTTTTGCAAGAGATCACCAGGGTGTGCCCACAGATGTGGGCACGGTAGAGCGCCGCATCTGGGGTAACTACTATTACACCTTGCTGGAGCGGCGGAGTGTGGATGAGGAAGGGTATCTGACCATTCAGAATAAGCTGTACAAAGCTGCTAATCCGGAGAATTTGGGTAACGAAGTGGCTTTAAGCAGCTGTCCTTTGTATAAGGAGTTGGCGGAAAGTTACCGGTATGAAAAGCCGGTGTATTCCACCGGCTTGGTGCAGCTGCGCACGCCTATGCTTAACTGTGTAGATGGCTCTGCCGACGGCGTTTGCGTGTATGCGGCGGCTGCGGATCTCATTGAGAATATCAATGAAAATGAAGCGCAGATGCGAGGCGAATTCCAGCGGGGCAAGAGCCGGATCATTGCATCCCGGGATCTGCTGCGGGATGGCGTGGCATTGGAAGATACGTTGTTTGTAGGCTTGGACGATGACCCGGAGCAGGTGGGTATTACCGCTTTTTCGCCCCAGCTGCGGGTGGAGGCTTATCTTGCCCGGAAGCAGGAATACCTGCGGAATGTGGAAAGCATTATCGGCTTAAAGCGGGGTATGCTCAGCGATGCCAATGAAAACAAGCGTACTGCTACGGAGATCGCATCCAGCGCCGGGGACTATAACCTGACGGTGATCGATTTTCAGCAGATGTGGCAAAAAGCCCTGCAGGAAACCGCTCAGCTTTGCGCCGTACTTAGTACGTTATACGGAAAGTCTGCCAAGGCGGGCGATATCAGCGTGGACTGGGGTAACGGCATCTTATACGATGAAGAGGCCACCTGGGAAAGCTACATGGGTATGGTAAAGGCCGGTATTTTGAAGCCGGAGATCGCCCTTGCCTGGCGATTTGATCTGCCTTTTGAAACGGCAGAACAGGTGGCGGCTATTCGGCAGAAGTATATGCAAGTTGATTGAAGCGCTGGAAACAGCGCTTTTTTCATAAGAATTTTGCCGTGGCAGGCGTAAAAAAGGCCAAAGCAGGGGATGCGACCCCCGTAAAAAAAGCGTAGCGAAAGAAAGGAAAACCATGAAACGAGAATTTTTGCAAAGCATCCGTATTGGCGAAGAAGGGCTTCCCAAGGAAGTGATCGATGCCATTATGGCGGAAAACGGAAAGGACATTCAGGCGGCAAAGGAAATGCTCTTTGAAGGCAAAAGCGCCAAGCAGTGGAAGGAAAGCTATGACGCAGCAATGGAAAGCCACAAAAAGGAGCTGGACACCTTGCATTTTCAGAATCTTTTGGATAGCGCTATTACACAGGCCAAGGGCAAAAATGCCAAGGCTATTACTGCGCTGCTGGATATGGAGACGTTGTGTCAGTCTGAAACGCCGGAACAGGCCATAAATGATGCGTTGCAGGGCTTGACAGAGGAATGCGGTTATTTGTTCGGTGACGACCGGACGCCCCCTCCTTACGCCCGGAGCACCGGCGCTTATGTAGGCGCAAACGAAGATAAGCCTGCTACTTTGGCAGGCGCATTACGGGAAAAATTTGAAAGGAAGTAAAAAATTATGGCAATTACACTTGCACAGGCAAAGGTCGGCATGGCCGACAAGGTAGATCAGCAGATCGTGGATATGTTCCGCCGCAGCTCTTTGCTGCTGGACAACATGGTATTTGACAACGTGATCAGCCCCGGTACCGGCGGCAGCACCCTGACCTACGGTTACATTCAGCTGAAGACCCCCTCCACCGCCGGCGTTCGTACCATCAACGCCGAGTACACCCCCGGTGAGGCGCTGCGGGAGAAGAAGACCACCGGCGCCATCATCATGGGCGGCTCTTTCCAGATCGACCGGGTGCTGCAGAACACCTCCGGCGCTGCCGATGAGCTGGCATTCCAGGCAGAGCAGAAGATCAAGGCTACTGCCAATTATTTCCACAATCTGACCATCAACGGCTCTGCCGAAGAGGGCGAGGGCTATGTGGGCGGCACTTTCGATGGCCTGAAGAAGATGCTTTCCGGCACTGCCAATGAGCTGACCAGCCAGGTGAAGCTGACCACCTCTCAGGAGCTGGACGAGAACTACAATGCATTTTTGGACGAAATGGATGCCTTTATCAGCACTCTGGATGGCGCACCCTCTATGCTGCTGATGAACCGCGCTATGCTCATCAAGCTGCGCTCCATCGCCCGCCGCGCCGGCTATTATGAGCGTACCACCGATGACTTTGGCCGCACGGTGGAGACCTATGCCGGCGTTCCCATGCTGGATATGGGCAAGTACTTTGACGGCGAAATGTCCAAGGACGTGGTGGAGACTGACGCTGAGGGCAAGACCGCTATTTACGCGGTTTCCCTGGGTCTGGACGGCCTGCACGGCATCTCTCCCACCGGTGATGGCGTGATCTGCAGCTATATGCCTGATCTGAACGCTCCCGGCGCAGTGAAGACCGGCGAAGTGGAGCTGGTGGCTGGCATCGCCCTGAAGAACACCATGAAGGCTGCCGTACTGAAGGGCATCGCCATCGAGAATATCTGATAAAGGAGGCACTGCTTCAGTGGTGGATTATGATTTCTATGTAAACAGTTACCTGGGCAGTGCCATTCCGGAAACTGCTTTTTCCGGGATGGTTGCCCGGGCGCAGCAGGCGTTAAACCGGTTTAAGCGTATTTATCAGGTAGTGCCCTGCGGGGATACCTCGGAGAAGATGGCCCTTTGCGCCATGGCTGAGACAGCCTACAGCGGTATTTCCCGGAAAGATGGGGTGGTTTCCGCTACGGTGGGCGGCGTATCCGTTCGCTATGAAGGCAGCCTGGAAGGCCAACGGGCGCTGGACAGAGCTATGTTCCGGCAGGCCCGGGTATATCTGGACTTTTACCGGGGGGTGGCCAGATGAGCTGTCCTATGGACTACAGCTTTTGCAACCAAAAGGTGACGGTATACCGGAAAAGGAAAGATCAGATCATCCGGCAGGATCTGGATAAATGCTACTTTTCTTTGGAAGAAACCTATGTCCAGGATGGTTACGGACAAAGGGTGCGGAAAAAGTGCCGGCTGATTATCCCCGGCAAACAGAAGATCTTTGCCGGTGATCGGGTGTACCCCGGAGTAGGCCCCCAGATCGGCATGGAAGAATGGCAGGACTTTTTGCCTGCCAATGTGCCGGGGCTGTGCGTTTTGCAGCAGGTAAAGACTTATTTTTGGGAAAATACGCCTTGCCATACAGAGGGGTGCTGATATGGTACAAACGATGGCAAAATGGATCGAAACCTTCCCTGGCTGGCAGGGCGCGCCTGTACAGCTTGGTAAGCTTTGTCAGCAAACTGGCAGCATCGGCCTTTTTACCGGCGGCATTCAGGTGCTGGAAGAGAAAAGCGATGTGCTGGGAAACCGGAAGGAATCCTGCCGGCACAGCTTTGTGCTGCGCTTTAACGCCCCTGCTTTTGATCGGGATGGATTTACCGTCTTGGTGGATTTTCAGCATTGGGTACAGCAGCAAAATGCCTTAGGTCTTGCCCCACGGCTGGGAGATATTCCGGAACAATGCCGGATTCGGGCCATGAAAGGCAAGCAGGAGCGTACCGATGGCGCGGGGGCTGCCACCTATTCGGTGGAGCTGACCGCAGATTATATCAAACTATATGAGGTGAAATAAATGGCAAAAATTGAAAGAAAGTATCTTGCCCATTATATCGATGCTGCCGCAAACGGTGAAGCGGCATACGAACAGCTGGGCAAGGACTTGGAGGAGTTCAGCCCTGAGCTGTCTGCTCAGGTGGAGACCAAGAAGAACATTCTGGGCAATACCAGCATTGTGATCTCTTCTTATGAGAAGACCGCTTCCGTGGAGCCTTTCTATGCGGAAAAGGACAGCGCGCTATTTAACCGCTTGCAGGCCATCATCGACGATGAGCTGGTGCTGGACGAATTAAAGGTGAATGTAGTGGAAGTTAAGCTTTGGGATGCAAAGGAAGACGGCGTTTATCCTGCCATCCGGGAGGAGGCTTATGTGGAGATCAACAGCTACGGCGGCGACACCACCGGCTATCAGATCCCCTTTACCCTCCACTACACCGGCAAGAAGACCAAGGGTACTTTTGACGTAAGCACCCGGGTATTTACTGAGGCGTAAGCCGAAAGGAGAAAGATATGGAGAAGATCAAATTTGACAGCGGCATACAGGAATTTCGCTTAGGTGGCTGCGGCGTGCTGCGGTTTAACCCTGGCGACCCCAACGTGTTTGCCCGGTTTATGGAATCGGCCAAGAAAATGGAAGAACTGGAAAAGGCTTTATCCAAGGAAGCAAAGGCTTTGGAGGAAACGGACACCCAGGGCATGATGGCGCTGATGCAGCGCACCGATGGCAAGATCAAGGAACTGCTGGGTTGGGTATTTGGCCCTGCCAACGATTTCGACAGCATTTTGGGCGGCGTAAGCCTGCTGGCGGTGGCGGATAACGGTCAGCGGGTGATCGCCAATCTGTTTGATGCTTTGCGTCCGGTGCTGGAAGAAGGCGCAAAGCGCTGCGCCCGGCAGACGGCGGCAGGCATCAAGGCTCGCAGAAACGCCAAATGAGCGGCCTATTCCGTCTGCCGGTGACGGCTACCGTGGGCGGCAGAGAATATGGGATCAACACGGATTATCGGGATATTCTGGAGATCTTCTCCTGTTTGGAAGATCCGGATGCGCCGGAGTTTATCCGGTGGCAGACGGCAATGGCGCTGTTTTATGATGCGCCTGTGCCGGATCGGGATCTTTCGGAGGCTGCCCGATTTTTGAGCTGGTTTATTGCCGGGGGGCAGGAAATAACGGACCGCCCCGGCCCCAAGCTCATTGACTGGCAGCAGGACGCCGCTGTCATCGCATCGGATGTAAACAGGGTGGCAGGGCAGGAGATCCGCGCCCTGCCATATCTGCACTGGTGGACCTTTCTTAGCTGGTTTAACGCCATTGGACAAGGTCAGCTCAGCGCCCTGGTGAGCATCCGCAGCAAATTGCGTCAGGGGAAAAAGCTGGAAGGCTGGGAACGGGATTTTTATCGGGATAACAAGCCTATGGTAGACCTGAAAAACCGTTATTCTGCTGCCGAGCAGGAAGATCAGCAAAGGCTTAAGGAGCAGCTGGGCTTCCGGTAAATCCTTTGACAAAGGAGGTGTACAATGGCAAATAATCAAGAGGAAAAAACGCTCACCGCCCGGGATTATCAGGAAATGCTGGACGGGTTAAAAAAGGAGTTTAATGCCTTGGTTCGTACCGTGGAGCGCAAAATGGGCACGGTTTGGACCAGAATCAAAAATATGCTGAAGGGTGAAGACCAGGCTTTTGCCATGGACATCATCGATAGCTTTGTGGTGGATACCACCGCAAAATTCCGGGAAATGGCCGCCATTGTAGGAACAGATATTGCAGGCAGTCTTTATGGGCTGCAGCAGGATCTTTATGCTTTGAAGGCTGCCATCATTCAGGCGGCTGCGCCTTTGGCACAGGCACTGGTGCCGCTGCTGCGGCAGGCAATCGGGCTGCTTACCGGTTTTGCCCAAAGCATTGGTTATGTGCTGGAAAGTCTGTTTGGCGGCAGCAACGCCGCAAAGGCGTTTTCCCAAAGCACCCAGGGGGCGGTGGCGGCTACTCAGGCGCTGAAGCGATCCCTGGCAGGCTTTGATCAAATTCAGCGATTGTCGGAAAATTCCGGCGGTTTATTGCCGGACTTGCAGGAGATTACGCCCAAGTGGAAGTCTTTCGCCCAGGAGCTGCTTGCCCTGTTTGAGCCCTTTAAGAGCTTTGACATGGGCCCGGCAATTGAAGGCTTCCAAAAGCTGAAAAAGGCCATAGAGCCCATCACAAAGACCTTGTTTGAGGGCCTTAACTGGGCGTGGCATAATTTGCTTGTGCCTCTGGCCCAGTGGGCGGCGGAAGACTTGCTGCCCACGTTTTTGGAGCTGCTTACCCAGGCACTGCAGAGCCTGCAGCAGATCATTGAAGAACTGAAGCCGGCGTTTCTTTGGTTGTGGGAGGAGTTTTTGCAGCCCATAGCTCAGTGGTACGCAGACAAGCTGATTTCCGATATTCAGGCTATGACGGAGAATTTTAAGGGATTTTCCCAGTGGGTGCAGTCCGCATCGCCTACCATAAACGGATTAATAAGTATGCTGAAAAATGCCGGTTTTACCCTGAAGGACTTGAATTTCGAAAGCGATCAGGTAGTAGGTATTATGGCCTACCTGATCAATGCGGTAAAGCATTTTGGCATTGTGACAGAGCAGGCAGGCCCGGGTATGGGTACGTTGGTGGGCGGCCTGGAGCTGATCGCTCCTTTGGTAGCCGGTCTTACAGGCAACTGGGAACTGATGGAAAAAGCTACCACCGGCGCCTGGGAGAATATTCAGAGCAAGTGGGCGGATGCAGGTTCCTGGTTCCGCAACCAGGTATCTCAGCCTATGGAGAAGAGTGCCAAGGATTCTGCCAATAGTATGATCGGCTTTTTCAACGGTATGCTCAGCGGCGTTTCCGGCACATTCAATCTGCTTTCTCAATCTGTCAGCAGCCTGAAATTTACCTTTCCCGATTGGGTGCCTGTTTTAGGCGGAAAGTCTATAAGTTTTAATCTTCCCGGCATTAACCTTCCCAACATTCCGCTTCTGGCCAAAGGCGCGGTGCTGCCTGCCAACAAGCCGTTTCTGGCTATGGTAGGCGATCAAAAGCACGGCACCAACGTAGAAGCCCCCCTTTCCACAATTCAGGAGGCGGTCATGTTGGCGTTGGAAAACCGGTTGGATGGCGTGATGGCAGGTTTTCAGGCGGTAACAGAGCGGCAGGAGCAGATTTTGCAGGCAATTTTCGGCCTGGATGTTTCTGACAGCGCTTTGGCAAATGCGGTACAGCGGCATCAGAACCGGATGCTGGCAGTAACAGGAGGCAACGTATGAGAGAAAAAACAGAGCTTTTTCAAATTAACGGGCAATATATGCTCACACCGGATGCGGGGGTGAGCATAGGATATGAAGACCTGGATCACAGCGCATCCGGTCGGGACGAGGCCGGTTTTATGCACCGGCAGGTAGCCCGGTACAAAGTGCCTTACTGGGAATTTTCTTATGCCAGCCTGACGGAGGAGGAGCGGCAGTATATGGAAAGTCTTTTTCCTGACGAACCTACCTTCGTTTTTACCCATCCGGGACGGCTCAGTACGGATATTCCGGAGCAGACCACTTGTTACCGGAGTAAATATGCCATATCCTGGCGTAACGCCCGCACAGGACTTTGGAACGGCTACGGCTTTCGCATCATAGCCTGTTAGGAGGGGAGATATGTATCAGAATTTACTGATCCTGCCTGATGGCACCAGAATCTGCACCGGTGCGGCAGCAGACCCTGTAATCCAGAAGGTGATTCTGACCCAAACGGTGAATCCGGAAACAGAGCTGGCCTTTGGCGGCGTGTGCAGCCAGATGCTGGAAGCTACTTTATGGGCATCTGAACCGATAGATAACCTAAAGGCGGGTGATCGGGTGCTGCTTTATGAAGTAGGGCAGCAAGAACGGCTTGTAGGACAATTTATATTGGAAGAGCCCCAGCGAAACGGCAATATTTACAAGCTGACGGCCTATGATCCTATCAGCCGGCTGGATGCAGATCTGGCGGATTATATGGCCAGCTTGCAGAACTGGCCCTATACCCTTTTGGAGCTTACAAAAGGGGTGCTTTCTCAGTGCGGTTTGGAGCTGGCAGGGGAGGAGATCCCCAATGCAGAGCTTCCTGTGCAGAAATTTACAGTACGTTCCGTGACCGGTCGGCAGCTGATCGGTTGGGCTGCCCAGGCAGCAGGCTGTTTTTGCCGTGCGGATGCTGACGGGAAGGTGGAATTTACCTGGTATACGCCCTCTGACTTGACCCTGGGAGCGGAGGGCGACAACTTTTATTACGGGGGCAGCCTGCGGGTTTCGGACTATGCCGTAAAGCCTATTAGCGGCATACAGATTCGCTGGGAAGAACAGGACGTGGGTACGGTTTTTCCACCGGAGGGAAGTGGGGAAAACCCCTATATCATAGAGGGAAATCCCTTTCTTGTGGCTTTAGGGGCAGATGCCCTTTTGCCCGTTGCCCGGACGTTATTTGAGCGGCTGCAGGGGGTAAGCTATACCCCCTGTCAGCTGACTGTTCCCAGCCATTTGCAGATTTGCCCGGGGCAGATCGTTACGGTTCTGGCCGGAGATACCCCCCTGACGGTTTATGTGATGGAGCGCAAACGCACAGGAGGAAGAGATACCCTGACCTGTACCGGCAGCCGGGATCGGGGAAGCGCCCGCGCCAGAAATCAGACCGGCTACAAGGCTTTGTCCGGCAAGGTGCTGCGGCTGCAAACGGATGTGGATGGCATCCGAGCGGAAAATGCAGATACTGCCCAGAACTTTGCCCGGATGGAGCTGGATCTGCAGGGTATCCGCACCCAGGTACAAAGTCACCAAGAGGGAGAAAGCGGAATTAAGCAGCAGCTGAGCCAGCTGGAAATGGATAGCCAGGGCTTGCGGCTGCAGTTGCAAAGCATTTTGGATGACGGCGTTTCCAAGGTGGTAACGGCTACGGGCTACCACTTTGGAGAGGAAGGCTTGACTGTTCATAAGGATGGCCAGGAAATGGAGAGCCTGTTGGATCATACAGGTATGTACGTGCGCCGCTCCGGTGAAGTGATTTTGCAGGCCAATAATCAGGGCGTGGTTGCCCGGGATGTGACAGCGGCCAATTACCTGGTAATGGGCGAACATGCCCGTTTTGAGGATTACAGCAACGGAGCGGATCATAACCGCACCGCTTGCTTTTACATAGGAGGATGACATGGGCGAATTTTACGGAAGCACCAATAATGGCTTTATCAAGCCAAAGATCACTTGGCAGGCCCAGCAATTTCCGGAAGAGAATTATTCTCTTGTCACGGCGACTTTAAGTTACTCCCGTACCAATACCGGCTATGTGACTTCCGGCACTTGGGCGGGCGGTATCAGTATTGGCGGGGATGGAAAACAGGAAAGCCGGTATCTATCTATTTCTTATAACAGCGATACGGTTGCCATTACCCATACTGCCCGGGTGGATCACGATGCCTACGGCAGCGCAAAGGTGGAGATCCTGGCCTGGGGCGGCATTCCGGGAACAACGCTGGAAAGTACTTCGATCCTTCAGGTCGTTGGGTTGGATACCATTCCCCTTGCCTCTACGGTGGCGGCAACGGATGCATTTGTAGAGGCAGTGTGCATGGTGGCGGTGAGCAGGAAAAATGCAGATTACACGCATAGTATCGCCCTTGCCTGCAACGGTCTGGAAGGGTATCTTACCGCCGACGGAAAGCTTGTGGACACAGAGCAAAAGCTGATGGAAACCGCCATCGCTTTTGCCGTTCCTGCTCTGTTTTACAGCTATATGCAAGATTGTGCCGACACGCAGGTTCAGCTTACTTGCCGGACTTATCACGGGCAGACCCCTGTGGGTCTGCCCCAGGAGACGGCGTTTACCCTTACCGCCAGAGAAAGCTTGTGCGCGCCGGTGGCGGAGCTGACTGCAGAGGATATAGAACCGAAAACCCTGGCGCTGACAGGGGATAAGGGGGTGCTTGTGCGGTATGCATCGAAAGCCCGCTGCACGTTATCTTCCCAGGCAAAAAGTGGGGCGGCGATTGTATCCAAGCGGATCTGTGGCGCAGAAACCCAGGAAGATGCGTTGGAATTTGCTGCGGTGGAGCATGGCGTATTTACCGCTTCTGTTACCGATAGCCGGGGCTACACCACCCAAACCCAGGTAACGCTGCCGGTGGTGCCTTATATCCAACTGACGGTGAATGCAACAGCAAAACGTACCGACCCTACCAGCGGCAAGGCAATCCTTACTGTGTGGGGCAATTATTTTGATGGCAGTTTCGGTGTGCAGGATAATGCATTGACCCTTAACTGTCAGGTTGGGGATAGATTGATTGCTTTTGATCCGGTTATTACTGACGGCAGCTACAGAGCAGAGATCTTGCTGGAGGAACTGGATTACACGAAAACCCACTATTTGACGGTTGTGGGTCAGGATGCGGTGATGCAGACCGAAGCAGTGGTTACTGTAAAGCCCGGTATTCCCGTGTTTGACTGGTCAGAAAAGGACTTTGCTTTTCACGTTCCTATATCCGTAGAGGGTAAGCAATTATGGGAGCATATTTATCCTGTGGGTTCTATTTATATGAGCGTGGCGGAAACAGAGCCCTTTGCGCTCTTTGGCGGCAGATGGGAGCGGCTGAAGGATCGCTTTTTGCTGGCAGCCGGTAACAGCTACCCTGCCGGACAGGAAGGCGGCGAAGCGGAGCATATTCTGACAACCCAGGAGCTTCCCAGCCACAGCCACGGCTTAAATGGCTGGGCTTTGGGTATGAATGGCGTAGCTGGCACAGGCACCTATGCACTGGCTAAGCCTTGGACAGAGTACAATAACTTTGAGGAAAACGGTGAGCAAACCATTCAAAGCACTGGTGGCGATTTGGCGCACAACAATATGCCGCCTTATCTTGCTGTTTATATGTGGAAACGGGTTGCATAGGAGGAATTATGAAACCGATTAAAATAACAGTGACCGGTGCTAATGCCCTGGTCACGGAAAAACCGGTGATCACCAGCGGTACGGTGGGTCTGCCGGTGGAATTTACATTTGATGAGGCGTGGAATGGCTTGGGTAAGACTGCGGTGTTCCGCGCCGGCAGCAGAAGCTATCCTGTAAGCTGCGTGCAGAGTACCGCAATTGTTCCTTGGGAAGTGCTGGAAAAGGGCGGTGTGGGTCTTTACGTTGGCGTGTTTGGCGCAGATGAAGAAGGCATAGTGAAGATACCCACGGTGTGGGCTTGCGTAGATACTATCGCTGCCGGCACACAGATTCCGGAAACAGTACCTGCAGAGCCGGCATCCAACGTATATGATCAGATTTTGGCAGCTGCAAGCAAAGCGGTAGAAACTGCCAATTCTGTCAGACAGGATGCAGACAGCGGTAAGTTTATCGGCCCTGTCGGCCCTAAGGGTGATGCAGGCGTTATTGATTTTGTGGTTGTAAGTCAATTGCCTGCCGTTGGCGATACAAGTAAGATTTATTTAATGCCTGAAGCTGATGGTGAAGAGCCTAACCGCTTTGGTGAATATGTGTTCATCGAGGGTGCTTGGGAGCGCATAGGCAGCGCAGGTGTAGAAGTAAATCTGGATGAATATGTGAAGAATACTGATTATGCTTCAAGCAAAACTTACGGAGTTGTAAAGATTGGGGCAGGCGGCGGCATTTTTGCTTCTGATGGCGTTATGTATGTTCACGGTGCTGCCAATAGTGAGATAGACGCAAAGGTTACTAGCTATAAACCGATTGCACCAGCCACTCTGGATTATGCCGTTAAAACCAGCATTACTACCAATGCCATTGAGCTTACCGATGAAGAAAAGGCTACTGCTTGCGCTTGGCTGGGCGTGAGCGATTTAATAGCAGAGCTTACCGTAAAAGTTGCGGAGCTGGAAGCGATGTTAAATTCTAAGTAATAAGGAGAAAGTGCTTGTGGAAATCATGAAAACAAACCTGAACTTTAACGCAAATTACAGCATCAGAGATGGTGAACCCACCGGTATCGTGTTGCACCATGCAGCGTCCAGCGGCAGCGTGGAGGATGTGCATAATTATCACCTTTCTCTCGGTTGGGCGGGTATCGGTTATCACTTTTACGTAAGAAAAGACGGCGGCATTTACCGAGGCCGCCCGGAAAACTGGATCGGCGCTCACACCACCGGTCACAATGAAAAGATCGGCATTTGCGCTGAGGGCGATTTCGAGAAGGAAAAGATGGGTGCAGCGCAGAAAAATGCGATTATATGGCTGCTGGAATACCTGCGGGAAAAGTACGGCCCGTTGGAGGTTTTCGGCCATCGGCATTTGGATGTTACCGCTTGCCCGGGTAAGAACTATCCTTTCTCAGAAATTGTGAAAGGGAAGCCGTTGCCTGATCCGGATGCGGTGACCGTTACCCTGACCACCCTGGGCAAGGGAGATGAGGGTGAACAGGTAAAGGCTTTGCAGCGGCTGCTGGTCGGCTTGGGCTATGATCTGGGCGGCTTTGGCGCAGACGGTATTTTTGGCAATGCAACCGACAGGGATGTGCGTTCCTTCCAGCAAGGCGAGGGATTAACGGTGGACGGTTTGGTGGGTTATAACACCTGGAGCCATTTGCTGGGTATCGCATAAGGAGAATGATTATGACAGAAGCAATTGTTGTGGCGCTGATCACCGGCGGCCTTTCCTTGGTGGGCGTGGTGATCACCTGTCTTGCCACAGCTAAAAAAACGGAAAAAGCAGCTGCGGTCGCCCAGGCGGTGACGGATACCAAGCTGGAGGAGCTGACCCGGGAGGTGCGGGAGCATAACGGCTTTGCCCGGCGGATGCCTGTGGTGGAGCACGAGATCCGGGTAATTAATCATCGCTTAGCAGATTTGGAGAATGCAGGATAGGAGATAAGTATGGAGCTTATAAAAAGAAATTTGGCAAACCTTATTAAGGTCAAAACATTGGTGACTCTGCTGGTAGTGGGTGTGTTTGCAGTCCTTGCCTGTACCGGCGCCATCAGCCCGGACAATGTGATGATCGTTGTATCTATGGTGGTGTCCTTCTATTTCGGCACACAGCACGAAAAAAAGGAGAATACCCCGAACTGAGGAAGACCCCTCTGCCCATTTTGGGCAGAGGGGTCTTTTGTGATTTTATCACAGAAATATAATTCTTTATTGGTTATACTAAAGCCACAAACCAAATAAAGGAGGTTCTCCATATGAGACTGAAGGATAAAGTTGCAGTGATTACCGGCGGAAGCCGCGGTATCGGCCTTGCCACTGCCAAGGCATTTTTGAAAGAGGGCGCAACGGTCATTATTACCGCCAGCAACGAAGCCAACGCAAAGCGGGCGGCAGATGCGCTGCAGGCAGAGTTTCCCGGCAGCAAAGTAGGGGGTATTAGCCCGGAGCTGACGAATTTTGATTCTGTGCAGGAAGCTTTCCGGCAGGTAAAAGAACAGTTTGGCCCTATCGATATTCTGGTTAATAATGCAGGCGTTTCGGAAAGCACGCCCATTACCGCTTATACGGAAGAACTTTACGACAAGGTGATGGATCTGAATGTAAAGGGCGCGGTCAATGCTATCCGAGCGGTAACGGAGGATATGGTTAGGCAGGGCAGCGGCGTAATTTTGAACACTTCTTCCATGGTGAGTGTTTACGGCCAGCCTGCAGGTGTAGCCTATCCCGCATCTAAATTTGCGGTGAACGGCCTGACCCTTTCTCTGGCCCGGGAATTAGGGCCTAAGGGCATCCGGGTCAACGCGGTCGCTCCCGGTATCACGGAAACGGATATGATGAAGGCTGTTCCTAAGGAAGTGATCGAGCCGCTTATCGCCCAGATCCCCTTAAGACGGCTGGGTCAGCCGGAGGACATTGCCAATGCCTTCGTATTTCTGGCTTCCCAGGAAGCATCCTATATTACGGGTGTGGTGCTTCAGGTGGACGGCCTGGCAAGAAGCTAACGAAGTCACAAAAAAACAAAAGGAGGAAAACACAATGTCTGCTGTGATCATTAATAAGGAAAATTTTGAAAGTGAAGTAATGGAATCTTCCAAGCCTGTGCTGGTGGATTTCTGGGCGCCCTGGTGCGGCCCTTGCCGGATGGTGCTGCCCATTGTAGAAGAGATCGCCAAGGAAAATGAGCATATCAAAGTATGCAAGATCAATGTGGATGAGCAGCCGGAGCTGGCAAACCAATTTGGCGTCATGAGCATTCCTACGCTGATGGTGTTCAAGGAAGGCAAGCTGGTAAAGAAAAATATGGGCGCCATGCCCAAGGCCAAGATTCTGGAAATGGTGGAATAAAAATAATGGGAGGCGAAAGCCCATAAAAGTACAAAATGCCCAGCTTGGAAGTGGATCCAAGCTGGGCATTTAAAACGCAACTGTTTCAAGTTATATTCTGAAGTTGCCGGAGTTATATTTTTACTGCGTAAAAGTTATATTCGCGTTTAAAAATGCCGCAGGCGAAAGATCAACGGCGCAGCTGTTGTATATTGTTCGCAACTTGTTGCGGTATATCATCAACACGCAGTGTTGTATCTTATCAAGCCGCAAATGGATACACGCTGACGCGTGATGATATACACCGTGCTTTGTGCGGTGATGATATGCCATGCCTGCGGCTTGGATAAGAAAAAGCACTTGCGAATGCAAGTGCTTTTTCTGGTGCCGGTGTCCGGTTTGCGGTGCCCGACCCTCTCCTTGCCCACAAGGGCTGCGTCGATGGTCGACCGCTGCACAACGCGTTAGCGCCCCTGTATCTGCCACCGGCAGCGGGGCGCTACGCGGCCAGACTCTCACCTGCGGTTCGAGTCCGACCGGCAAGCAAAAAAGCAGATACCCCAAGGGGTATCTGCTTTTTTGGTGCCGGTGACCGGACTCGAACCGGTACGCTATCGCTAGCGGTGGATTTTGAGTCCACTACGTCTACCAATTCCATCACACCGGCGTGTTACTGGGGTATTATACACCAATAAGACGCAAATAGCAAGTGGAAATTTACCAAATGTACGCTAAAATTTCCACTGCTGTAAGAGAATCATATAGCATTCTTTGCCGCAGTGTGGTATAATATGTAAAAATAAACAGGAGGGCCTGATTACAGATGAGATTTTTACTGACGCTGTGGATCGCAAAATTTGCGGCCTTTGCCGTGAATCTGATCGACAAAAAGCGGGGCAGTAATTATGCCGGCGCTTTGGCAGTGAAGCTGATGCCCAATTTTGTTTCTAAGTTTAAGGGCATTGATTACGATAAGGTGATTTTTATTTCCGGTACGAACGGAAAGTCTACCACCACCAATCTGACCAACCACGTTTTGCGTTCTGCCGGACGGAAAGTAGCCTGCAACGTAGAAGGCGCGAATATGATGCCCGGCGTGGCAACCACCCTCATTAAGAATTCTTCCTTGTTTGGTAAGTTCAATAAGGAACTGCTGGTGCTGGAGATCGATGAGCGCAGCTTCCCTCTGATCCGCAAGCAGCTGCCCGGCAGACACATGGGCATTACCAACCTGCAAAAGGACCAGGTGCAGCGCAACGGCGATCCGGATTTCATTTTACGGAAGTTCCGCAGCGCTGTGGGAAAGGATATGACCCTGTATCTGAACAACGAAGAACCCCGCAGCTGCTCTTTGGAGGATCAGGCCGGGGCGGTGGTGCGCTTTGGCATTGGCAAAAATGACCGTACCTATACTTCCAATGATTTTTATACCGTGACGATGCCTTGCCCCAAGTGCGCCCACCCCATCGCATACCGGGAATATAATCTTGCCAATATCGGCCCGTTCCGCTGCACTCGCTGCGATTACGCATCTGCAGAAAATGCCCAGGTGCAGATCACAGCGGTGGACTATGAAAACAACACCTTTACCTGCGATGGGACGATCTGGCACGTGCCTTACAATAACCCCTTCTATATGTATAATTTTGCTATGTGTATCGCCATTTGCCGTGGCTTTGGCTTGACAGATGCGCAGATCCAGGCAGGCTTTGCCACCTTCAAGAATCCCGCCTCCCACGAGGATATTCTGCTCTACAAGGGTAAGGAGATCCACTATCTGCGGGGCAAGCAGGAAAACCCGGAAGCGCTTCAATCTGAGCTGGATATCATTGCCGCCGATAAGCGGAAAAAGGCTGTATTTGTAGGCCTGTTTGAAATCACCGATTTTAAGCCATACTATAGCGGCAGCTTCTATTTCTTCGACTGCGATTTTGCCCCCATCGTGGAAAGCGGCGTGGAGCATTACGTGGCATTTTCCACCAGCGTGGCGGGAGATATTGCCAGCCGGATGATCCTGGCCGGCGCGCCGGAAGAAGATGTGACGGTTTGCGATACCGATGATATGGCAGCTATTTTTGCCAATTTAGACCGGATCGAAACGGATGTTATTTATGTGCTGACCAACCCCAAGCACGCCAAGGACGTGAAGGGTTACCTGAAGGAAGGGGGCGCAACCAATGCCTAAGATCGTAGTTGGATGGATGTACCCCAATTTGCTGAACCTCCACGGTGAGCGGGGAAGTGTGCAAAAGCTTGTTCAGGTGGGCGCTCAGCTTGGCGTGGAAGTGGAAGTCCGCAGAATTGAGGACTTTGATGACCCCATCGATTTTGAGGCTCTCGACATGCTGATGTTCCTGCCCGGTGAGATCACCGTATTTCGCCACCTTGTTCCCGCGCTGGACAGACAGCGGCAGGCGCTGGACAGGTATCTGGAAAAGGGCGGCTATGTGTTGGCAATCGGCACAACCGGCCTGATGTTCGGCAAGAACATTTTGCGGGAAGATGGCAGCACCCTGCAGGGCCTTGGTTACCTTAATATGACCGCCAAGGAAAGAAAATACGTGTGGGGCGATGATATGCATGTACGCCTTGCTGACGGCCAGGAGCTGATTGGCTCTCAGATCATGATGGCGGATGTAGATGTGGCTGAGCCTATGGGTAGCGTGCTTTACGGCCGGGGCAATAACAGCACAGGTGGCGACGGTATGCGTCGGGGTAACCTGATCTATACCAACTGCTTAGGCCCGCTGTTCGTGAAAAATCCCTGGTTTGCAGAAAGCATCCTGCGGGATATTTGCAAAAATAAGGGCATCGAGATCACCGGTGAGGCTGACCATAAGATCGCTAAGGATTCCTTTGAATCTACTTTGCGGTTTATCAAAAAGAAAATGCAATAATAAAAGTGTCGCTGCTTTGAGCAGCGACACTTTTATTAGTTATGCAGACGTTTCTTTCGGGGCAGGTCGGTGGGCTCGAAGTTCAAACCCCTACCTTGCTCCAAACCGGCGATGCCGTTAATGGTATTATCCCGTTCACCACGGCATACCGGGCAATTGCAGGTAGATTCGTAATGGGGCGGCTCGGTATAGGTGGTGATGACGCCTTCAAAGTTACGCAGCACCACTTTGCCGGGGGCTTGGCTCAGCACATAGTTGGGCATGACAGGAATCTTGCCGCCGCCACCGGGGGCGTCTACCACAAAGGTGGGGACGCAGAAGCCGCTGGTGTGACCGCGGAGGGCTTCGATGATCTCAATACCCTTGCTCACCGGCGTGCGGAAATGGGAAAGACCCAGGCTCAGGTCGCAGGCGTAAATATAGTAGGGACGGACACGGATCTTCACCAGGTCGTTGACCAGCTTCTTCATCACGTGTACGCAATCGTTCACGCCCTTGAGCAGCACACTCTGGTTGCCCAGAGGAATGCCTGCATCGGCCAGCATACCGCAGGCCTTGGCGGCTTCCGGGGTGATCTCATCGGGATGGTTGAAATGCACATTGACCCAAATGGGATGGTACTTTTTCAGCATATCGCAAAGCTCGGGAGTAATGCGCTGGGGCATAACCACCGGCGTGCGTGTGCCTAAGCGGATCACTTCTACGTGTTCGATGGACCGCAGATTGGAGATCACGTATTCCAGCATATCGTCGCTTTGCATCAGCACATCGCCGCCGGATACCAGCACATCCCGTACCTCCGGATGGTTGCGGATATACTCGATGCAATCGTCGATCTGCTTTTTGGGCATGCCTTTGTCCGTCTGGCCCACCATACGGCGGCGGGTGCAGTGCCGGCAGTAGGCTGCGCAGCAGTCGGTAATGAGGAACAGCACCCGGTCGGGATACCGGTGGGTCAGGCCCTTAACCGGGGAGTCGGTATCTTCGTGCAAGGAGTCAGCAGCTTCTTCGGGCGCAAAATACAGCTCAGCCGCTGTGGGGATCGCTTGCTTGCGAATGGGATCCTGGGGATCGTTCAGATCGATGAGGGACAGGTAATAGGGGGTGATCGCCATGCGGAAGGTATTGAGGCACTGGCGAATACCTTCTTCTTCCTCGGCGGTCAAATTGATATATTGCTTTAGCTCAGACAGCGTTTCAACACGGTTACGTGCCTGCCATTTCCAATCGTTCCACTGCTGGGCAGGAACATCGGCAAACAAACCGTTGCGTGTAATCATGGGTAAAACTCCTTTCCGATAAAGGATAATAATAAATACTGCAAAACATTATACACTACCCGTCGCCAAATAGCAAGAGGGTTAGACAGATTGTGGGGCAGTTGACAGCTGAAAAATCATGGAAGCAATTTTCCCTATCTTTTGCGAAAAAATGCTTGACAAGCGCAAACTCCTGCGATATAATGGCAAAGCTGTGTGAAAATGCTGCTATAGCTCAGCCGGTAGAGCGCATCCTTGGTAAGGATGAGGTCGCCAGTTCAAATCTGGCTAGCAGCTCCAAAAAATACCCGAAGCCTTTTGGCTTCGGGCGTTTTTTGCTGCTGCTAGCCGTGAACTGGCGAAGCCAGTGAAAATTTGGCCCAGCCGGTTTGCGCCGCCGGTGGCGGGGGGAGCAGACCGGCTGGTTGTGCAGGGGTCGAAAAAATCGGGGAAAAGCCTAAGACCGAAGATTTTTTCGGGTACCGCAAACCGGGTAGCAGCTCCAAAAAACTCTCGTTCTTCGGAACGAGATTTTTTTATCCATTGCGAAAGCAATGGTATATCATCACGCGCCAGCGTGAATATCATCAAAGGCGGCGCACCGCCTTTGTATCTCATCACACCTTTAGGTGTGTATTAAAAACCTTTCGCAATGATGATATACAAAACTTCGTTTTGATGATATGCAATTCCTTGCGGAATTGATGATATACAACGGTAAACCGTTGATTTTATTAGTAGCCCGATCAGGAGCGTCCGAACCGGGTAGCAGCTCCAGCTTTTCTTTGCTCGCTCATTCGGAACATCCCATTGGGAAGGCATTAAGGGTAAACGATGTTGCGCTTTGCGCAAATAAAACAGATTGAAGGAAATACGAATTGTTTAAGTCTACCAAAAATGAGAAAAACAGTTGACATAAGAAAAATGGCGTGTTAGTATAACGAAAATTGAATCGCTTGAGATAGAGGCGCGGGATTTATCAGTACCTTTCTGCAAAGCCAGGCAGCCGCAAAAGGGAAAGGAAATACCGCCGAAGTTAGTACATTGCCTGAAATGTGCTTGCTGGGTCGTCAGGGAATACCTGCCGGACTGTCACAAAGTTTTGTGAAGCGCTATCGACTGCGGGGAATACCTATGTGCATTTTCTGCTGGATCGCTTTACGCAAAGCGATCCAGTTTTTCATTTTATAAGAAATCAAAAGGAGAGAAAATGTAATGAAGAAGATCGTATGTTTCGTAATGGCTGTAATGATGGTGCTTTCCCTGGCTGCCTGCGGCGGCGATTCCGGTACTCAGGCTGGAAAGACCTATGCCGATGTACCCGGTTTGGAAGACGGCATTCTGACCGTGGGTATGGAATGCGCTTACGCCCCCTACAACTGGACCCAGATGGACGACAGCAACGGCGCTGTTCCCATCGCCAATAACCCCGGCGCTTACGCCAATGGCTATGACGTGATGATCGCCAAGAAGATCGCTGAGCACTATGGCGTTACCCTGGAAATTATGGCAGTGGGTTGGGATGGCCTGAATCCTGCCCTTGCCGAAGGCGCGCTGGACGCAGTCATTGCCGGCCAGTCCATGACCGAGGATCGGCTGGAAGAAGTGACTATGGCTGGCCCTTATTTCTATGCAAACATCGTGTGTGTTGCCCGCAAGGACACTGCCCAGGCTGCCGCTACCGGCCTTTCTCAGCTCACCGGCACCTGCACCGCTCAGGACGGCACGGTTTGGTACAATGAGTTCCTGGATCAGATTCCCAATGCTACTAAGGTCAGCGCTGTGGAAACCGCTACCGCTATGGTGATGGCTGTTGCCGAGAACAAGGTGGACTTTGTTTGTACCGATATGCCCACCGCTATGGGCGCTTGCGCTACCTACGATAACCTGGTGATCGTTGCCCTGGATGCAGATGACGATTTTGCCGCCAGCGAGGGCGATATCAACATCGGTATCTCTGTGAAGAAGGGCAACACGGCATTGGCCGATATGATGGATGCAGTTTTGAATACGATGACCGAGGCTGACTTCAATGATCTGATGAACAGTGCCATCGCTGTCCAGCCGGAGATCTAAGATGAGCGATTTAGGCAAGACTTTTTCCGATATCGGCAGACTTTGGGATGTTTACGGTGAAGCTTACCTGAAGGGTATTCAGAATACCCTGATTCTGGCGGCGGTTGCCACCCTGATCGGCTGCATCATCGGTCTTGTATGCGGTGTGCTCAATACTATCCCTTATTCCAAGCGGGACCCGCTGGCAAAGCGGATTTTACTTCGCTTGATTCGTGCCATCGTGCGGATCTATGTGGAAGTGTTCCGGGGTACGCCCATGGTGCTGCAGGCGGTATTCATTTTCTATGGCTTTGGCTTTACCTATGCTACAGCCGATGTGTGGACAGCGTCTATCATCGTCGTATCAATTAACACCGGTGCTTATATGGCAGAATCTGTCCGTGGCGGTATTATTTCCGTTGACCCCGGTCAGACCGAGGGCGCAAAGGCTTTGGGTATGAACCACGTGCAGACGATGACCCGGGTCATTATGCCTCAGGTGCTGCGCAATATCATTCCCCAGATCGGCAACAACCTGATCATCAATATCAAAGATACTTCCGTTATGTTCGTCATCGGTTTCGTGGATTTCTTTGCTACCCACAGAAACATCGTGGGTCTGAACAGCAAGTATTTCCCCTCTGCCATTATTGAGATGTTAGGGTACCTGACCCTGACGCTGGCATTTTCCTTCCTGCTGCGGCTCGTGGAACGGATCATGGACGGTGCGAGCGACTATGAGCTGGCCCAGGACGATGCCCTGACTATGACTGCCGGTACTTATACCCATCCCAAGCGGGGCAGCAACTTTGACGAGCAAAGCAAAGAATACAAGGAGGGCCGCTGATATGGAGCGAATTTTACAAGTCAGCCACCTTTCCAAAAGCTTTGGCAATCACGAAGTTTTGAAGGACGTGGATTTTTTCGTTAATAAGGGCGACGTGGTGTCCATCATCGGCGCATCCGGCTCCGGTAAGTCTACCCTTTTGCGGTGTATTAATCTGCTGGAAACTCCCTCCGACGGACAGATCCTCTACCGGGATCAGGATGTGCTGGATAAGCATTTTAACCCCACCAAGTATCGCGCCCAGGTGGGTATGGTATTCCAGTCCTTTAATCTGTTTTTTAATATGACTGTGCTGCAAAACTGTGTGGTGGGTCAGACACAGGTATTAAAGCGGAATAAAAAGGAAGCGGAAGCAATTGCCCTTCAGTACCTGGAAAAGGTGGGTATGACCCCCTATATCCACGCAAAGCCCCGGCAGCTTTCCGGCGGACAGAAGCAGCGTGTGGCCATCGCAAGAGCCTTGGCAATGAATCCGGAAGTGTTGCTGTTTGACGAGCCGACTTCCGCTCTTGATCCGGAAATGGTGGGCGAAGTTCTAAACGTTATGCAGCAGCTGGCTCACGAGGGTATGACCATGCTGGTGGTTACCCACGAAATGGCCTTTGCCCGGGATGTTTCTAACCGGGTGGTGTATATGAACGAAGGCGTGATCTGCGAAGAGGGCAGCCCGGAAGAGCTGTTCGGCAATCCCCAAAAGCAAGAAACCAAGGATTTCCTCGCTCGATTCAGAAATGCATAAGAAAACTCCCGAAGCGTTTAGCTTCGGGAGTTTTTATTAACCGTGTAATTTGCTTTGGGTATTGTAAAGGTCTGCGTAGATACCGCCGGCGGAGATCAGCTCATCGTGGCTGCCGCACTCGGTGATACGGCCGTCGGCGATGGAGATGATCCGGGAGGCTGACCGGATGGTGGACAGCCGGTGGGCGATGATGAGGGTGGTTCTGCCCTGGGAAAGGGTATCGAAGGCGCGCTGGATCTTGGATTCGGTAACGGAGTCCAGCGCGGAAGTAGCTTCGTCCAAAATCAGGATAGGCGGGTTTTTCAGGAAGATCCGGGCAATAGCCACTCTTTGCTTTTGGCCGCCGGACAGCAGCGTTCCCCGCTCGCCTACGTAGGTATCAAAGCCCAGGGGCATTGCCAAAATGTCGTCGTAGATCTCTGCTTTCTTGGCAGCTTCGATCACTTCTTCCATAGTGGCTTCCGGCTTGCCGTAGCGGATATTCTCAAAAATAGTATCAGCAAATAAAAACACATCCTGCTGTACGATGCCGATGTTCTGGTGGATGGAGCGCTGGGTCACATCCCGGATATCCTGACCGTCAATGGAAATGGCGCCTTGATCCACGTCGTAAAAACGGGGGATCAGCTGGCACAAAGTAGTTTTGCCGCCGCCGGAGGGGCCAACGATGGCTACGGTTTCACCGGCTGCAATATCCAGGCTCACATTCTGCAGTACATCCAGATCTTCTTTATAGGCGAAGGTCACATTCTTGACCTGGATGCTGCCCTTTACGTCTTTCAGATCGGGAGCATTTTCCTTGTCTTGCAGACTTGGCTCGGTGCGCATCAGGTCTACAAACCGGTTCAGACCGGCAAAACCGTTGGCGAACATTTCAGAGAAGCCGGAGAGCTTTCGCATGGGGTTAATAAAGGAAGTGATGTAAAGGGTGAAGGTGAGCAGATCCGTGTAATCCAGCTGGCCTTGCATGGTCAGATAGCCGCCGTAGCCGATGATCACCACATTTAACGAGCAAAACAGAAATTCCAGGCTGCTGTGAAAACGACCCATGGATTTGTGGAAATACCGCTTGGAACCTTTAAAAATGCTGTTGGCCTGTTCAAACCGATGGTTTTCCAAGTCTTCATTGGCAAATGCTTTGGTGGTGCGGAAGCCGGTCAGGCTGGTTTCAATCTCTGCATTGATATTGCCCACCTTTTCCTTAACCGCCCGGGATGCCTGGCGCATATTTTTGCGCATACCCATCAGCACAAGCATAAAAATAGGAATCACCAGGGCTACCACCAGGGCAAGCCGCCATTGGATGGTGAACATAACCACCAATGCGCCGATAATGAGGATCACAGAGGTGATGAGATCTTCCGGGCCGTGGTGTGCCAGTTCGGTAAGGTCGAACAGATCGGAGGTGAGCCGGCTCATCAGCTGACCGGTGCGGTTTTTGTCATAGAAATCAAAATTCATTTCCTGCATATGGCGGAATAGGTCAGAACGGATATCCGCTTCCACCTGGATGCCGAAATGGTGGCCGTAGTAGGCAACGATATACTGCAGGAAGGAGCGCAACAGGTAGCCTGCCACGCAAACCGCAATCAGAATAAAGAAGGGGCGGTAGAGATTGCCGGGAAGCAGATCGTTGAGGGCGTGGCGGGTCGCCAGAGGGAATAGCAGGTCAATTGCGGAGATCAGCATTGCGCAGCATAGATCTGTCAGAAACAGCCGTTTATGCCGTCCAAAGTAGCTCAAAAAGATCCGCAGGGGAGACCTTTTCTGAAAATCTTTCGTGGTCATATTTCTACCTCCTTGTTTGGGAACATTATAAGGCTTTTTGTAAGGTTTTGACAAGTGTAATTTTTATGTTATACTATTTTCTAAAAGGCGGTGAAATTATGCAGCTTTTATATGAAGATAAGGATATTGTGGTTTGCGTTAAGCCCGTAGGGGTGGAATCGGAAAAGGAACTGCCCGGGCTTTTGACCCAGCAGGTGGGGGGCGAGGTATATCCTTTGCACCGGTTGGATTTGAATGTGGGCGGTGTGATGGTATTTGCCCGGAATAAAGCCGCGGCTTCGAAATTATCCGCCCAGATCGCTAATGGAGAAATGGTTAAGGAATACGTGGCTGTGGTAAAGGGCGCGCCGGAGGATGCCGGCACTTGGGAGGACTTTTTGTTTAAGGATAGCCGTAAGAACAAGGTGTTTGTGGTTAAAAAGGAAAGAGCCGGTGTGAAAAAGGCCAAGCTTGCCTACCGGGTGCTGGAAAAAGGGGAGAACTCCCTGGTTCATATTCGCTTGTTTACCGGCAGATCTCACCAGATCCGGGTGCAGTTTGCCAGCCGTGGTTTTCCCTTGCTGGGCGATCATAAATACGGCGCTCGGGATGAAAACAAAGCGCCGCTTTTGTTTTCTTGCCGGATTACCTTTGCCCATAAGGGAAAAGAAATGACATTTTCCGCCTTGCCCGAATTTGCCGGGGGCATTACTTTGGAGGAACTTTCGTGGGAGCAAAATTAAGATTGTTATTAGCCATGGGCATTTTCGGCACTGTGGGCATATTTGTGGATATGAAACCTCTGCCCTCGGGATTGATTGCGCTTTGCCGGGCGGTGCTGGGTATGGTTTTCCTGATCCCGGTGATGCTATTTTCTAAACAGCCCATTCATAAAGAGGCAATACGCAGAAATCTGCCGGTGCTGCTTTTATCCGGTGCTTGCCTGGGCGCAAACTGGGTGCTGCTGTTTGAAGCCATCCGCTATAGTGGCGTGGCAGTGGCTACTGCCTGTTATTACTTAGCCCCCGCATTTTTGCTATTATGCTCACCACTCATCGGTGAAAAGCTTACAACCAAAAAGGTGGTCTGCGTGGGAGTAGCGCTCCTTGGTATGGTATTGGTGTCCGGTGTGCTGCAAGGCCCGGGGGGAATCAGTATCGGAATATTGTTCGGCGTTGGCGCGGCTGTCCTTTATACTTCCGTGGTGGTGCTGAATAAAAAGCTCAATGGATTGGGAGATTATGAAACCACCGCATCCCAACTGCTGATCGCAGCAGTGGTACTGCTTGTTTATGTGCTTTTTACCGGCACAATGGATTTTACAGCCTTGAGCTTAAATACCGGCCTGATCCTTTTGCTGGTGGGTATTGTACATACCGGCGTTGCTTACTGGCTGTATTTTGGCTCGGTGGGCAAGCTGCCTGTCCAAACGGTTGCCCTGTTCAGTTATTTAGACCCAGTGGTGGCGTTATTATGCTCCTGGGTGATTTTGCAGCAACCCTTTGATCCTTGGATGGCCGTGGGCGCGGTGCTGATTTTGGGAAGCACCCTTTATAATCAATTGACAAGTGAAAAATGAAAGTTGACAATGAAAAAATCAAGCGGAGAATTTCTCCGCTTGATTTTTATGCCTTCTTTTGGTATCTTCCGTGATACTTTGGTTTGTTGTTTAGATAATGGATCAAAACAAGGGTGATCAGACTTGCAGAACTAATGATACAGCCCCAGGTAAAGGCTTTGTTTTCATATCGGAATTCCACTTGGTGGCTGCCTGTCGGGAGCAGAACGCCTACCATACCTTCGCCGATCAGGGTCACATCTGCTTTTTGACCGTCCACATATACATTCCAGTTTCCGTCCTGGGGGATGGAGGTGTACAGCAGGCCGGGCTTTTCACAGCTCACCGTTCCCGTTACTCGGGTGTTGGAGAATCCTGTGATGTCCAGCGTGTGGGCGGAGAGCTTTGCGTAAGCTTTGTCAAATTCACTTTGATTCAAAATAGCGCCCCGCAGAAGCATAGTGCTGTCGTCACCCTTGGCGGTGGATATTTTTACAAAGATCTTATCACCAGGCTCTACGAAGTAGCAGCTCATGGTTTGGGGCAGCTTGTATTCTTCTGTATAAAGGAAGGTCCAGTCAGGGTCGCCTTTTTTCAGCACATAAACATGGACGGTGGCTCGCTTGCCAAGGTGCATATTCAGGCAGAACAGGCCGGTTTTGTCGGCGGTGTAGCAATAGTTTACATAGCCGCCGTTGGGCGCAGCATAGTCGCAGAAACCCGTTTCGGGATTGGCTTTGGTAAAGGTGACATCGTCAGAGGTGATCGTCAGGTTGTTGCCATATACCTTGTGCCACAGATCCAGCTGCATACCGGTGGCTGCTTCCAAAAGCTGCTCCTGATAGGCCAGATGATCGGTTTCCGTATGGGGGATCAGGGCAACCTGGGAAAGCGCCGGGTCAGCCATAAAGCCTAAGGGCAGGTAGTAATCGTTTTTCAGCAGCGTTACATTGCCCTCTTTATGAATAGGGGTCAATGCGGGGTTTTCTACAGGTATATTATTGCGCTCAATGAGATATTTCAGGTTCAAAAACAGGTTTGCCACCGGGGTTGCGTACCGATAGGTATACTGATTCCAGTAATCCCGGGCGCTAAGACCCAAACACCGCAGATAGTTGGTGGTAGCTACGTTGGCGGAGCTGGTAAAGGCAGAAATACCGGAATAGCCGTTTAAGGGGCTGTCGTTCAGGATCTGTACGTGGGTCATTTCCGTTCGGTAGAAGTCAGAATCCTTTTCATCCTCTTTCATAATTTGCAGCACCTGGGAGGTGGAGGCAGCTTCCTTGGGATAGCTTGACACGCTGACACCGGGATACAGATAGCTATTAAAGTTAATGAGGTTCAGGATCAGCTCTGCGCCCATTACGCCCAAAAACAGCCAGCTGCCCATGGCTCTGCGCATACGCAGGTTCTGGAAGTGGGCTTTGCGCTGCAGCCGGGTATAGGGGCGGTGGTGAGTTACGTGGGTCAAAGCCAGCACCAGCACATAGCCGGCGATCAGCAGGAAGTTAAAGGCGGGGAACACCACGGTTTCCACCAGATTGCCCTGACCCAGGAGGGCGTTGCAGAAGGCAGTGTACTTACCGGAAATCACTACATAAATCAGGGCAATGGCCGTTGCGCCTACGTAATGCAGCGCCCGGAAGCTCTTTCGGTGCTGCCAGGCCCGGTATGCCATAATGAGTACCACAAAGCTATACAGGAAGCTGTACCGGTGGGGGATGGAGTTGGGGAAGTGCATGCCGTGCATCAGGTAGTCCAGCTGGGGCAGCACAAAGCTTAGGTTGAAAAATACCAGCAGGAACACCGCGCACAGCTTTTCCCGCAGCTTGATGCGCCGGCAGAAAAGATACAGGAAGGAAAGCACATTGGCGAAAACGCCGCAATACAGGTTTGGAAGATCCCCCAGGGTCACAAAGGTGGGCTCTATGCCGCCGCCTCGGTTGGCGGCTACCTGGCTCATGGCCTGCAGGGTGGGGAGGATGGACTTGCCCATCGCATCCAGCCATTGACCAAGGTTTGCTGTGCCGGTTTCTTTGGCTGCGTTGTAGGCTGTCCAGGCGTTTGCCGCATCCTGCCAGTAAGACTTGTCCAGAATGTTCAGGGAGAAATCTGTGGGGAATTTGTTGACGCTGGAATAGGTGGTTTGCAGAGAGGCATAGGCCGGCAGGGTGATGATGGCGGTCATGCCGATGGCAATAAGGGAAAAAACTGCAATCCTGCCAAGATCTAAGAAGAAGGTTTTTAAATTTTTAAAACAGCAGATCTCGTAGCAGAAAAAGCTGAGTGCAACGAAGATGCATACAAAAAGACCGATATAGTAATTGACGGCAACGGCAAAAAACAAGCTCAGGGTATAAAGCAGGAACTTTTTATCCTTGAGAAGCTTAACCGTTCCCAGTACCACCAAAGGCAGTAGGGCAAAGCTATCCAGCCACATAATGTTCCACATATAACCCAGCGCCCAGGCGCATAGCGCATAAAACGCACCAAAGAGGGAAATGGACAGGTCATTTTTGCCGAAAAGGCCTTTGAGGCAAATGGCAAAGAACAGACCTGCAAGACCCAGCTTGAGGGGCTGGAACAGGGCAAACAGGGGCATCATCCAGCTTTCCGGCACAAGAACACACAGGAAATTCAGGGGGGATGCTAAATAGTAGGCGTAAAGGCCCAAATAATCCAGGCCCATACCCAGATCCCAGCAATATAGCAGGCTGTCGCCTTTTAGAAGCATGCGGCGGAAATCCAGGAAGAAGGGATAGTACTGATGATACATATCCGATTTGAACATGGAGCTGCTGCCGAAGGGCGCATAGCCGCTGTACAGCATCACGATCAGCATTCCCAGAAAGGGAATACAGAACGCCAGCGTCAGCGGCGGCCAGGTCCATTTTTTGTAGTTAAGCTTCGGTAGCTGCATAAAATGCCTCCATTGGGAAATTACAGATATTTTACCATATTATGCCACCTGGGTCAATGGACAATGCACGATTCAAAAATAAAAAAGCGGTGTAGCTTATTGCTACACCGCTCTTGAGAAGCAAGTTATCAGACAGCTCTTTCCACCTTGTTGGAACGGAGGCATCTGGTACAAGCGTACACATGGCACGGAGAACCGTCCACAATGGCCTTGACCCGCTTCACGTTGGGCTTCCATGCCCGGTTGGAACGTCTGTGGGAGTGGGAAACCTTGATACCGAAGGTAACGCCCTTGCCACAATAATCACACTTTGCCATTCACTGCACCTCCTATCCGCACTAGCTGATGGCTCGCTGAAATAGCGCCTAAACAGGCGCTTTGATATGATAGCAGAGTTCTTTTCAAAATGCAAGTGTTTTTTCTTAATTTTTTTCCTTTTTTTAAAAATTTATTGATATTCACTTTGCATGCCGTTATAATAATCCCAAAAGCACCGGAAAGGGGCGGCAATTATATGGAACAAAAGGGTGTTTTGCTCTCTACATTGGTAAGCGCGTTCCGTTTGGGAACGGTTTATGAAGCGACGGATTTTGAAAAAATACGGCTGAGCGTGGAGGATATTTCCCGTCCCGGTCTGCAATTGGCCGGCTATATGGATCACTATGATCCCAAACGTTTGCAAATCATTGGCAACGCAGAGACCAGCTATCTGCAAAAGCTTACCCATGAGCAGCGACTGGAAGCTTTTGACCGGCTTTTTTCTTACAAATTCCCGGCGCTTTTGGTGGCGCGGGGTTTGCCCATTGATGCGGAATGCCTGGAAATGGCCCGGAAACATAACGTGACCATCCTCCGTTCTCAGGAGGCTACCTCCACGGTGGTATCTGCGATCATTGCTTATTTGAAGGCTGCCCTTGCGCCCTCCATTACCCGTCACGGCGTACTGGTGGAGGTATACGGCGAAGGCGTGCTATTAATTGGTGAAAGCGGCTTGGGCAAGAGCGAAACGGCCGTGGAGCTGTTAAAGCGCGGCCATCGGCTGATTGCCGACGATGCGGTGGAGATCCGCAAAATCTCCGAAACTTCCCTGATGGGAACAGCGCCGGAGCTGATCCGCAACTATGTGGAGCTGCGGGGCATCGGTATTATCAATGTGGCGAAGCTTTTTGGCATGGGCGCAGTTAAGCAGGAAAATACCATTGACCTGGTGGTGAATATCGTTCCCTGGAATACGCAGGCGGAGTATGACCGTCTTGGCCTTGAGGATCAGCACATGGAGATCCTGGGGGTCAACATTCCCATGAACACCATTCCCATTACTCCCGGCAGAAACCTGGCGGTGATTTTGGAAGTGGCGGCTATGAATAACCGCCAGCGGCGTATGGGCTACAATTCTGCCCGGGAATTTACTGAGCAGATGGACCGGCACTATGAGCAGGCGGGTGTATAAAAACCTATGAAAGAATTTGTGATCGGGTCAAATGATGCCAATCAGCGGTTGGATCGCTTTTTGGCAAAGGCTGTGCCTTTGCTGCCGGCATCTTTGGCACAAAAATACATCCGCATCAAGCGCATCAAGCTAAACGGCGCCCGGGCGGAGCGGGATACCCGGCTGCAGACCGGGGATGTATTACAGTTATATATTAATGATGAGTTTTTCGATAAGCCCCGGGAGGATAACGCCTATCTGACGGTGGCAGCCCCTAAGCTGAACATTGTCTATGAGGATGACCATATTTTGCTGGTGGATAAGCGTCCCGGCCTTGCGGTCCATCCCCACGATGGAGCGGAGTACGGCAGAACGCTTATCGATCATATTCAGGCCTATTTGTATCAGACCCGCCAGTGGAGCCCCCGGGGAGAGAATGCTTTTACGCCGGCGCTGTGCAACCGGATCGACCGCAATACCGGCGGCATCGTCATTGCCGCCAAAACGGCAGAAGCCTTGCGGGTGATGAATCAGAAGATCAAGGATCGGGAGCTGGACAAGCGGTATTTGGCTATCGTGGAGGGCGTCCCTAAGCCTGAAACCGGCAGCCTGAAAGGATATTTATTTAAGGATGCTAAGAAAAACCGGGTGTTTGTCAGCGATAAGCCCCAGCCCGGCGCTAAGACCTGCCAAACCAATTATAAGGTGCTGGCAAAGGAAAAGGGCCTGAGCCTGGTAGAATGTGAGCTGATCACCGGCAGGACCCATCAGATCCGCGCCCAGTTCGCCCACGCAGGACATCCTTTGCTGGGTGACGGCAAGTACGGCAAGCTGGATAAGAAGGTTGACCGGAATTATCAGGCGCTGTATTCTTATAAGCTGACCTTTTGCTTTACAACCGATGCGGGGGAGCTTTCTTACCTGGACGGCAAGAGCTTCAAAGTGGACAAGGTGGATTTCGCAACTGAATATTTCCCCAATGTAAAAATTTAAGCAGGTCTGTGCAGACCTGCTTATTTTTCTACTTGTGTAATTGTGCCGCTGCCGACGACGCAATCTCCGTCGTATAGCACCACCGCCTGACCGGGGGTGAGGGCTCGCTGAGGGCTATCGAATACCACCTTTGCCTTGCCATCTTCCATCGGGTACACCGTTGCCGGTTGGGGCTCGTGACGGTAACGGGCCTTGGCGTAGACACGGATGGGATTTTCCAGGGTTTCAAAAGGAAGGAAGTTCCAGTTGTGGGCGATCAGGGTGGTGGCAAAAAGCTGCTCCTCCGGGCCAACGGTGACGGTATTGGCCTGCATATCCTTGGCGCACACGTATACCGGCGCGCCCAAAGCGATACCCAGCCCCTTGCGCTGACCTAAGGTATAGCCAACAGCGCCCTTGTGGCGGCCAACTTCTTTGCCGTTTACATCTAAATATGCGCCCTCAGGGTAAGCCTTGCCCCGGTAGCGCTCCATAAAGGCAACGTAATCGCCGCCGGGAATAAAGCAGATGTCCTGGGAATCCTTTTTCCGGGCGTTGATAAAGCCTTGCGCCTCAGCAATGGCTCGCACCTGCTCCTTGGTCAGCTCTCCTAAGGGAAAGCGGCAATGAGAAAGCTGGCGCTGGGTAAGACCGGCCAGGAAATAGCTTTGGTCTTTGTTTTTGTCCGGTGCTTTATATAAAAGGTATCTGCCGGTTTCTTCATCCTGCCGGATACGGACATAGTGACCGGTGACGATATGGCTGCAGCCCAGAGAAAGGGCCTTTTCCAAAAGGAGGCTGAATTTGATGCGCTGGTTGCAGAAAATGCAGGGGTTGGGAGTCAGCCCCTGTTCGTAGGCGGCAATAAAGGGTTCTGCCACCGCTTCTATAAATTCCTTCCGGGCATCAAAGGTGTAAAAGGGGATACCCAGCCTTTCGGCAACTAAGCGGGCATCGTCAGCAGGGGAGGGAGTGCAAGCACCGGTAAGGGCTTCATCGCACAAGAAGAGCGTGCCGCCGCAGCAATCAAAGCCCTCTTGCTGCATTAGAAAAGCAGCCACAGAGCTATCCACACCGCCGCTCATGGCGATCATTGCCTTTTTTTGATCCATATCGCACCTCCTTCTTTGTAACTGGAAATAATGTAACATATTTCTGCAGGAAATGCAACAAGATGCCGCACTATATATATGACAGATTATTACAGGCAACCACAATATATGGTAAAAAAGTGGGCTTTTCTACTAAAAACGGCAAAAAATGGAACATTTTTCCACCACTAAAAGTAACAAATGTGTAATTTTTAAGAAAAAGGGTATTGCTTTTGCGGATAAAAGCTGTTATAATGGGGTCAAATCGTCTTTTAGAAAGGAGCTTTCCGACCATGAAACGACTTGCTGCATATTGGCTTGCGTTGGTTATGGCCTTGAGCCTGTTTTTCCCTGTGGCGCTGACCGTACGGGCGGAAAACGAACCTTCTGATGCCGCGCAGGATGATGCTGCGGTGACTACGGAAAACGAAACACCTACCGAAACTCCCACGGAAACACCTACAGAGGCACCTACGGAAGCCCCCACTGAGGCACCTACCGAAGCGCCGGAGCCGGATGCGCCTGTTCAGCCTGCCAATTTGACATTTAGTGAGGCTGGTGTTGAATTTATTATCAGCAATGAAGGCTTCCTGAAATATCCTCAGTATGATTATCAGCAGTATACCGTGGGCTACGGCACACGTTGCCCCGACGATATGCTGGCTTATTATCAGACCTACGGTATTACCGAGGCAGAAGCCCGGGTACTGCTGAAAAACTATATTGCCAGTTTTGAGCGGTGTCTGAAAACCTACATAATCGATCGCTATAATCTGAAGCTGAATCAGCATCAGTATGACGCCCTTGTCAGTTTCTCTTTTAATGTGGGCGTTTCCTGGATGACGGAAACAAACGGTACCTTCCATCAAGCCATTGTTACCGGCGCTACCGGTAATGAGCTGATCCGGGCTTTTAGCCTGTGGTGCGTTGCCGGTGATGTGCAGCCGGGTCTGCTGCGCCGCCGTCTGTGCGAAGCTAATATGTACCTCAACGGCGTTTATAATATGTACGCCCCCGAAAACTACGGTTATGTGTATTTTAACGGCAATGGCGGCAGTATCAGCAATCGGGTACAGGGCTTTGATGCCGATTTGAACGGCCCTCCGCTGACCACCGCTTATAACGGCCCGGATACATTTGCCGGCTGGTATACAGAAGCTGTTGGCGGCGAAAAGGTTGAGACCCTCACAAGAGCGGTGAAGAGCCGCACCTTGTATGCCCATTGGGGTGACGGCTCTCAGGAAGAGAGCAATCTGGAAGGCCCTGTGAAGGTGAAAGTCACCGGCGACTGGGTCAACGTGCGTAACGGCCCCGGCACCAATTACGGTACGGTTGGCAGCCTGCGTTACGGCCAGGAGTTGGTAATTGAAAGAACCGCTGTCGGCGGCAGCTATACCTGGGGTAGATTTAACAGCGGTTGGGTCTGCCTGCAGTATACAAACTTTGATCAGGCTTACGCAGAACAGTATCCTGAAGAGCCTGATGATCCTACGCAAGCCCCTACAGATGCGCCTACGGACGCGCCCACCGATGCGCCTACGGAAGCGCCTACAGAAGCGCCTATAGAAACGCCTACAGAAGCCCCTACAGAAGCGCCTACAGAAGCCCCTACAGAAGCGCCCACCGAGCCTCCTGAAGAGCCGGACAGCAACCTGAAAGGCCCTGTTAAGGTAACGGTTACCGGAAATGGTGTTTACCTGCGTAAAGGCCCCGGCACCGGTTACGGTGTTGTTGGTATGGCTTGGGCTGGCCAGAAGCTTACTATTTTAAGTACCGCTGAAGGCAGTGGCTATACATGGGGCGAATACGACGGCGGTTGGATCTGTCTGAAGTATACTGACTTTGATAAGGCTTATGCCCAGCAGTATCCCCCTGTAGCAGCGCCTACTGACCCTCCCACGGAAGCACCTACCACGCCTCCCACCGAGACGCCTACTGAGCCTCCCACGGAAGCGCCCACCCAGCCCCCCGAACCTGCCAAGGTGATGGGCACGGTCAAGGTTAACGATTACCTGTGTGTCCGCAGCGGCCCCAGCACCGGCTACTCTGTGGTGGATTACTTGAAGCCCAATGCCCGTGTTGAGATCCTGGAACAGCGCACCGTGGGTCATATGATCTGGGGACGGATCAGCAAGGGCTGGATCAGCATGAGCTATGTGCAGCTGGATGCGCCTGTGGTGGAAAAGCCCACAGAGGCTCCCACCGATGCGCCTACCCAGGCGCCTACCGATGCGCCTACTCAGGCGCCTACAGAACCGCCTAAGCCTGCGGCAGTGACCGGAACGGTCAAGGTAAACGATTACCTTTGCATCCGCAACGGCGCAGGTACTTCCAACGCCGTTGTGGGCTACTATGCCGGCGGCACCAAGGTTACCATTTTGGAGCAGAAGACCTCCGGAAGCGGCACCTGGGGCAGAACGGACAAGGGCTGGATCAGCATGGGTTATGTGCAGCTGGATGCGCCTGTTCAGCAGCCCACGAAAGTGATCCGGACGGTGACGGCGGATTGCCTGCTGGTTCGTAAGGGCGCAGGTACCGGCCACGTGATCGTTGGCTACCTGTACCGCGGCGCTCAGGTGGAGATCCTGGAGCAGACCACGGTAGCGGGCCAGACCTGGGGCAGAACCTCCAGCGGCTGGATCTGCCTGGCATACACAAAATAATATAAGATACCTGCCTTCTTTTAGCGGAAGGCAGGTATTTTTTGTAGAAAGGCACAGCGCAAGCACAAATGTTTTTCGTACAAAGACAGCCAATTTTCCTTGTTTTCCCCGGTTTTTGCTACATTTTTGTACAATTTGCACTTGTGGGAGGTTGCTGCAGCGGTTTGCTTCTGTAAAAATGCCAAAAAAAGAATTGAAATTCTGCATTTGTTCGTGTATAATGAATCCATCGTGGTGCAAAGCACCCAAAGCCAATGCAAGAGGAGGGGAACGCCCCTTCCTGAAAGGAGATTTACAACCATGTATGTAGCAAATTCTATTCGGAACGTCTGCCTTCTGGGCCACAGCGGCAGCGGCAAGACTGCTTTGGCAGAGAGCCTGCTGTATATGACCGGCGCCATCGACCGTATGGGCAAAAATGCCGACGGTAACACGGTGTGCGATTATGACCCTGAGGAGGTTCGCCGTAATATATCTATTTCTACCGCTGTTGTGCCTTTGGAATATAAGGGCGTTAAGATCAACCTGCTGGATACCCCCGGCGCATTTGATTTCTCCGGCGCTGTTGTGGAAGCTCTGCGTGCTGCTGATGCCGCTATCATCGTATGTTCCGCCAAGGACGGCATTACTGTAGGTCTGGAAAAGGCGTGGAAGTACTGCGCTGACCGGAATATGCCCTGCTTCATTTACATTTCCAAGGTAGATGAGGATAACTCCGATTATAACGCCACCTTTAATGCCCTGCGTGAGCGCTACGGCAACAAGATCGCTCCCGTGGTCGTTCCCATTTGGGATGGTTCTAAGAAGGTCACCGGCATTATCGACGTGCTGAATAAGCGCGCTTATGAGATGCAGAACCTGAAGCGGGTTGAGATCGCCGTTCCCGAGGGCAAGGAAGATGTTATCACTGAGTTTAACGATGCTCTGAAGGAATCCGTTGCTGAGACCAGCGAAGAATTTATGGATAAGTTCTTTGGCGGTGAGGACTTTACTTACGCGGAAATGATCAAGGGTATGCACAAGGGCGTTCTGGATCGCACCCTGTTCCCTGTGCTGTGCGGCTCCGGTGTGAACTGCCTGGGCAGCCTGATGCTCATGGACCATATCGTTGACCTGCTGCCTAACCCCATTGAGGGCAACTATCACAAGGCTACCAAGGCTGACGGCACCACCGAGGAGTTCGTGGTATCTCCCGGCGGCGTTCCCTCTGCTTTTGTATTCAAGACCGTTTCCGACCAGTATGGCAAGTATTCCTTCGTAAAGGTGCTGTCCGGTGACATCACCTCCGACACCACTCTGGTCAACGCCCGTACCGGTGAGACCGAGAAGCTGGGCCGTCTGTATGCTATGTGCGGCAAGAAGGCTACGGAAGTTAAGAGCCTGACCTGCGGCGATATCGGCGCCATCGGTAAGATGGATAAGGTAAAGACCGGCGATACCCTGTGCGATCCCCGTAAGGTGGTTTCTTTGAAGGGCTTGCCCTATGCGCCTTCCTGCTATTCCATGGCCATTGCTCCCAAGACCAAGGGTCAGGAAGAAAAGGTTGCTGCCGGCCTGAACCGCCTGAACGAAGAAGATCCCTCCTTCAGCCTGGTCAACAACGCGGAGACCCATCAGATGGTTATTTCCGGCATCGGCGATCAGCAGCTGGATGTGCTGGTAGCAAAGCTGAAGAGCCGTTTCGGCGTGGATGCTGTGCTCAGCCCCGCAAAGGTTGCTTACCGTGAAAAGATCAAGAAGACCGTCCAGGCTCACGGCCGTCATAAGAAGCAGACCGGCGGTTCCGGTCAGTTCGGTGACGTTTGGGTTCGCTTCGAGCCTCAGGAAGAGCAGGATGAGCTGATCTTTGACGTAGAAGTGGTTGGCGGCGCTGTTCCCAAGAACTTTAACCCCGCTGTTGAAAAGGGTATTCAGGAAGCTATTTTGAAGGGCCCCCTGGCAGGTTACCCCATGGTTAACCTGAAGGCCGTTCTGTACGATGGCTCTTACCACCCTGTTGACTCCAACGAAATGGCATTTAAGCTGGCTGCTATCCTGGCATTTAAGGAAGCTATGCCCAACGCAATGCCCACCATTTTGGAGCCTGTTGGCGCTCTGGCTGTTACCGTTCCCGAAGCCTACGTGGGCGATGTGATGGGCGACCTGAGTAAGCGCCGTGGCCGTCCTATGGGTATGAACCCCGATGCTGACGGCAACACCGTGGTTGAGGCTGAAGTTCCCATGGCTGAAATGAGCAGCTACGCTATCGACCTGCGTGCTATGACCCAGGCTCGCGGCTCCTTCACCCTGGAGTTCGTCCGGTACGAGGAAGTGCCTAAGGCAAACCAGGCCAAGATCATCGAAGAAGCCAAGAACGAAGAATAATTCGGCAAAAGGGCAAGCGGAAGTTTTTCGCTTGCCCTTTTTGAAATGATATCCGCCTGTGGCGGAGGATATCCCTGTGGGATGATATACCGCTGCGCGGTATGATATGCGCTTTGCGACGATTAAATGAGCGGGCAGATAATATTCGCCCTTCTTGGTTCATAGAGATTGTGGTGTAATGTTTTGGGATAATGTGCGAGTAAGTATAGTATATCCGGCCACAGAGAGGAAACGGGGAAGGAGTACGGTGAAGTATCCCCATACGGAGAAATTAAAATACTGACGAATATCAAACGAGTATATATCCCACGCTGTAAGGTTTGGGTCGTCGACCAATCCGAGGGATTGAGAAAGTTCAAGCATACGAACGATAAAGGGTTCATACAGAGCATCGAACATCAACAGTATAAAGGGAATGAAACTGATGCTTTTGACAATGGAGGCGAATTTGCTTAAATGTAATATGGATTGAATTTGCTTGTTTGCCAGGAATATTAGCAGCGCAATAAATATATAAATGCTAAACTTAATCAGATAGGGAAGCTGGTGAGCAAATTTTACAAAGCTATCATAATAATCTAGCTGGGAGAAATGATTGATCATTGATATGAGGGGGTGTAAAGCTTTTAAAGAAAGTATGGTGCAAAGCTCGATGCCATCTCGCTGCATAAATAATAAGATACATAAGGTGGTGTTAAGCAGGATGAGAAGAATATTGGAGAATGTTATCTCCATACAATCTTGCCGATAGTGATTTAGGTACAAAAATGGATTGCTTTGAGTGATGTAGTAATAAATGGGCTCAAAATAAAGAATCTGGACAATGGTGCAGATAGACAGAATAACGCCGACTAACAAAAACCGTGATGATTTGGATTTCATTTTAGCACCTCTTTCTTTTGATAGCGTTGGTTTATATGATCATCTTAGCATGGAAGATAGGAAAAAGCAAGAAACGCAAACCACTCTCTCGTCATGGGCGCTGGCTAACTTGTACTGGATAACACATAAGAATTAAAGTGTAGAGTATGCTAACTGATTAACTTACAAAAAATGCGTGGCTAAGCATAGTTAGTGCAAATGAAAAGGGTCTGCCGGATGGCAGACCCTTGGCTGTTATGGGTTACAGGTGCTTTTTCAAAAGTTTACGAATCTTGTCCCATTGCTCTGGATTATCGCGAATGGTTTTATAGATATCGGGCGGGATCTCATTTTTGGTTTTAGCAGCCTGATCTAAAATGAATGTGCGGCGGTCTGGATCGGGAGGGAGAATAGCGTCTAGTGTGTCAAAGATCTTTTCCATAATATCGGCCTGTGGCGGCATACCGCAGAGAATTTCGTAAAAGTATACCTTGCTAATGCCGATAGCCTCATAGAATTTGTAATGCGGAACACAGGCCGCATCCAGCGAGCCGAGAATAACCGCGCCAAAGGGCGTAATAGCTTTCTTTCTGTTTGACATTTTGCTGCTCCTTTCACTTTGATTTACGTCTATTTTATCAATTTTACCGGTAAAAATCAAGAGTGTAAGTTAACTAGCTAACTTACACTACAAAACAACGATGAGTGAGTTGTGGGCGTGTATGTTAACCAGCTAACTTACACTACGAAACAATGTTGAGTAAGCTGTAGGGGCGTATGTTAACAGCTTAACTTGTGCAGGAAAATCTGAGTGTGGTGGAGATGTGTATGTTAGCTGGCTAACTTACACTACGAAACGACAATGAGCTTGTCATAAATGTGTATGTTGGCTGGTTAACTTACACGAATAAGGTGAAGGGTGGGTCGCGGCTGAGGAGAGGGGAAGGGAGTGTACGGGCACGTCGGTACGGCGGTTTATAATTTGTAATTTATAACTTGTAATTTGCAACTAACCCTTGCTTTTTATGGGTTTTTCCCGTATAATAAACTGATTGATTTTTTACTTTTTGAGAGGTAACGGCTGTGTATCTGAAATCTTTGGAAGTACAAGGCTTTAAGTCCTTCCCGGAAAAGACGCTGATCCGCTTTGGCGATGATATTACCGCCATTGTAGGTCCTAACGGCTCCGGTAAATCCAACATTTCTGACGCAATTTTGTGGGTCATGGGCGAGCAGAGCAGCAAGACCCTGCGTGGCGCAAAAATGGAGGACGTGATCTTTGGCGGCACACAGAAGCGGGCTCCGGTGGGCTTCGCGGAGGCGACTTTGACGCTGGATAATACCGACAGAGAGCTGTCTTACGATGCTGACGAGGTGATGATCACCCGGCGGTATTACCGCAGCGGTGACAGCGAATACTATATTAACCGCCAGTCTGCAAGACTTCGTGACATCAACGAGATGTTTATGGACACCGGTCTTGGCAGAGAGGGTTATTCCAATATCGGTCAGGGCAGAATTGATGAGATCCTGTCCTTAAAGAGCGCTGACCGCCGTGAGATATTTGAAGAGGCTGCCGGTATTTCCAAGTACCGTCACCGCAAGGAGGAAACGGAGCGCAAGCTTGCCCATACGGAAGATAACCTGATGCGCATCGGCGATAAGATCTCTGAGCTGGAATTGCAGCTGGAGCCTTTGCGGGTGCAGTCTGAAAAGGCAAAGAAATACCTGGTGCTGAAGGACGAATTGCAGGGCGTTGAGGTTGCTGTGTGGCTGGACCGGCTGGAAAAGTGTCAGCAGGATGCGGCTAAGGCCCAGGAAGACTATGTTTCTGCCGCATTTGTGCTGGAGCAGGCTCACGAAGAGCTGGACAACCTTTACAGCACAACCGAACGGCTGGGCGCAGAACTGCGCACCAATAACGAGCAGCTGGAAAACCTGCGTGTGCAGGTAAGTATGCTGGAAGGCATTCGCCAGCAGCTGGATGGACAGATCACCGTTTTGCAGGGCAACATCCGTAATAACGATGAAAATATCAGCCGCAGCCAGGAGGATCTGCAGGGTCAGGAAGACCGCAGCAGCGGCCTGAGCAGCCAAATCGAGCAGACCCGGCAGCGTTTGGACGCCATTGAACAGGAACTGGCAGATAAAAACAGCAAGCTGAGCGCTTTGCAGCAGGAGCTGGCGGTGATGACCGCCAATGCCCAGGGTATGAGCCGGCAGTTCATGGAGCTGCGGGGGCAGGAAGTGCGCCTGGCATCCGACCTGGCTGCCCGTCAGGCAGATCAGAATGCTTTGGAGCAGAGCCTGGGCGGCAGCGAAAACCGCCGGGAAGAGTTGAAGAATGACCTGCGTTCCGGTGAGGAACGAAAGCAGGAAGCAGAAGCCAACCTGGCTGCCTGCCGTAAGGAGCTGCAGAAGGTTAAGGACGAGGTTACCGCGGCAAATAATGCCATTGCAGGCTATGCCCTGCGGCAGAAGACCCGTGGTGAGCGGGCAAAGCAGCTGGCTGATCAGGTCGCTGCCAATGCAGAACAGCTGCAAAAGGTAAATGCCAAGACCAATGTGTTTAAGGCTATGGAAAAGGACTATGAGGGTTACCACAAGTCCGTCCGTATGGTAATGCAGGAAGCAAACCGGGGCGCTCTGCGGGGCATTCACGGGCCTGTTTCTCAGCTGATCCGCACGGAAGATGCTTATACCGTAGCTATTGAGATCGCTTTGGGCGCTGCTATGCAGAACGTGGTGGTGGATACCGAGGAAGCCGGTAAGGCAGCCATCTTGTACTTAAAGCGCACCGATGGCGGCAGAGCTACCTTCTTGCCCATTTCTGTCATTAACGGCAAGGCCCTCAACGAAAATGGTCTTGATAAGTGTAACGGCTTTGAGGGCGTTGCCTCTCAGCTGGTAAGCTTTGATAAGCGTTATGCCGGTATTATTGAGAATTTGCTGGGAAGAACGGTGATCGTCCGGGATATGGATGCCGGCATCGCTATGGCTCGCAAGTACAATAACCGGTTTAAGATCGTTACTTTGGACGGTCAGGTGCTGAATGCCGGCGGTTCTATGACCGGTGGTTCTGTCCATAAGGATGCAGGTATCTTAAGCCGCGCCAATGAGCTGGAAAAGCTGCTTATCCAGCAAAAGACCTTGAGCGAAAAGCAGCAGACTTTGGAAACGGAATATCAGGAGGCCCAGCGGCAGGCCGATCAGGTGGAATTTCAGCTGACCGCCGCCAAGGAGCAGCTGGCGGAAAACGAAAAGCTGGTTCTGACCCAGGAGGGCCTTTGCAAGCAGCATGAAATTTGGGTACAGGCTCTTTGTGAAGCTTTGGCTTCTGCGCAAAAGGAACTGGAATCCCTGGATGACCGCCGTGCTTCCGATCGGGAGCGCCTCAGTGCTGTGCAGGCTGAATTGCGCTTTATAACCCAGAATTTGGAGCAGACCCGTTTAAGCTTAAGCGCTTTGGAAGGCAATCAGACCGAGGCAGAAAAGGCTGCGGAGGAAGTAACCTCCCGTATGCAGCAGCTGCGGCAGGATATGGCGGCTCTGGAAGCTGAGCGCACCACCGGCAGAAGCCACATGGAAGACCTGCGGGTATTGCTGGCCGATGCGGAAAGCGATCGGAGCAAGAAGCTGCAGGATATCGATGCCATTCAGGCCGATACTGAAAGACAGCAGTCCCAGATCGCCATGGTAGAGCAGCGTAAGCAGGAAAATGAGGCGGATATTGCGGCTGTTCGGGGTAAATTGGAAGAAGCCCTTTCCGGCTATGCCCGTACCGAGGCAGAAAAGAGCAAGGCAGAAACCGACATTCAGGAAAAAAACAAGTCCATCCTGAATATGGAACGTGCCTGCGCTTTGCTGGAAAATAAGAAAGAAACCACCGCTTTGGAAGAGCGCAACACCATTGACCGGCTGTGGGAGACCTACGGTCTTACCCCCAGCACCGCCCAGGAAAAGCGGGGTCATATTGAATCTGTGGCTGCCGGCAACCGGCGTATTGCGGAGCTGAAGCGCTCTATTGGCGCATTGGGTACGCCCAACCTGGGTGCGATCGAGGAATTTGCCCGGGTCAACGAGCGGTACAGCTACCTGACGGAGCAGCGGGACGATGTGCTGACTTCCAAGAAGGATTTGGAGGGCATCATCCGGGAGATCACTTCCCAGATGACGGAGATCTTCGTTTCCGAGTTTGCCAAGATCAACGAATATTTCGGCAAGACCTTTGAAGAGATGTTTGGCGGCGGCAAGGGTCAGCTGGTGCTGGAAGACCCCAACGAGCCGCTCACTTGCGGCATTGAGATTCGGGTGCAGCCTCCCGGAAAGCAGCTGAAGACCATTACGCTGCTGTCCGGCGGTGAAAAGGCATTTGTGGCCATCGCTTTGTACTTTGCCATTTTGAAAGTTCGTCCCACGCCTTTCTGTATGCTGGACGAGATCGATGCAGCTTTGGACGACCGGAATGTGGAACGGTTTGCTACTTACTTGCGGAATTTAAGTCAAAAGACCCAGTTTATCGTCATTACCCACCGTCGTGGCACGATGGAGGCTTCCGACGTGCTTTACGGTGTGACCATGCAGGAGCAGGGTATTTCCAAGCTGCTGCGGCTCGACCTGAACCAGATGGAAGAGCAGCTGGGCATTCAGGAGTAACTATGGGATTTTTTGAGAAAATTAAGCAGGGCCTTTCCAAGACCCGGCAAAACTTAGGCGCTACCTTGAGCAGCGTGTTTTCCGGCTCTGAGCTGGATGATGATTTTTACGATGAGCTGGAAGAAAGCCTGATCCTTGCGGATATGGGCGTGCAGACCACCGGTGAAGCGGTGGAGCGCCTGCGCAAGGCCGCCAAGGAGCAGCGGATCAAAACTGCCGAGGAAGCCCGGGAAGTGTTAAAGGATATCTTAACGGATATGCTGACCGTTGGCGATTTGGAATTGAACACGGCTACCACACCTTCTGTGGTGCTGGTGATCGGTGTTAACGGTGTAGGCAAGACTACCACCATTGGTAAGCTGGCCGCCAAGTACCAGGCAGAGGGCAAAAAGGTACTGCTGGTTGCAGCCGATACCTTCCGTGCCGCGGCTGCGGATCAGCTGGAAATTTGGGCAGGCCGCAGTGGCGCTGACATCGTCCGGCAGAATGAGGGCGCTGACCCTGCTGCTGTGGTGTTTGACGGCATTCGGGCTGCCAAGGCAAGAAACGCCGATATTATTCTGATTGATACTGCAGGCCGGCTGCATAACAAGCAGAACCTGATGAATGAGCTGAATAAGATCAGCCGCATTGTGGAGCGGGAACTGCCGGAAGCAAGCCGGGAAGTGCTTTTGGTGCTGGACGGTACTACCGGTCAGAACGGCCTGATCCAGGCCAAACAGTTTAAGGAGATCGCCGGTGTGACCGCCATCGCTCTGACTAAGCTGGACGGCACAGCCAAGGGCGGTATCGTGGTGGCGGTAGCCCACAGCCTGCAGATCCCTGTGAAGTTTGTAGGCGTTGGTGAGCAGGTGGACGACTTGATGGGCTTCCAGCCCAAGGAATTTGTGGAGGCGTTGCTGCAATGAAGGTAGTGCTTGCTAGTAAAAATCCCCACAAGCTGAAGGAGATCAGCCGTATTACCGAGAAATTTGGTATTGAGCTGGTGCTGCAAAGCCAGCTGGGTGTGGATATTGATGTGGAAGAAACCGGATCTACCTTTGAGGAAAATTCTTTCCTGAAGGCAGAAGCGGTGATGAAAGCCACCGGTCTGCCTGCCTTGGCAGACGATTCTGGCATCGCTGTTGATGCGCTAAATGGCGAGCCGGGTATCTACTCTGCCCGTTACGGTTTTGATGATACTTTGGACGATTGGGGCAGATTATTGCTGCTTTTGAAGAATACGGAGCATGTTCCCGATGGAAAACGGCAGGCACAGTTTGTGTGCGTCATTACCTTTGTGACTCCCGAGGGACAGGTGATCCAGTCCCGTGGTGAGGTGCACGGTGAGCTGCTGCGGCAGCCTGCCGGCAGCGGCGGCTTCGGATATGACCCCATTTTCTATTATCCGCCTTTCGGTAAGACCCTGGCAGAGGTGAGCGCAGACGAAAAGAATCAGGTTTCCCACAGAGCGGTGGCTCTGCGGGGTTTTTACGAAAAAATGAAGGAGGCCGGCTATGCTGACAAGTAAAGAACGGGCCGAGCTGAGAAGCCAGGCCAATGCCCTGGATACTACCTTGATGGTAGGCAAGGGCGGTATTACCGAGGCGCTTATCGCTGAGGCCGATAACCAGCTGACCACCCGGGAGCTGGTTAAGGGTAAGGTTTTAGAGGGCGCAATGATGACTCCCCGGGAAGTATGCGATGAACTTTGCGAAGAACTGGGGGCTGAGGGCGTCAGTGTCATCGGTACCAAGTTCGTGATCTACCGTTTCAGCGAAAAGCTGCAGGCGCAGCGCAATCAGGTGGGCAGAGCCAAGCGGAAGGAAGTAAAGGTGAACCCTGTACGCAAGGGCGCACAGGCTCGCCGCCAAGCTGCCAAGAAGGTAAGAGAGCAGCGCAATGAGTATTTCCGTCAGATGGCCATTGATAAGGCCATCGAAAAAGCAAGAGAAAAGAAGCTTCGGGGAGAGGACTAAAAAGGAGGAAAGGGAATGAGAATCGGCATTTACGGCGGTGCGTTTGACCCGCCCCATGTAGGCCATATCCGGGCAGCAGCTTATGCTGCGGAAAGCTTACAGCTTGGTAAAATGCTGCTGATTCCTACCTGTGTTTCTCCTCACAAGACCGCTTCTTCCAAAAGCGCATCCGGCCAGCATCGGCTGAAAATGCTGGAAATCGGGGCGGTGCAGTACCCCCGGCTTGCTATCAGCGATATTGAACTTAAGCGGGGCGGCCAGAGTTATACCTATGAAACGGTACAGCAGATCAAAGAAGAAAACCCGGATGCGGAACTTGTTCTGTTTATGGGAACGGATATGTTTTTATCCTTCCTGAACTGGCGAAATCCCCATATTATCCTGGAAAATGCCTCCATCGGTGTGTTCTACCGGGGACAAAAGCAGGAGATCGAGGCCATCGCCCAGCAGAAACAGGTGATGGAATCAAGGGGCGCAAAGGTATACCTCATCGAAAACCCGGTGACGGAAATATCCTCCACCCAGCTGCGCAGAATGCTGCGGTTTGGCTGCGCAAGGGAGTATTTGCCTCAGGGCGTGGAAGAATACATTTACGCCCAAGGCCTTTACGGAACAGGTGACAGCTGCAAAGGGCTTTCTGTGGAAGCGCTGGAGCAAGAGGTTTGCTCCCTTTTAGACCCCAAGCGTATTCCCCATGTGCTGGGCTGCCGGGATACGGCTTACGAGCTGGCAAAAATATGGGGCGCAGATGAGCAGGATGCTGCAAGGGCAGCGCTTTTGCACGATGTGACCAAGGCCTTGGATGGGCCTTTACAGTTGACATTGTGCCGCAGCTACGATATACTGTTAAACACTTTTTATGAGAAAAATCCCAAGATCCTCCACGCGTTTACCGGTTCTTTGGTAGCGGAGCGGATCTTTGGAGAAAATAAAGCGGTGGTTTCTGCCATCGCCAGCCATACCACCGGAAAGCCCGGTATGAATACGCTGGAAAAAATCATTTATGTGGCAGACTATATGGAGCCTAACCGGGATTTCCCTGGGGTAGAAAAGCTTCGGGAGCTTGCCTATAGCGATTTGGACGGGGCGTTGGAGCTTGGGCTTACCATGACGGTGGAGCTGCTGCAAAAGCAGGGCAGGGAAGTGAGCGACGAATCGCTGCAGACCCTGCAATGGTTAAAAGAAAGGAAGAAATGATATGTTAAGTGCGAAAGAAGTGGCCTATCAGGTCACTAAGGCTCTGGATGAAAAGAAGGGCCAGGATATTCAGCTTTTGAAGATTGACAAGGTAAGCTCCCTTGCAGATTATTTTCTGATCTGCACCGGTACTTCCAATACCCATGTTAAGACCCTGTGCGACTACGCAGAGTATGAGATGGAGCAGCTGGGCGAACCGATGCTGGGTCGGGAAGGTCACCGGGGCAATTCCTGGGAGCTTTTGGACTTTGGCTCTATTGTTGTTCACGTATTTACCCAGGAGGCAAGAGAATTCTATGCTCTGGAGCGCCTGTGGGCCGATGCGGAAAAAATCGATATCAGCAGCTTCATCGTGGAGGAATAAGACCATGAATTACGAGCACAGTCAAATCGAAAAGAAATGGCAAAAATACTGGCAGGACAATAACACCTTCCATACGGATGTGTGGGATTTTAGTAAGCCTAAGTATTATGTTCTGGATATGTTCCCTTATCCTTCCGGTGTGGGTCTGCACGCAGGCCATCCGGAGGGCTACACCGCTACGGATATCATGTCCCGTATGAAGCGGATGCAGGGCTACAATGTGCTGCACCCCATGGGTTACGATTCCTTTGGTTTGCCTGCGGAGCAGTATGCTGTATCTACCGGCAATCACCCCAACGGCTTTACCCAGGAGAACATCAAGACCTTCTCCGGTCAGCTGAAGGAGCTGGGATTTGACTACGACTGGGACAAGGTGATTGCCACCTCTGATCCTGATTTTTACAAGTGGACGCAGTGGATATTTAAGCAGCTGTATGAGGCAGGCTACGCCAAGCGGATCGAAATGCCTGTAAACTGGTGTGAAGAGCTGGGTACGGTGCTTTCTAACGATGAGGTCATCGACGGCAAGTCTGAGCGCGGCGGCTATCCTGTTGTGAAGAAGAATATGAGGCAGTGGGTCATTGACCAGCCTGCTTTCGCAGAAAAGCTGCTGGAGGGCCTTAACGAGATCGATTGGCCGGAATCCACCAAGGAGATCCAGCGCAACTGGATCGGCAAGTCCACCGGTGTGGAAGTGGATTTCAAGCTGGTAGGCGGCGGTGAATTTTCTATTTACACCACCTGTATTGAAACCATTTACGGCATCACCTTTATGGTGCTTGCGCCTGATGGCAAGACTGTGCAGAGCCTTATGGACCGGGTGGAAAATAAGGAAGAGGTACAGGCTTATATCGATGAATCTGTCAAGAAGAGCGATATGGACCGCACGGAGCTGAACAAGACTAAGTCCGGCTGCCCTTTAAAGGGCGTGTATGCCATTAACCCTGTCAACGGCAAGGAAGTGCCTGTGTTTATTGGTGACTTCGTGCTGGCAAGCTACGGTACCGGCGCAGTTATGGCTGTTCCCAGCCACGATCAGCGTGACTTTGAGTACGCCATTGCCCACAACATCCCCATGGTGCAGGTCATCGAGGGTCGGGACGTCAGCGAGCGGGCCTTTGAAAAGCAGGATTACTTAGGTAAGGGCTGCAGGCTCATCAATTCTGAGGAGTTCACCGGCATGACGGTGGAAGAGGCCAAGGAAGCCATCACCTGCAAGCTGGAAAACATGGGCGTTGCCCGCCGGAAGAACAATTATCACTTCCGTGAGTGGATCTTTGCCCGTCAGCGCTACTGGGGCGAGCCTGTTCCCTGCGTGTATACTGAGGATGGCAAGACTGTTTTCCTGCCTGACGAGGAGCTGCCTTTGGTGCTGCCGGAGCTGGAGGACTATAAGGGTCACAACGGCCAGGCGCCTTTGGAAAACGCTAAGGAATGGAAGCAGTATGATAATAACGGCATTAAGGGTATCCGTGAGACCTCTACCATGCCCGGTTCTGCCGGTTCTTCCTGGTATTATATGCGCTATATCGACCCCAAGAACGAAAAGACTTTCTGCGATCCCGAGCTTTTAAAGCACTGGATGCCCGTTGACCTGTACATCGGCGGCCCGGAGCATGCGGTTGGTCACCTGATCTACTCCCGTATCTGGAACAGATTCCTGTACGATCAGGGCCTGTCTCCTGTAAAGGAGCCTTTCAAAAAGCTGGTGCATCAGGGTATGATCCTGGGCGAAAACGGCATTAAGATGGGTAAGCGTTTCCCGGAATTTGTGGTCAATCCCAGTGATGTGGTGCGGGATTACGGCGCAGATACCCTGCGGCTTTATGAGATGTTTATGGGCCCGCTGGAGGTTTCCAAGCCTTGGTCTACTACCGCTGTTGCCGGCGCAAAGAAGTTTATTAACCGTGTCTGAAACTTCTTTACTGAGAGCGCTAATATCACCGATACCGATGATGGCAAGCTGACTAAGATCTATCATCAGACCGTTAAGAAGGTAACAAACGACTACGAAGTCCTTGGCTTTAATACCGCCATCGCCCAAATGATGGTATTTGTCAATGAAGTGTATAAAAACGGCACTTGCCCCAGAGAATATGCAGAGGGCTTTATTAAGATGCTTTCCTGCATTACCCCCCACGTAGGTGAGGAGATCTGGCAGGTTCTGGGTCACGACAGTACCATTGCATTTGAAAGCTGGCCTACCTATGAAGAAGCCAAGTGCAAGGATACCCAGGTGACTATGGCCGTTCAGGTGTGCGGCAAGATGCGCGGCACGGTGGAAATGGATGCTGACCTCCCTGACGAGCAGGTGATCGCCAACGTCCTGGCGGACGAGAAGATCGCCCGTTTTCTGGAAAAGCAGGGTGGTTCTATTGTCAAGACCATTGTTGTCAAGAACAAGCTGGTAAACCTGATCGTGAAATAATAATCAGGAAATTTTACCAAAACCGGGGAAAAAGGCAGAAATCCTGCTTGACAATTCCCCAAAACCGAATTATAATAGTCAAGCCTGCAAAGTAGGCCCTGAACGCATCCAGGAAATAGCCGGATGCCATCGGAGGGAGGGAAAACCATGTCTGAAATTCGCGTAAAGGAAAACGAATCTCTGGAGAGCGCTCTGCGTCGTTTTAAGCGTAGCTGTGCCAAGGAGGGCGTTATCGCTGAAGTTAAGAAGCGCGAGCACTATGTCAGCCCCAGCCTGAAGCGCAAGCAGAAGTCTGAAGCTGCCCGGAAGAATAAGCGTAAGTTCTTCTAAGTTTCCCTCTCAGAGGTCATTAAATCCCCCAAATCGTCAAAATGAATTGGCGATTTGGGGCTTCTTTTTTAATGCACAATGCACAATGTATAATGTACAATGCAGAATGCAGAATGCAGAATGCAGAATGAATGTATCGGTCTGTGAACGATCTTGGTTTACATAACTAGTTGAATACTTATTCAACTAGTTATATTTACTGTGCGGGATGGGGGTATAACAATTTGTTATACGGAAACGATTTACCCATCAAATGTATGAGGACCATTCTGCATTCAGCATTCATCATTCAGCATTAAAAAGCAGTGTCCACTTATTAGTGGACACTGCTTTTTGAGTGGTATTCCTTCGGGACGATATCCGGGAGTTGCCTGGATGATATCCATTTACTGAAAACGCAAATGGATTAAGGTATCGGCTGCGACGATGATTAAAAAGAACAGGACAAGACGGAGCGTGGTTCTCTGTCTTGCAGGAATAAGTCACGTTGACAAGGATTACGGAATGTGTTACGCTAATATATATTTGTGAGATAATGTAGGGGGGCACTATGACAGTAAAGAGAAAAGCCGTTTTGACCGGAATAATTGCAGTAGCTGTATTGGCATGTATAATGGTTTTGCCTTTTCTATTTGGCGGAGAAAAGGATATAGACCGTGGGCCGGAAAAAGCTGTGAGGGCGTATATGGAGGCGTGGTTAGGCGAGGATCACGATTTTCGCACGCAGTTAGAGTATGCTGCTGATTGCGTTATTCGTAAAAATATACTTTTTATTCCCGTGTCCGGTTCAGCTACCCGCGATGAGGTAGCAGCGGCTCATAAGGAAAAATACGGAGAGATTGATTATGAGCAGTCACTGGAAATTATCCGGTGTGAGACAAGCGGAGAACTGGAGTATTATCGTAATGATGTAAGTTTTGAGAAAATAGCATACAGATGGTCGATTACCGAAGAAGAATACAATGCGATTGAAGCTTTTGATGAGGTGATCTTTCACGGCATCAGTACACAGGTGCGGGAAGAAACCTACACCGAGGAACTTAAGTTGGTTATTTTGTGTATCAAAGTAGATGGCAGATGGTTTTTATTAGATGTTGATCATGTTGAGCTTGACAGCTAAAAAGCAGTGTCCACTAAAAAGTGGACACTGCTTTTTACTATTACATTCTGGTGACCAGTTTGCTTAAATCTTTGCGCTTTTTGTCCCGCAGCTTGTCGTCTTCCTTGGCGTAGCCCAGGGTGATGACCAGACGGACGGGAGCATCTAAATGGCAAAGCTGACGGAGCTTTTGGTCGTCCAGCCAGCCTAAGATACAAGTGGAAAGACCCTGGGCGGTGGCTTCTGCGGTCAGGTATGCTACGGCAATGCCGATGTCCATAGAACGGTAGTCATTGTTTTTGACTTTCGCGCCCATGGCGGCGGTCTTGCTGTAGGCAGCTTCGGATACTACGATGAGCACCGGGGCATCGGCGGCAAACTTGTTCATACCCATTCCCATGGTAGCCTTGGCGGCCTGCTTGGCATTTTCACCGGTACACACGGTAAAATGATAAGGTTGGGCATTGCAGGCAGAGGGGGCAAGACGTGCAGCTTCCAAGATGGCCTGTAGTTTTTCTTCCTCTACCGCCTTTGTGGGGTCATAGCTGCGGCAGGACTGCCGGGTGTTTGCAATTTCCGTAAAATTCATAACATACCTCCCGTTTTTTCTTTATCATAGCATAGGGGAGGGGAAAAGGGAAGCTATAAATAGCTGCGGATATCCTGAGTCAGCTTTTCTTCCAAATGGATCAGCCGCTTGGTGATGTCCTTGGACACTTCGTCAGCTGCCTTATACTGATTCAGGTATTTGTTTAGAGATTTGACACCCATATTGCAGCCGTCCACCATCAGATCCGCAACAGTTGCATCAGATGCATCCATCATCAGTTTCATATTGGTTTTCATTTTGGACATAGTCTTTGCCATGGGATTAGGGGCTTTGCCTTCGTCCTGATAGCGGCCTAAAAGCTGCTGAATTTCGCCTTGTAAGGTTTCGTGTTCGTTTTTACATTGGGTGAGGGCATCGTAAAAAGGCTGGCTTTGCACTTTGGGCAGCACATCGTCAATGGAAGCAATACCCATTTTTACGCCTGCGTCACATTCCCGGAGCAGCCGGACGGTATCTTTTTCGATCATAAATGATCCTCCTTTCAGCTTTGTGATATTATGTGAAAACTTGGTAAGATTTATGCAAAAATGATGATACAGTACTTTATTTTTTGAGCTGGCTGTGCTATAATTGCCGTATAATGGATATAGAAGGGGGTTTCTATTTATGACTTACGCATTAGCTATTGATATTGGCGCATCCTCCGGCCGTCACATTGTGGGTTGGTACGAAAACGGCCAACTGCAGACCGATGAGGTCTACCGCTTTCCCAACGGAGTAAAAGAAGAGGACGGACACCTGATCTGGGATATTCAGCAGCTGAATTACCACGTGGTAGAGGGTATCCGCCGCACCTTTGAAAAGTACGCCGTTAAGAGCCTGTCCATCGATACCTGGGGCGTTGACTATGTAAGATTGCAGGGCGATGAGGAGATGCTGCCTTGCTTTGCATATCGTGACACCCGTACCGAGGCGGTGATCGATAAGGCACACGAAGCCGTCCCCTTTGCAAAGCTGTATGCCCATACCGGCTGCCAGTTCCAGCCCTTTACCTCTACATATCAGCTCTTTGACGACCTGGTAAATGGCCGCTTGGAGGGTGTGACTGATCTATTAATGATGCCGGAGTACCTGATGTACAAGCTTACCGGCGTTAAGGCAAGAGAATACACCAACGGCACCACTATGGGCTTGGTGGATGCCCAGACAGGCGAATTTGATAAGGAGCTCATTGCAGGTCTGGGTCTGCCGGAGCACTTGTTCCCGGCGCTCTCTCAGCCCGGCACTGTGCTGGGTGACCTGAAGAGTGAAATTCAGGAAAAGGTGGGGGGCAACTGCAAGGTTGTGCTGTGCGCTACCCACGATACCGGTTCTGCGGTAGAGGGTATCCCCATGGAGGGCAATCACCCCTACATTTCCTCCGGTACTTGGAGCCTCTTGGGCGTGAAGACGCCTAAGCCTATCACCGATGTTAAGAGCATGGAGGCTAATTACTCCAACGAAGGTGGTGTGGGTTATAACCGCTATCAGAAGAACATTATGGGTATGTGGCTGGTCAACCAGCTGCAAAAGGAAATCTGCCCCGATCTTTCCTTCCCCAAGATCGTAGAGGCAGCAGAGACCAGCGCCTGTGATGTGTTGGTAGATGCCAATGCGCCTATGTTCCTGTCTCCCAAGAGCATGAAGGCCGCCTTTGACGAGGCAACGGGCGGTCAGCTCAAGGAATTGGGCGATTATTTCCGCTGCGCTTATCGCTCCTTGGCTGTAAGCTACCGCCAGGCTCTCGATGAGCTGGAAGCCAACACCGGTGTGCATTATGATAAGCTGTACATCGTAGGTGGCGGCGCTAAAAACAAGTTCTTAAATAACCTGACGCAGGAGGCTACCGGCAAGCAGGTCATCGCCCTGCCTATCGAAGCCACTGCGCTGGGCAATCTGAAAATTCAATTGGAGGGTTAAAATATGAGTTACGCAGAAGCAAAAGCAAAATACGCTGCCTTGGGCATCGATACCGATGCCGCCATTGAAAAGCTGAAGACTGTTCCTGTTGCGCTGCATTGCTGGCAGGGTGACGACGTCCGCGGCTTTGACACTGACCCCAACAAGCCCCTCACCGGCGGCATTCAGACCACCGGTAATTACCCCGGAAGAGCCCGCACTCCCGAAGAGCTGATGGCTGATATCGACAAGGTCATTTCTCTGGTTCCCGGTCAGGTGAAGATGAATCTTCATGCCTGCTACGCCATTTTTGACGAAGAAAACGGCGGCTGGGTGGACCGTGATAAGTTAGAGCCCAGGCACTTCAAAAAGTGGGTGGATTTCTGCAAGGAGCGTGGCATGGGCTGCGACTTTAACCCCACCTTCTTCTCCCATCCTAAGTGTGATCCCCTGACCCTGTCCAGCCCCAACGAAGAGACCCGGAAATTCTGGGTGGAGCACGGTAAGGCCTGTGTCCGCATTTCTCAGTACCTGGCCGATGAGCTGGGTCAGCCCTGTGTTATGAATATTTGGTCCGGTGACGGCTTCAAGGATATTCCTGCTGACCGTTTAGGCCCCCGCGCCCGTTATAAGCAGTCCTTCGATGAGATGCTCTCCGAGCCCTTCGATAAGGAAAAGGTTTATCCCTGCGCAGAGAGCAAGGTCTTCGGTATCGGCGTGGAGAGCTACACCGTTGGCTCTGCTGAGTGGTGCTTGAAGTACGCTTCCTCCCGGGATGACTGCATTAGCCTGATGGATAACGGTCACTATCACCCCACTGAAGTGGTTTCCGACAAGATCTCTGCAATCCTGGCTTACGATAAGAAGATGGCTTTGCACGTGACCCGTGGCGTCCGTTGGGACTCTGACCATGTGGTGCTCTTTGACGATGAGACCAAGGAGCTGTGCAAGGAGATCGTCCGCTGCGACGGCCTGGACCGCGTATTCATTGCTCTGGACTACTTTGATGCTTCCATTAACCGTGTAGCTGCCTGGGCAACCGGCTTCCGTAACCTGCAGAAGTGCCTGCTGTTCGCACTGTGCCAGCCGAATGCTGAGCTTACCAAGCTGCAGAATGAGGGCAACTGGACGAAGCTGATGGTTGTGCAGGAAGAGCTGAAGACCATGCCCTTCGGCGATATTTGGGATGCCTACTGTGAAGCTTGCGGTAAGCCCAAGGATGGCCAGTGGTACAGCCTGGTGGAAGAGTACGAGCGTGACGTGCAGTCCAAGAGATAAGGAGAATAGATATGTACAAAGAACAACTTGCTGCCCTGGCAGCAATGTCCAATAAATACGGCGCTGATGCTAACTTCGTGTTGGCAGGCGGCGGCAATACCTCTTTTAAGAGTAGTGATACCCTTTGGGTAAAGGGCTCCGGTACTTCTCTTGCAACCATTAAGCCCGAGGATTTTGTGGTGCTGGAGCGGGCGCTTCTGGATAAGATGTGGGTGACCGAGTATCCTGCCGATGAAGCTGAGCGGGAAGCTGCTGTGCTTGCCGATATGATGTACGCCCGTGTACGGGGTGAAAACCGCCGTCCCAGCGTAGAAACTCTGCTGCATAATCTGTTCCCCCAGAGCTATGTGCTCCACGTACATCCCGCTCTCGTCAACGGCCTGACCTGCTCCAAGGGCGGCAAGGCTGCTATGGAGCGTCTGCTGCCCGATGCTGTTTGGGTAGATGCCTGCAAGCCCGGCTATATCCTGGCCCTGGAGTGCAAGAAGGTGATGGATGCCTACGCAGCAGCTAAGGGTAAGGCCGTTCAGGTGCTGTTCCTGGAAAATCACGGCATTTTCTTCGCCGCCGATTCTGTGGAAGCCATTGACGCGCTGGCTAAGGATGTAATGGACACCCTGGCTAAGGAAGTAAAGCGTCAGCCTGACCTTACTCCTGTGGATGCAGATATCAAGCGGATCGTGGCTATCAGCCCGGTGCTCCGCGCTCTGTATGGCGAGAATGCTCCCGCTACTGTGAAGTTCACCGCTAATAATGAGATCTTCCGGTATGATCCTGCTACCAAGAGCCTGTCTCCCGACCATATCGTTTACTGCAAGGCCAAGCAGCTGATCCTGCCTGCCGACGTAGACGGCGACGGCATTAAGGCCGCTTTTGATGCCTTCGTGGCTGAAAATGGCTACAAGCCCAAGATCGCTTTTGTGAAGGATCTGGGTATGTTCTCCATGGGTATGACTATGAAGGAAGCTGTTACTGCCCAGACCGTGATGCTGGATGCTATCACTGTTGTTGGCTATGCGGAGTCCTTCGGCGGCGTTTCCGTAATGCCCGATTTCCTCATTGACTTCATCGTTAACTGGGAAGTAGAGAGCTACCGCTCCAAGGTCAGCCTTTCCGGCGCAGCAGCTAAGCGGCTGGCAGGTAAGGTGGCAGTTGTTACCGGCGGCGCTCAGGGCTTCGGTAAGGGCATCGCTGAGGCTATGGCCGCAGAGGGCGCTTATGTTGCCATCGTAGATATGAACCTGGATGGCGCTAAGGCTACCGCTGCACAGTTCGGCGACCTGGGTCATGCAGTATTTGCTAACGTTTCCGACGAAGAGTCTGTTTCCGCTATGGTGGACAGCGTGGTCGCTTACTTTGGCGGTATCGACCTGTTCGTCAGCAACGCAGGTATCGCCAAGGCTGGTTCTCTGGAAGTAATGACCAAGCAGGTATTCGAGCTGGTCACCGCTGTTAACTACACCGGTTACTTCCTGTGCGCCAAGTATGCCTCTGCTGTCATGAAGCTGCAGCACAAGTACGCGCCTAACTATATGATGGACATTGTGGAGATCAACTCCAAATCCGGTCTTGCCGGTTCTAACAAGAACTTTGCTTACGCAGGCTCTAAGTTCGGCGGTATCGGTCTGACCCAGTCCTTCGCTATGGAGCTGGCTGAGTACAATATCAAGGTCAACGCCATTTGCCCCGGTAACTACCTGAACGGCCCGCTGTGGTCTGACCCGGAGAAGGGTCTGTTTGTTCAGTACCTGAATGCAGGCAAAGTTCCCGGCGCTAAGACCGTGGAGGATGTCCGCCGGTTCTATGAATCCAAGGTGCCGCTGAACCGTGGCTGTGAGCCTATCGATGTGGCACGGGCTATCTTCTACATTGCGGAGCAGTCCTACGAGACCGGCCAGGCGATCCCTGTTACCGGCGGTCAGGAAATGCTGAAGTAAGGAGGCCCTTTATGACCATTCAGGAATTAAGGGAAGCTTACGAGCAGACCCTGGCAGGCAAACTGCCTACCCCGGAAGAAACCATTTACGTCAATAACCATATCCATACCACTTATTCTTTCTCTCCTTATAACCCCACGGCCGCCGTGTATATGGCCTGGCAGAACGGCCTGAAGACTGCCGGCATTATCGACCACGATTCTGTGTCCGGCGCAAGAGAGTTCCTGGAAGCTGCTGAAGTGATCGGTATGCCTGTGACTGTGGGCGCAGAGTGCCGTGTGGATATGTCTATGACCAGCCTTAACGGCCGCCGGATCAACAATCCCGACCAGAAGAGCATCGCTTATGTTACCGTCCACGGTATTCCTCACCAGAACATTGAAAAGCTGGATGCTTTCTTTGCCCCTTATCGGGAGAAACGGAACGAGCGTAACCGCAAGATGTGCCAGAACATTACCGAGCTGGTAAAGCCCTACGGCCTGAGCCTGGACTTTGATGAGGACGTGCTGCCCCTGTCCAATTATCACAAGGGCGGCTCTGTTACCGAGCGGCATATTCTCTTTGCGCTGACCAAGAAGATCACCGCGCTTTATAAGACTCCTGCCGAAGTTTTGGAGTTCCTGCTGGAGCGGATGCAGCTGCAGCTTTCCCAGAAGGTGATCGACCAGATCGCAGCAGGGGAGCAGACCCCCGAATATTATGAATATGATATTCTGGGTGCCCTAAAGAGCAATATGGTGGAAAAGTTCTACATCGATGCAACCGAGGAATGCCCCAAGGTGGCGGATTTCGTAAATATTGTTCACGAGATCGGCGGTATTGCTGCTTACGCATACCTGGGTGACGTGGGTAACTCCGTTACCGGTGATAAGAAGGCTCAGAAGTTCGAGGATGATTACCTGGATGAGCTGGTGGATGTGATCAAGGCCTACGGCTTTGACGCCATCACCTATATGCCCACCCGGAACACCCCCGAGCAGTTGGAGCGGCTCACCGCTCTGTGCAAAGAACACGGCTTCTTCCAGATCAGCGGTGAGGATATCAATTCTCCTCGCCAGTCCTTCCGCTGCAAGGCTTTGGACGATCCCAAGTTCGGCTACCTGATCGATGCTACTTATACCCTTATCGAGTATGAAAACGCCGCAACCGCAGACCTTGCCAAGGCAAAGGAGCAGTATTCTTACCTGTTCCGTAAATAACGAAAATTCCCGGGATGGCGATGCCATCCCGGGATTTTTGTTAATGGACAATTGAAAATTGAAAATTGATAATTATTGTGTTGGCAAAGCCAACAGATTTTATAGATCGTAAAACGATACCTAAATTGTCCATTGTCAACTGTCAATTGTCCACTAAATGAAATAACCCCTGACTGCAGACGTTCGCGTTTTCCGTCCAGCCAGGGGTTATTTCGCTGCGTTCTTGGGTTCTATCATTGGTTAACCTCGCTTTCTGCGGTTTGGATGATCTCCTTCGTTCAACTTGAAATCCACTGCCTCACATTCTACATTATTGATTCCATTCTACTCATAAGCGAGCCGCTTACATGTGGGAGCATTTCCTGTGATCGAAAGCTATCATCTGCGGAGTGCTGTTTCTTTTTACACTCTAAGGTTTTTACCTGTACATTGGTATCACCCTTTCTGGCTATAATATAACACAGGGATGGGGGAAATACAATTGACAAATCGTACAAAATGCACAAAACTAACTTGTATAAAACGCAGAAATCCGTCATTACGCATTGACAAAATTAATATCACGTGTTATACTAAACATGTTGGGGTCAAAAAGACCGCCTCGTTGGAGGCGGTCTTTTTATTGTTTAAGTTCTTTGTCTGTTTAGGAATGCGCCAAGAAGCATAATAGCCGCAAATACGATCAAGTACCACAGACAGGCGATGCCGTGGCCGATGATACAGGCGATCACCATAAATACAGAGCCGATAAGTGCCAGGGTGGGAAGCACAAACCGACGCAGCGCGTTTTCGCTCTTTTCCTTGCGCATCCACTGGATGAAGATGGGCAGATACATCAGGTAGATGGTGATGATGGGCAGCTCGGAGGAATCGAACACAAAAGGACCGGTCCAGGTGCCTGCCAGATTTGCCAGATAGAAGTAAGCAAACCAGGCGCCGATGATGATCAGGGACAGGGCGGCAGAGTTGTTGGTCACATTGGTGCGCTTATCCACCTGGGCCAGCACATCGGGGGCGGGACCTTGACGGCGGGCAGCGATAGAGTAGAAGCTGCGGCAGCTGGCCATCATCAGGCCGTTCATAGTGCCGATGCAGGAGATGGCAACGAAGAGCTTCAGAATGTTGCCCAAAACAGTGCCGAAGATATTGGTAAATGCCACGGTAGTGCCGCCTGCGATCAGCTCCTGATTGGAAGCGCCGCCGGCCACACCGATGTAATAAAGGGTGTAAGTTGCGATGATCACAAAACCGCCGATGATCAGGGCCTTGGGCAGATTCTTTTTGGAATCCTTGATCTCTGCGTTAATAGATGTGGCAATGATCCAGCCTTCGTAAGCAAATGCTGTGGCGCAGACGGAGGCAAACAGGGGATTTGCGCCGGTGTCAGGCAGCTGGGCGGGGGTAGTGAAGTTTTCGGTGAGCGTACCGGAGGTAACACCCAGGATCACGCCTACCACAGCCATCAGGGTCAGGGGGATGAATTTGATGATGGTGGTGCTGATCTGCAGCTTGCCGCCCAGCTTGGGGGAGAGCACATTGATGCCGTAGCAGGCGCACAGATAGAACAGGGAAAGGGCAATACATTCCGGGCCAAATACGCAGCCGCCGGCTTCCGCGGGGATCATCAGCTTGAAGCCGGGAACTACGGACACCAGGAATTCCAAGGTATACCGGGCAGACAGCCATCCCAGTACGGAGGTCATAGCGGGGAAGTAAATGGTGGCTGCAAACCAGCCCATATAGTAGCCGTATTTAGGACCTACAGTTGCTTCAGCGTAATCCACAAGGCCGTTGACCTTTTCGTATTTTTGGCTCATAAATGAGAAGGTGAGCAGGCATACCAGCATGATCAGGCCGCCGATGCCCCAGGCCAGAATGCCCAAAGGCATATCGCCGCCGGTTTTTTCCAAAATGGTTTGGGCTTTAAAGAAAACGCCGGAGCCAATTACGATGCCTACCACCATACAAATAGCGGTAAACAGGCCGTATTTTCTTTGCAGTTTGTTTTCCATAATACATCTCCTTTTTATAATGATTATAATAGTGCAACTATATCATAGGAGGTGGCGTAATGCAAGAAGAGATTTATGTTGTTTTTTCCTGTAGGTTAATTTATAATAATGGTAAATAAAGGGAGGGATAGGATATGCATACAAACTTGTCTTCCGAAGCGCTGAGCATAATCAAGAAAATGCAGCAAAGTGAGATTACAGAAAGCGTGATCTACGAAAAAATCGCTGCCTTTGCCAAGGGCGAGGAAAATAAAAAGACCTTGCTGCGCCTTGCCCGGGAGGAAAAGGCCCATTGTGAGATTTGGAAGCAGTACACCGGTATTGAGATGAAGCCCCAAAAGGGGAAGGTGCTGCGTTATTGCCTGATCGCCCGGATCTTGGGCTTTACCTTTGCGGTGAAGCTGATGGAACGGGGAGAAGGGGGCGCCCAGGAGCAATATGCGCTGCTGGCGAAAGAGGTGGCGGAGAGCGCTTCTATCCGCGCCCAGGAGGAAGAACACGAACAGGCGCTGCTGAATATATTGGACGAAGAACGGCTGCAATATGTGGGCAGTATGGTTCTGGGTCTGAACGATGCTTTGGTGGAGCTTACCGGTTCGCTGGCTGGCTTTGCCTTTGCCTTGCAGAATAACCGGCTTATTGCCCTTTCCGGCTTGATCGTAGGTATCAGCGCAACATTTTCTATGGCATCCAGCGAGTTCCTGGCTGCCCGCAGCGAGGGGAGAACGGATGCGCTAAAATCCTGCGCTTACACCGGCGTTGCTTATTTGCTTACGGTTATTGGCCTGATTGCGCCCTATTTGTTGTTCCCCGCAGGTCAGTACATTCCTGCCCTTGTTTGTATGCTGGCGGTTGTGGTGCTGATCATTGCAGGCTTTACTTATTATACAAGTGTTGCCCAGGACCAGAAATTCGGCAGCCGCTTCCTGGAAATGGCGCTGATCAGCATCGGTGTGGCGGTTATTTCCTTTGTAGTGGGCGTTTTGGCAAAATCTTTTCTGGGCGTTGACTTATGAAAGCTGTGAACAATTACGCCATTCAAATGGCGCAGGCGAAAAAACGTTTTCTTACCTATGATCAGCGGGAACTGATCGATCGGTGCGCTCTGCGCTATGATGAAGCTTATTTTTATGTTCGTTTTCTTTCTTCCACTTATCGCATTTGCCGGTTAAGCGGCGATATGGAAAGAAAGACGGAAGCCGGATGGGAGGATGGCAACTCCTTTGCAGAAGTAATGGTTTTGCTGGATTGGCTGTGCGACAGTAAGCCGGATCGCTATATTTCCGGCAACTTTATGAATATCGTCACACAGGGCCATTATTTTCACCGAAACCTGCAGGAAGAGACAGAAGATGCCGATGCGGCTTACTTTGACCGGCATCCCCAGGCCTTCCGCGCGGCCTGTGAGGCCCTTGGGGGAAGAAGTATGTCCCATGCGGATATGAGCTATGCCATTGAGCTGGTGGATGGCCTGGAGATCCTGGTGCAGTTTTGGCACGGCGATGAGGAATTTAAGCCCCGATTGCGATTCTTTTGGGATGAAAATGTTCTTTCCTATATCCGTTATGAAACTACCTGGTATGCTTTAGGCCTTTTGCAAAAACGGCTGCGGTACATAAAAACGGCACAGAGCAAGTAGCTCTGCGCCGTTTTTTACAGTAGTGTAAATTCGTAGATGTAGGTTACTGTGCCGTTATCGTAGGTGTAGAGGATTCGTCCGTCGTCCAGGGTCTGCTTAATGAATTTTTCAAAATCCTTGCTGTGTTTTGTGCGAACGTAATCATCGGTGTTGGCAAGCTCTGCTTCCTCAAAATACGTTTGGGGGCGTGCAGCGCCGGCGCACCCGTTTAAAAATTTGGCGACGATTTCATATTCGTTCATTTGTGCTCCTCCTTGGGTTTGCTGTCTTTGTAAGAACGCAGCAGAAAAATACCGGTGGTGACCATTACGGTTAAATTTGTGACTACGCCAACATAATTCTGGATGGCAAGACTGAACAGAGAAAACATAAGCGCTGCGATCATAAAGGAGATTTTGATTGCTCGTTCGTTTTTCTTGAAACGAAATACCACCAGCGTATATTGCAGATTGGCAAGGACAGGCATATAACCCATAATGCCGATGTTATTAAAGGCGATGCCAAGTACAACGCCCAGCAGGGATAAGCCCCATTCCAATACTTTGGAGCTTTTGCCGCTGAGAGCCAGTAAATTGCGCAGAATGCTCATTACATTTTGTACTGCGCCGCTGTAGCCCTTCAGAATGACCGTACCGATAAAGTAGATCGCCTGACTGGCGTTTTGCGTCCAAAGCACACCTTTGACAGTTTTGCGAGAAGCACTCAGGGCATCTGTTCCCATAGCAAGCAGGCTGCAAGTGTTTCCTATGATCAGGTCTACGATGTCCATCACGCCCTTTCCTCAACGGGCATTATTATAACGGAAATCATACCTTGTGGCAAGTATTATTTATGCCCAATAAGGGAACGACATAGTCGTTGCATGGCTGGGGTTGTCGTGTTATAATGAAAAAAGAGGTGATATTTTGGTGAAAAGATTGCTTTTGATTATTTTATCTGCGCTGATGCTTACAGCTTGCGGGCAAACTAAGGAAAATACGCAGGAGGCGGTATATATGAATATTACAGCACAGCAGGCTAAGGAAATTATGGATACCCAGGAAGGCTATATTATTTTAGATACACGGACACAGGAAGAATATGACGAAGGTCATATTCCCGGTGCGATTTTGATTCCCTACGATGAGATCACAGAAAAAGCAGAAGGTATATTGACGGATAAAGATCAGTTGATCCTGGTTTATTGCCGCAGCGGTCGGCGGAGCAAGATCGCAGCGGCAGACTTGGTGAAGCTGGGCCATACTAACATTAAGGAATTTGGCGGCATTATCGATTGGCCCTATGAGGTGGAGTAAAATATGAAGCTGTTATTTGAAGCGATCGTAAAGTTTACCTGCGGGTTATTGCTGGTGGGTCTTTTGATCTTTTTGCCTGCCGGTACGTTCCATTATGTGTATGGCTGGCTGTTTGCAGGGTTGTTGTTTGCCCCTATGCTCATTGCCGGTTTTGTGATGTTTTTTAAATCTCCGGATTTTCTGAAAAAGCGGCTGGATGCTAAGGAAAAGCAGGCTACACAAAAAGGCGTTCTTGCCTTTTCGGGCCTTATGTTTATTGCCGGTTTTGTGGTGGCTGGTTTGGACTTCCGCTTTGGCTGGTCTTATATGCCCGATTGGGTGGTGATCGCTGCATCGGTTCTGTTTTTGATTGCTTATGGGCTGTATGCCGAGGTGATGCGGGAGAACGCATATCTTAGCCGCACAATTAAGGTGGAAGAGGGACAGAAGGTAGTGGACACCGGACTTTACGGCATTGTCCGCCATCCTATGTACGCAGTGACGATTTTGCTGTTTTTGATGATCCCCCTGATTCTGGGCTCTTGGTACGCCTTGATCGCTTTTGCGTTTTATCCGGTGATCATCGTTGTGCGCTTAAAAGATGAGGAAAAACTGCTGACGAAAGAATTGCCCGGCTACGCAGAATATAAGCAGAAAGTAAAATACAGGATTATTCCTTTCATTTGGTGAGGTAAATATGAATTTGAGAATGTTTGGAATTGGTGTAACGAATGCTATCGCCGGTGGGAAGACCGAAGGTATTGTTGTGGATGTAAAAACCTGCTGGTGGCTGAAGGTGAATACCAAGCCTGTGCGCAAAAATATGTTTGACGGTGCGTTGTTTCCCCATATTATTCATTTTACATATACGGTAGGCGGTCAAAGCTATAAGGGAAAGCGGTATGTAAATTGGAATAAACGCTGCCCGGAAAAGGGCGAAAAGCTGACGGTTTACTACGAAAAGGATAACCCGGCAAAATATGCCGTGATGGTTTAAAAAACGGATGCCTTAGGCATCCGTTTTTTTCAGTATTTTATTTAGTTTGTTGGCTTTTGACCTTTCCACAAAGTAAATAATGAGCCAGATGAAGGCGTAGCCAAGAATAAAGATGCCTGTGAATATCAGGATGGGAACAAAGGAATTCTGCAACCAGCCGTTTATCAGATAGGTGAGGATATAGGCAATATACAAGGCGCCGCCGTGGAGCAGGATCATGGTGGGCAGCGGCAGCTGCTCCATTTGGTAAATGGCGGTCATACCCGCGGCGATAAAGGCAAGTAATGTAATGGTTAAAATGCCCATAGAGACTTCGTGGGGCGTGAAATGTTCAACCGCTCCGGTTACACCCAGAATGCCATAGATAATCGCCAAGACCAAAGGCCCTCCTGCGGCGCAGATCAAGCCGCGGAATATAAACTCTTTCCAAAACTTTTTCATTTGTTTTCTAACCTCCTTTTGATCTGGGCAAAGCACCGCCGGGAAACATATTCCCGGTAGCCGCATTTGAAAACAGCGTCCACAGAGCCTGTGATGGTAACGGAAAACCGATCCAATGCGTTTTCGTTCGCCAATGTGCTTTTGTTAATACGGATGAAAAAAACCGGGAGGGCAGCTTCCAGCTCATAGAGTCGTTGCTTTAGCCGATAGCGCTTGTTTTGAGAATCGATGGCGTAGGTTTTGCCGTTTAGAACAGTAATGCATTCGATTTCAGGAATGCTCAGCATTTTAATATCGTCCTCGATGTAGCCGGGGATGCGGTCTGTATGCTTGCTGAGCAGTGCTTCGATCTCATCGATCAGGGGTGTGCGGTCGTGGACTGTCGCAACGATTTCTTCGATTTTATCTTTGTCTATGATGAGCCTGAATTTCATAGCAACACCTCCGGTCAAGTTATTATAACATATTTATTACAGAAATGCCGAAAAATATGCCAATCGGTATTTTGCAGGCGCTAAACGGCAAAATCATATTTAATTATGCAGTTTTCTTTATACAATAAAATCCGGCAGCTACTGCTGCCGGATTTGCTTATGATTGGGGCGATATAGATGGGAGATTGCTCAGGTTGTTGTTTTCGCTGCCGTCGGGGATGGAGCGCAGATATTCCGTATCTTTCCGGTGGGCGATGCCTACACCGGCGATCTGTCCCTGTTTTGCCATATCCACCGCCTGCTGTTTTTCCACAATGGAATCATCGGAAAGCTGATACCCGGTGACCCGACCGCCTTCTTTTACCAGCCCTACGATTCGCTTGGCATTTGCCTGAGGCTGGGGGATCTGATCCAGGGTTTGCTTTACAAGCTCCTGTCCGTTCATAAAAATCACTCCTTTTGCGTAGCTTTTGCAGATAATAGGGGAGTATGCAAGTTTCTTGCTTTTTGTGCTTTTGCGTGTTATCTTAAAATAAAGAGGGGGGAGCGGCATTATGGTCGAAGTGGTAGCGGCATTGATTTGGAGTGACGATAAGTTTATGATCTGTCAGCGGCCGGCGCACAAGGCAAGAGGTTTGCTGTGGGAGTTCGTCGGCGGAAAGGTTGAACCGGGGGAGAGCAAAGAACAAGCCCTTATCCGGGAATGTCAGGAAGAACTGGCGGTCACTCTTTCTGTGGGCGATGTCTTTATGGATGTGGTACACGAATACCCGGATATTACCGTTCACCTGACCTTGTTTCATGCCACCATTGCCCAGGGCGTTCCCCAAAAATTAGAACATAATGACATTCGTTGGATCACCCCGGCAGAGATCGATCAGTATGATTTCTGCCCGGCAGACGATGAGATATTAGAGAAAATCATAGAGGTTTATCATGGTTAAAGAAGTCATACACGATCCGGTTTTTCTTGCGTTGCAATCCAAGCCTGCAACGGCGGAAGATCTGCAGGTGGCTCGGGATCTGCTGGATACCCTGGCGGCTAATAAGGATGCTTGCGTAGGGATGGCTGCCAACATGATCGGTGTGCTGAAACGGATCATCGTTTTTGATAACGATGGGGAATATATGACCATGTTTAACCCGCAGATCATTAAGGCGTCCGACCCTTACGATGCCAGCGAAGGCTGCCTTTCCTTGCTGGGTGGCCCTCGGCCTTGCAAACGGTATCAAACCATTAAGGTGCAATGGCAAAATGAAAAGTTCCAGACCCGCATGAAGACCTTTACCGGCTGGCCGGCACAGATCATTCAGCACGAAATCGACCATTGTAACGGAATACTGATATAAAAGATGCAGCAGTTCTTTGCTACGCAATAAAAATCAGGAAACCGCAATAGCGATTTCCTGATTTTTTGGTACGAGTTGTTTTATAGGATTTAAGCAAAAAGTAAGCAGTATCAATGGTTTAGAAATAACCAAACAGTATCTTTACTACAGGAATATGTCAAGCATTTTCAATATTAAAGATCAATTTTAAGATTTGGCCATTTCTCTTTCCATTTTTTAGAGCTACAACGTTCGTGAATTCTATTGGTTTTATTTGCAAATGCGGGCGTAGGACGTATATGAAGAGCAAACAAATCCTTAAGTCCATAAGGGGCAATGATCTTATATTTACCGAACCTATCTTTTTTTACCAAAATTGCCGATGCGGTTTCAGGCCATTTTGCAACAGCGTCAGTAATGTCTTTATATTCACTGTCACCGTTAATTGTATGCATCCGTGCCTGATTCTTGACAGACCAGTCAATGTTGGGAAGCATAAAGCGAATCTTTTTCTCTATAGCCTCGTCATGTTGCTTTGTTGTGCTTGTCTTGTCAAAATAGATTATATCAATATCATCTAGCGGCGTTTGTATTTTATATTTATGTTGTCTATCCCAGACAAGGTTTCGTATAATTCCTCCACCAACATAGAAGTTGTTAGATAACTCATAAACAAAATCTATAATTCGGCGTGTATACTCGTCAGCATTGATAATTTTAATTAGTTCTTTCTCTAATTCTCTTTCTGTTAATGATTCACCATCTAATGGATAGAAGACAGCCTTGCCTATTTTTGCTTGTTCTTTTTCCTTCTTTTTTAGATCTTTCTTCGCTCTTAAAAAATCTCTATCACTGTTCGATGGAAGTGTGTGAATTAACTGTTCATATTTTTCTGCTATAACATTAATGCTAGATTTAGATGATTCGTTAAAATTATTCTGATAATTTTCTATTTCATTTTGTAATGCAGTCAAAAGGATGATTGATTTTTCCGCGTCTTTCTGTTTGTTGTCAAATTGGAATAGCAAGTGCGTTAATGTTGATAAAAAGAGGATAAAGATTAATAAATTAAATATCAATTCAATAGAGATTAACGAAACATTTACTTTGAACAGCACTTGAACATATTTAGAAATTTTGTCTGTGCCTGAAAAGCCAAGAAAAGTGATGAACGCAGAAACAAACACAGTAAGAAATTTTTGAATGTTGCCTAAAATTCTGTATAGATTTACTTTATTAGACTGTATTTGTTTCAGAACAATGCATTTTCTTTGATAGTCAAATAATCTATCCATCTATTAAACCCCTTATATTATTATAATGCTGCATTTTTATAGCAATACACCTGTCACAGATAATTACATAAAACTCAAATAACGTGAAACAAATTATTAAACACATGGAAATCAATTTAATTGAAAATGACAGACTCCGACAGGAATCTGTCATTTTCTGGTCCGGATGACAGGATTCGAACCTGCGGCATCTTGCTCCCAAAGCAAGCGCTCTACCAAACTGAGCCACATCCGGGTATATATAAAACTATGTGTAAAGCAAGCGCTCTTCCGGTTTGCGGTGCCCGATATCTTCCTTGCCGATAAATCGGCTGCGTCAGCTATCGCCCGTTTGTGGTACCCGATATTCTCCTCGGTGCAAACACCTTCGTCGACTATCGACCACGGCACACACTGCGCTTGCCCTTGACTCCGTCACTGGCGGCGGGCAAGCTCGTGGCCGCTGCACAACCAGCTCGTCCTGCTGCATCTGCCGCTGGCAGCGCAGGACGGCTGGGCCAACTGAGCCACATCCGGGTAACCTCACGCAGTATTATACACGAGGGTTTTGAAAAAAGCAATCAGAAAAACAGACGGGGGCGGAGAAATTTACCGCTTGCACAAAACTTTCCAAACATTTTTTCTTGAATAGCGGTATTTTATTTGCTATAATGTTGTATAAGTGAAAGTTTTGCCAAGGAGGAAATGGTATGAGAGGTATTCCGTCTCTGATTACAGATATTCGCAAAAAGGTCTTTACGGAGGTTGCCCGTATGGCATACGCCGGTGGGGATTATTCCACGGCTGAGGATCTTCCTTATATTATTGTGCCCGGTGACCGGCCGCTGCACAGAGAGTCTGTGTTTTTGGAGCGAGCCATTGCCGGTGAGCGGGTGCGCCTTGCTATGGGTCTTTCCATTCGCCCCATTCAGACCCGCAGCCTGATGACCGAGGGTATGGATGCTGCGGCGGTGGCGGAGCAGTACTATGAGCCGCCTCTCATTAACATCATTCCCTATGCCTGCCACAGCTGTCCCACCAACCGGTATATGGTGAGCAATTATTGCCAGAACTGTATTGCGGCTTCTTGTCAGAAGGTGTGTCCCAAGGATGCCATTTCCTTCCGGAATAACCGCTCCTACATTGATCTGGATAAGTGCATCAAGTGCGGCAAGTGCGCCAAGGCCTGCCCTTATAATGCCATTGTCCATTTGGAGCGCCCCTGCGCCGCTGCCTGCGGTATGGATGCTATCGTTTCTGATGAATACGGCAGAGCCACCATCAATCAGGATAAGTGCGTTGCCTGCGGTCAGTGCCTGGTGAGCTGTCCCTTTGGCGCTATTGTGGACAAGGGTCAGATCTTCCAGGTGATCCGTTCTATTATGGAGGGGGAGAAGGTAATTGCCATCGTTGCGCCTGCTTTTATCGGCCAGTTTGGCAAGCATTCTACGCCCGGTAAATTTATTGCCGCTATGAAGCAGCTGGGCTTTGAGCGAATCGTGGAAGTGGCGGTTGGCGCAGATATGTGTACCATTGAGGAAGCCAAGGACTTTTTGGAAAAAGTGCCTCACGAGCAGAACTATATGGCTACATCCTGCTGCCCGGCATGGCATTCTATGATCTATAAGCTGTTCCCCGGTGAGGCGAAGAACATCTCCATGACCTTGACACCTATGGTATTCACCGCCCGGCTGATGAAGAAGAAGTATCCCGGCTGTAAGGTGGTATTCGTTGGCCCTTGCGCTGCAAAGAAGCTGGAGGCCATTCGGGCAGACATTCGTTCCGATGTGGACTTTGTGCTTACCTTTGAGGAGCTGCAGGGTATGTTCGAGGCCAAGGAGATCAATTTTGAAACCATCGAAGAGCTGGATGATCTGAACGAAGGCACGGCTGCCGGCCGTGGTTTTGCAGTTGCCGGCGGCGTTGCCAAAGCGGTGGCGGAGCTTGCTCAGCAGGAAAATCCGGATATTCAGATTCAGACAGCCCGGGCTGAGGGCCTGCGGGATTGCCGCAAGCTGATGACCCTGGCTAAGGCCGGTAAGTATAACGGTTACCTTTTGGAAGGTATGGCTTGCCCAGGAGGCTGCGTAGCCGGCGCAGGTACGCTGTTGCCGGTAGACCTGGCTGCCAATGTGGTGGGCCGTTATCAGAAAGAAACAGATCGGATCAGCCCTCTGGACAGCGCTTATCGCCATACCGGCAAGAGCCTGGATTAAGATTATGGAATATAACGATATTTACGATAAGTACCGTAACCGTACCGGCAGGCAGCATTTGCGCGGCACCCGGTGGGGGGTAGGGGAATATGGCCTTGTGGTGTGCGTTTGGGTATATGACGGCAAGGGAAACCTGCTGCTGACCCGGCGGGCGCCTGGCAAGTCCTTTGCCGGTACTTGGGAAAATTCCGGCGGCGCAGCCATTGCAGGGGAGACCAGCCGTCAGGCTATCGCCCGGGAGCTTTTTGAGGAAACGGGCATCCGGGCTGAGGAAAATGAGTTCGAGCTGCTTTCTTCCGGTATTGATCGCAATACCCACTATGATTTTTACTGCCTGAAGCGGCAGACGCCCATTGAGGAAATTTGCCTTTTGCCGGGAGAAACGGATGCGGTGCAGTGGGCAAGCTTTAAAAAAGTGCGGCAAATGGTGGAGCGAAAAGAAATCTGCCATATTATCGCAAAGCAGTTCTGCAAACAGGAGAGGGATCTGCTGGCACGGCAAACTGCACAAGAGTGAGGGTTAAATTTTAGCCAAAACGCAAGAAAATTTTTCTTGCAAAATGAATACCTTTCGGGTTATAATGAAAAAAAGCGTTTTTTCAGAGCCCGGCGAAGAACGCTTCTGCCGGGGCATGGAAAAACGCCTTTTTCTTTTTCAAAACTGAAGGAGGAACCATCTATGGTCGAATTAAAAGAACTTCCCATCGTGCGGGGTAAAGTGCCGCTTCGTGTGGCTTACGGTCACTTCGCAACCAACCACAGCCACATTAATTATTATATTGATATCACGGATCCTAAGACCCGTTTGAGTGATGCCAAGGAAAGCGCCAAGCAGCTGGTGTCTCATTTTATCAATAACACCCCTGTGGATACAATTCTGTGCCTGGACGGCACGGCGGTGCTGGGTGCCTGTGTTGCGGAAGAGCTGACCAGAAGCGGTTTCCGCACCATTAATCAGCACCAGTCTGTTTATGTGATCGAGCCGGAGTATAATACCAACTCCCAGATGATCTTCCGGGATAATATTCAGCCTATGATCCGGGGCAAGCACGTTTTGGTGCTGATGGCTTCTGTTACCACCGGCTTTACCGCCAAGAAGAGCTTTGAGGCCATTGGCTACTATGGCGGTGAGGTGGCAGGTATTGCTGCGATTTACCGGGCTGTGGACGAAGTTGCCGGATACCCGGTGCGCTCTGTGTACGATGTAAAGGATATTCCCGATTATGAAAGCTATGACTACCGGGATTGCCCCTATTGCAAGAAGGGTCGCAAGCTGGACGCGCTGGTCAATAGCTACGGCTATTCTCCTCTGTAAACTATAACAAAAGAAAGGGTGGACGATGTTTTCGTCCACCCTGATTTTTTATAAAAATTCTCGGTAAAATATGGAAAAGTGCATTGACAAAAAAAGACCATTGTGATACAATGGTACTCCATATTGTGATATTATGCCCTTTTATGCATTTTTCCTATCTATGAGCATCTTAGCACACTATGGCGGATCTGTCAAGAGATAAGTTCCATAATCTTACAACGGATCCGGGCGTTAATATGAACAACACGAAAGAAAGGCGTGATGATCCATATGGCAGAAATGGTCAAAGACCAATATTTTGGTAAGACCCTGCGTAAGAGCTACGCAAAGTACAATGAGATCCTGGAAATGCCCAACATGCTCAAGATCCAGAAGGATTCCTATCAGTGGTTCCTGGATGAGGGTTTGCGGGAAGTATTTCGGGATGTAGGTGTGATCACCGACTTCTCCGGTAAATTGGAGCTGAGCTTCCTGGATTATTCTATGGAGGATAAGCCCAAGTACACCATCGAGGAGTGCAAGGAGCGGGATGCCACCTATGCTAAGCCCATCAAGGTACGTATGCGTCTGCGCAACACCGAGACCGAAGAGATCAAGGAACAGGATATCTTCATGGGCGATTTCCCCATTATGAACAATGGCGGCACTTTCGTCATTAACGGCGCAGAGCGTGTTATCGTTTCTCAGATCGTGCGCTCTCCCGGTATGTACTATACCCACGATGTGGACAAGGCTGAACAGCATACCTACACCGCTACTGTAATTCCTTACCGTGGCGCTTGGTTGGAGTATGAAACCGACCTGTCCGACGTATTCTGGGTACGCATCGACAAGAACCGCAAGCTGCCCATTACCAGCCTGATCCGCGCTCTGGGTGTGGATACCGATGAGAAGATCAAGGCAATGTTCGGTGAAGATCCCCGTATCCTGGCAACCATGGAGAAGGATACCTGCAAGACCCGGGAAGAGGGCCTGCTGGAGATCTACCGCCGTCTGCGTCCCGGTGAGCCTCCCACGGTGGAGACCGCTATTGCGCACCTGGAAGGCCTGCTGTTTGACGCTCACCGCTACGATGTGAGCGCAGTTGGCCGTTATAAGTTCAACAAGAAGATGGATATCTGGACCCGTCTGTCCGGTCAGGAAGTGGCTGAGCCCATCGCCGATCCTATGACCGGTGAGATCCTGGCTATGCCCGGTGAGATCATCTCCCGTGCTCAGGCGCAGGCTTTCAGCGCCAAGGGTGTGAACGAGGCTACTGTTAAGGTCGGCGGTAAAAACGTTAAGGTTCTGTCCAACGGCATGGTTGACATGGCCGGCTTCGTTAGCTTTGATCCTAAGCAGTACGGTGTTAAGGAGAAGGTCCGTTTCAGCGTTTTGAAGGAAATGCTGGAAACTGTGGAGGAAGGCCAGTGGGAAGATGCCATTGCTGAGCGCATGAATGATCTGATCCCCAAGCATATCATCACCGATGATATCATGGCTTCCATCAACTACCTGAACTGCGTGGCTGCCGGTATCGGTATGCCTGACGATATTGACCACCTGGGCAACCGCCGTCTGCGCTGCGTAGGTGAGCTGCTGCAGAATCAGTTCCGCATTGGCTTCAGCCGTCTGGACCGCGTGATCCGGGAGCGTATGACCGTGCAGGATCTGGATACTGTCACTCCCCAGAGCCTGATCAATATCCGTCCTGTTACCGCAGTTATTAAGGAGTTCTTCGGCTCCAGCCCCCTGAGCCAGTTTATGGATCAGAACAACCCCCTGGCTGAGCTGACTCACAAGCGCCGTCTGTCCGCACTGGGCCCCGGCGGTTTGAGCCGTGAGCGCGCATCTTTCGATGTTCGTGATATTCACTACACCCACTACGGCCGTATGTGTCCTATCGAGACTCCTGAAGGTCCTAACATCGGTCTGATCAACTATCTGGCAACCTTTGCCAAGATCAACGAGTACGGCTTCGTGGAAGCTCCCTACCGGAAGGTAGACAAGGCTACCGGCAAGGTCACCGAACAGGTGGATTATATGACCGCTGATGTGGAAGACGAGTTCTACATCGGTCAGGCAAACGAGCCTGTTGACGAAAACGGCTGCCTGATCAATACCCGTATTACCTGCCGTCACCGCAACGAGATTATTGAAGTTGACCGGAATATGATCGATTATATCGACGTATCTCCCAGAATGATGATCTCTATCGCTACTTCTTTCATTCCCTTCCTGCAGAACGACGACGCTAACCGTGCACTTATGGGCGCGAACATGCAGCGTCAGGCCGTGCCTCTGCTCACCACCGAGCCTCCTGTGGTTGCTACCGGTATCGAGCATGCCGCCGCTGTGGACTCCGAAGTTTGCTTGAAGGCCACCGGCGCAGGTACTGTTACTGCTGTTTCCGCTGACGAGATCACCATCGCTTACGATGACGGCCACAGCGAAACCCACGTGCTGACTAAGTTTGCCCGCAGCAATGCCGGCACCTGCGTCAACCAGCGCCCCATCGTTGTGGTAGGTGAGCGGGTAGAGCGGGAGCAGATCATTGCTGACGGTCCTTCCTGCTCCGGCGGTGAGATCGCCCTGGGTAAGAACGTGCTGATCGGCTTCGTTACCTGGGAAGGTTACAACTACGAGGACGCTATTTTGCTGAACGAACGTCTGGTTCGTGAGGACGTGTTTACCTCTATCCACATTGAAGAGCACGAGACCGAAGCCCGGGACACCAAGCTTGGACCGGAAGAGATCACCCGTGATATCCCCAATGTGGGCGAAGATACCCTGAAGGATCTGGACGAGAACGGTATTATCCGTATCGGCGCAGAGGTTCGCTCCGGCGATTATCTGGTTGGTAAGGTCACTCCCAAGGGTGAAACTGAGCTGACTCCCGAAGAGCGTCTGCTGAGAGCGATCTTCGGCGAAAAGGCAAGAGAAGTCCGTGATACCTCTTTGAAGGTGCCTCACGGCGAAAGCGGTATCGTTGTTGACGTTAAGGTGTTCACCAAGGAGAACTCCGATGAGCTGGCTCCCGGTGTTACCAAGTCCGTCCGCGTTTATATTGCTCAGAAGCGTAAGATCTCCGTGGGCGATAAGATGGCCGGCCGTCACGGTAACAAGGGCGTTGTCTCCCGTGTTCTGCCGGAAGAGGATATGCCCTTCCTGCCCGACGGTACTCCCCTGGATGTGGTGCTGAACCCCCTAGGCGTGCCTTCCCGTATGAACATCGGTCAGGTGCTGGAGGTTCACCTGGGTTATGCTGCCAAGGCTTTGGGCTGGAAGGTAGCTACCCCTGTGTTCGACGGCGCTAACGAGAAGGATATCCGTGATACCCTGAAGCTGGCTGGCCTGCGTGAGGACGGCAAGACCGTTCTGTACGATGGCCGTACCGGCGAACCCTTTGATAACCTGGTTACCGTTGGTTATCCCTATTACCTGAAGCTGCACCACCTGGTTGACGATAAGATCCACGCCCGTTCCACCGGTCCCTACGCACTGGTTACCCAGCAGCCCTTGGGAGGTAAGGCCCAGTTCGGCGGCCAGCGTTTCGGCGAAATGGAAGTTTGGGCCCTGGAGGCTTACGGCGCTGCTTACACCCTGCAGGAGATCCTGACGGTTAAGTCTGACGACGTGACCGGTCGTGTAAAGACCTACGAAGCCATCGTTAAGGGCAGCAATATTCCCACCCCCGGTGTTCCCGAATCCTTCAAGGTTCTTGTTAAGGAGCTGCAGGCTCTGTGTCTGGATATCCGTGTGCTGGATGAAAACGGCAACGAGATCGAGCTGAAGGACGAGGACGAAGATGACGAGATCGTATACACCGGTCCTGAGACCGAGCTGGTGGTAGACGCCAACGAGGTTTTGGACAGCGGCTTCATCATTGATGAGGACGGTCCGGAAGATATTATGGATGTGTTTGGCACGGATGATTCCGATGCCGACGCATATGAAGATTAAGGAGGCGGCGCTTTATGGCAGATGTCACCTTTGATGCTATTAAAATTGGCATTGCATCGCCGGAAATGATCCGGCAGTGGTCCTTCGGCGAAGTTAAAAAGCCCGAGACCATCAACTACCGCACACTGAAGCCCGAGCGGGACGGCCTGTACTGCGAAAAGATCTTTGGACCTACCAAGGATTGGGAGTGCCACTGCGGTAAGTATAAGAAAATCAAGTATAAGGGCAAGGTCTGCGATCGCTGCGGCGTGGAAGTGACCAAGGCCAAGGTGCGCCGGGAGCGTATGGGTCACATTGAGCTGGCCGCTCCCTGCAGCCACATCTGGTATTTCAAGGGCATTCCTTCCCGCATGGGCCTGATTTTGGATATCAGCCCCAAGGTGCTGGAGAAGGTTCTGTACTTTGCTTCTTATATCGTCACCGATCCCGGTGATGCTCCTTTGGCTGTGAATCAGATCCTCAGCGAGAAGGAATACCGGGATATGCGGGAAAAGTACGAGGACGATTTCAAGGCCGGTATGGGCGCAGAGGCTGTTAAGGAGCTTCTGGAGAAAATCGACCTGGATGAGCTGTCCGAGCAGCTGCGTGAGGAACTGAAGACCGCTTCTTCTCAGAAGAAGCTGCGTCTTGTCAAGCGCCTGGAAGTTGTGGAAGCTTTCCGGGAGTCTGGGAATAAGCCTTCCTGGATGGTCATGGATGTGCTGCCTGTGATTCCGCCCGATATCCGTCCCATGATCCAGCTGGATGGCGGTCGTTTCGCTACCTCTGACCTGAACGATCTGTATCGCCGGGTCATCAACCGTAACAACCGTCTGAAGAGACTGATTCAGCTCCACGCTCCTGACATCATTATCCGTAACGAAAAGCGGATGCTGCAGGAGGCTGTTGACGCCCTGATCGACAATGGCCGCCGTGGCCGTGCCGTTACCGGTGCTAACAACAGAGCGCTGAAGTCCTTGTCCGATATGCTCAAGGGTAAGCAGGGCCGTTTCCGTCAGAACCTGCTGGGTAAGCGTGTTGACTACTCCGGCCGTTCCGTTATCGTTGTAGGCCCTGAGCTGAAGCTGTATCAGTGCGGCGTGCCTAAGGAAATGGCTATCGAGCTGTTCCGTCCCTTCGTTATGAAGAAGCTGGTTGCTGACGGCCTGGCTAACAACATCAAGTCCGCCAAGAAGATGATCGACAAGGGCAAGACCGAGGTTTGGGATGCTCTGGATGAGATCATTAAGGACCGTCCTGTTATGCTGAACCGTGCACCTACGCTGCACCGTCTGGGTATTCAGGCCTTTGAGCCCATCCTGGTGGAGGGCCGTGCTCTGAAGCTGCATCCTCTTTGCTGTACTGCATTTAACGCTGACTTCGACGGCGACCAGATGGCTATTCACGTGCCTCTGAGCGCTGAAGCTCAGGCAGAAGCCAGAATGCTGATGCTCTCTGCCAACAACCTGCTCCGTCCTCAGGACGGCAAGCCCGTTACCGTGCCTACGCAGGATATGATCCTGGGTGCTTACTACCTGACCTACACCCGTCTGGGTAAGGCAGAAAAGGGCGCTGAGGAAGTGTTCGTTACCGATGCCGGTACTACCGGCCTGCTGGTAGGTCAGCTGGTGGATGCCGATGAGTTTGTGGCAGCCAACAAGAAGGCTAAGGCTGAGGGCGGCGTAGCAGCTACCTTCCGTCCCAAGCTGAACTACTCCAGCGTGGATGAGGCCATTGCTGCCTATGCTGATGGCAACGTGGGCCTGCACGCACCCATCCGTGTGCTGTACACCAAGGAAATTGACGGCGTAAAGCAGAGCAAGGTTATCAATGCTACTGTTGGCCGCCTGATCTACAACGAGCCCATTCCTCAGGACCTGGGCTTTGTGAACCGCAACGATCCCGAGCACGCTTTCGACCTGGAAGTGGACTTCCTGGTTGGCAAGAAGCAGCTGGGTAAGATCATTGACAAGTGTATCCGTAAGCACGGCTTTACCGTGGCCACTGAAATGCTGGACCGTGTAAAGGCACTGGGCTACAAGTTCTCCACCAAGGGCGCTATCTCCGTTTCCATTGCAGATATGGTTGTGCCTGAGAAAAAGTACCAGCTGGTTCGGGAAGCCGAAGCCAAGGTTGTGGAGATCGAGCAGTTCTACCGTCAGGGCTATATCACCAACGAAGAGCGTTATCGCCTGGTTGTTCAGCAGTGGGAAAAGACCACCGCTGATGTTACCGGCGCTCTGCAGGGCAACCTGGATGAGTTCAACCCCATCTATATGATGGCGGACTCCGGCGCCCGTGGTTCTATGGCTCAGATCCGTCAGCTGGCCGGTATGCGTGGCTTGATGGCCGATACCGCTGGCCGTACCATCGAAATCCCCGTTAAGGCTAACTTCCGTGAAGGTCTGTCTGTTCTGGAATACTTCATTTCCAGTAGAGGCGCCCGTAAGGGCATGACCGATACCGCTCTGCGTACTGCTGACTCCGGTTACCTGACCCGCCGTATGGTGGACGTTTCCCAGGAAGTCATTATCCGCGAGCGGAACTGCGGCACTGCCAACGGTATTTGGGTTGGCGCAGTTGTCCAGAACGGTGACGTGATCGATACCTTTGGTAACCGTATCCGCGGCCGTTATCCCGTAAACGATGTGCTGCATCCTGTTACCGGTGAGCTGCTGCACTCCAAGGACGTTATGATGATGCCCGAGGATGCTCAGAAGTTTGAAGATGCCGGTATCGAGAAGATCTATATCCGTACTGTGCTGGGCTGCCGCGCCCGCAACGGCGTTTGCGCCCGCTGCTACGGCATGAACCTGGCTACCTCCAAGGAAGTTGACCTTGGCGAAGCTGTCGGTATCATCGCTGCTCAGTCCATCGGTGAGCCCGGTACGCAGCTGACCATGCGTACCTTCCACTCCGGTGGTGTTGCAGGTGACGATATTACGCAGGGTCTGCCCAGAGTTGAAGAATTGTTCGAGTCCCGCCGTCCCAAGAAGATGGCAGTCATCTCTGAGATCACCGGTAAGGTTTCTGTGGACGATACCCACCGTACCGCTATGCGTAACATCACCGTTACTGCAGAGGACGGCGAGGTGAAGGTTTACCAGGTGCCTTACTCTGTAGGTCTGAAGGTTACCCACGGCAAGACCGTTCTGAAGGGCGAGCCCATCACCGATGGCGCTCTGTATCCCCAGGATGTGCTGCGGATCTCCGGCGTTGAGGCTGTTCAGGATTACCTGGTGCAGTCCGTGCAGGCGGTTTACCGTCAGCAGGGCGTTGAGATCAACGATAAGCACATTGAAGTTATCATCCGTCAGATGATGCGTAAGATCCGGGTGGAAAACCCCGGTGACAGCACGCTGCTCACCGGTACTGTTGTTGACAGCTTCGTATTCGAAGATGCCAATGCACAGGTACAGGCCCGCATCGACGCCGGCGAGACCGATCTGCGTCTGGCAGAGGGCTCTGCTGTGCTGATGGGTATTACCAAGGCATCTCTGGCCACCGATTCCTTCCTGTCCGCTGCATCCTTCCAGGAGACCACTAAGGTCCTGACTGATGCTGCTATTAAGGGTAAGGTTGACCATCTGGTTGGCCTGAAGGAGAACGTCATCATCGGTAAGCTGATTCCTGCAGGCTCCGGCCTGATGGCATATCGGGACTATGAGCCCGGTGTTGCTGCCCAGGTCTGCGCCGAGGCTGCCGCTCCTGTCGAGGAAATTTAATTCGCGTAAGCCGCTGCTCATCTGAGCAGCGGCTTTTGCATTTGAAATGTAGGGGAGAAGGGGCGAAAAACCTATGGTATATCAAAGGTTTTTTGAAATTTTTTGTTGACAATTTATAAAAAATGCGTATAATAGGTTTTTGTATGGACACTCAAAATGACATTCGTATGGCGTGCGGTGAAATCGCTAAGGAAATAGCCGGTTTTTCCATGGTTGTGGGAGCCAAGCAGCTCCGCAAATCGCTCCATTCCGGAAGAGCCCAAAAGGTGTTCCTGGCCAAAAATGCCGATCCTGCCATCACTGAGCCGCTGGCTCAGCTTTGCCGACAAAAGAAAGTGCCTTTTATTTGGGTCCGCTCCATGACCGAGCTTGGTCAGGTGTGCGGCATCGAGGTCGGCGCTGCGGCTGCTGCCGCTATCAAATAACGGTTCTATCGGCTTTGCCGTAGAATAGATCCGCCTTTGGGCGAGAACGAAAGAAAGGAGAAAATTGATGCCTACTTTTAATCAGCTTGTGAGAAATGGCCGTAAGCAGGTCACCTACAAGTCCACCGCTCCTGCTCTGCAGAGAGGTCTGAACACCCTGGAGAACAAGGCTACCAGCCTGCCTTCCCCTCAGAAGCGTGGCGTATGTACTGCTGTTCGTACCACCAGCCCCAAGAAGCCGAACTCCGCTCTGCGTAAGATCGCCCGTGTGCGTCTGACCAACGGTATGGAAGTTTCTGCTTATATCCCCGGTGTTGGCCACAACCTGCAGGAGCACTCCGTGGTTCTGATCCGCGGCGGTCGTGTTAAGGACCTTCCCGGTGTGCGTTACCACATCATCCGCGGCACTCTGGATACCCAGGGCGTGCAGGGCCGGATGCAGTCCCGCTCCAAGTACGGCGCAAAGCGCCCCAAGGCCGGCAAGAAGTAATTTTTTGTCTGCTTAACTTAATTTTGAATTTCCCAATGCCCGTTCGCAAGGCAAAGCCTTGCCATAGGTTTTATATATAACCTCTGGCCAGGCACAACGAAAGACTCACTTTCGAGTACCGATGAAATCATTATTTTATGAAGGAGGGAAGCAAAGTGCCCAGAAGAGGTAATGTTCCCAAGAGAGAGGTCCTGCCGGATCCTCAGTATAATTCCGTTCTGGTAACCAAGCTCGTCAACAGCATCATGCTTGACGGCAAGAAGGGCGTCGCCCAGAAGGTCGTTTACGGTGCTTTCGAGATCGTGGAAGCTAAGAGCGGCAAGAATGGCCTGGAAGTATTCCAGCAGGCCATGGAAAACATCATGCCCGCAGTTGAGCTGAAGGCTCGCCGCGTTGGTGGCTCCACCTATCAGGTGCCCATCGAAGTTCGTCCTGAGCGCCGTCAGACCCTGGGTCTGCGTTGGCTCACCACTTACAGCCGCAACCGTAGTGAGAACACTATGAAGGAGCGTCTGGCCGCTGAGATCATGGACGCAGCCAACAACACTGGCTCCGCTGTGAAGAAGCGTGAGGATACCCACAAGATGGCCGAAGCCAACAAGGCTTTCGCACATTTCCGTTGGTAATAAAGGAGCAACTTTATGCCTAGACAGTATTCTCTGGAAAATACCAGAAATTTCGGCATCATGGCACACATCGATGCCGGTAAGACCACCACTTCCGAGCGTATCCTGTACTACACCGGTAAGAACTACAAGATCGGTGAGACCCATGACGGCTCTGCCACCATGGACTGGATGATTCAGGAGCAGGAGCGTGGTATTACCATTACTTCTGCTGCAACCACCTGTTTCTGGAAGGGTTGCCGCCTGAACATCATCGACACCCCCGGCCACGTGGACTTCACTGTTGAAGTTGAGCGTAGCTTGCGCGTGTTGGACGGCGCTGTTACCGTTCTTTGCGCTAAGGGTGGCGTTGAGCCCCAGACCGAGACCGTTTGGCGTCAGGCCGACGAGTACAAGGTCCCCCGTATGATCTACGTTAACAAGATGGACATCATGGGTGCCAACTTCTACCGCGTGCTGGAGATGATCGACGATCGTCTGAAGTGCAACGCAGTGCCCATCCAGCTGCCCATCGGTTCTGAAGCTTTCTTCAAGGGCAACGTTGACCTGGTTGAAATGAAGGCCAATGTGTTCTACGATGACCTGGGTAAGGACGTTCGTCAGGAAGAGATTCCTGAAGATATGGTCGACCTGGCCAACGAGTACCGTGAAAAGCTGATGGACGCTATCTCCACCTTCGACGATGACATCGCTATGATGTATCTGGAAGGCGAAGAAGTGCCTGTCGATATGATCAAGGCTGTGATCCGTAAGGCTACCATCGCTAACGAGATGGTTCCCGTTGTCTGCGGTACCTCTTATAAGAATAAGGGCGTACAGCAGGTGCTGGACGCAGTTGTGGATTATATGCCCAGCCCCCTGGACAAGAAGGGCATTAAGGGTGTTAATCCCGACACTGAGGAAGAGGATTTCCGTCCTGCTTCCGATGAGGCTCCTTTCTCCGCTCTGGCATTCAAGATCGCTACCGACCCCTATGTGGGTAAGCTGTGCTACTTCCGTGTGTACTCCGGTACTCTGGAGAAGGGCACTACCGTTCTGAACTGCACCAAGGGCAGCAAGGAGCGTTTGGGCCGTATCCTGCAGATGCACTCCAACCACAGAGAGGACATCGACATTGTATATGCCGGTGACATCGCTGCTGCTGTTGGCGTGAAGAACACCACCACCGGTGATACCTTCTGCGATGAGGATCATCCCATTATTCTGGAATCCATGGTATTCCCCGAGCCCGTTATCAGCGTTGCCATCGAGCCCAAGACCAAGGCTGGTCAGGAGAAGATGGGTATTGCGCTGGCAAAGCTGGCTGAGGAAGACCCCACCTTCCGCACCTACACCGATCAGGAAACCGGTCAGACCATTATCGCAGGTATGGGCGAGCTGCACCTGGAGATCATTGTTGACCGTCTGCTCCGTGAGTTCAAGGTGGAAGCCAATGTTGGCGCTCCCCAGGTTGCCTATAAGGAAACCATCCGTAAGGAAGTGGAGCAGGATACCAAGTATGCCCGTCAGTCCGGCGGTAAGGGTCAGTATGGTCACGTTAAGATCCGTGTTGAGCCCAATGAGCCCGGCAAGGGTTACGAGTTTGTCAACGCTGTTGTCGGCGGCGCTATTCCCAAGGAATATATCCCCGCTGTCGATGCCGGTATTCAGGGCGCTATGCAGGCCGGTGTGCTGGCTGGCTACCCCGTTGTTGACGTAAAGGTCACTCTGTTCGACGGTTCTTACCACGAGGTCGACTCCTCCGAAATGGCATTTAAGATCGCCGGTTCTATGGCGTTCAAGGAAGCCTGCCGGAAGGCCAACCCCGCAATTCTGGAGCCCATCATGAAGGTGGCTGTCGTTGTGCCCGACGAGTATATGGGCGTTGTTATCGGCGACGTTACTGCCCGCCGTGGCAATATTCTGGGCCAGATCACCCGTACCGGCAGCGTTCAGATCGATGCCAATGTGCCTCTGGCAGAGATGTTCGGTTACGCTACTGACCTGCGCTCCAAGACTCAGGGCCGTGGCAACTACGCCATGGAGCCCAGCCACAATGCTGAGCTGCCCAAGTCCAAGACCGAAGAGCTGGTTAAGGCTCGCGGCCGCGACTAATTTCTAAGTGAACACAGCAAGACGGAGGGCCAAGCGGTCTTAGGAA
>JAZSPA010000042.1:0-15314 GCA_045537165.1 Faecousia sp.
GACATGGCTACGATCCGACTTCCGAAGAAAATAAGCATCAAAGGCCATTTATGCGTCCTCTTTCATCATAATGGTGAACAGTTCGTTGAGCCTGTCCTGTCTTCCCAGCAGGTACAATGCGCCGAACAGGGTTTCCAAACCCGTGGCCTTGGCGTACTCGGCACGGCTGGCAGACTTGGGGGCGGCGTGGGTATGGGCGTTTTTGCCCCGACGGAAATAGCCTTGTTCTTCCTCCGTCAAATGGGGCAGCATCGCCTCTGCCAATTTTGCCTGGGCAGGGGCTTTTACCAGCTCCACCGTGCTTTTATGCAAATTCAGCACCGTCTTTGTGCCTTGGGCGCTGAGGTACACCCGGCACAGCAGTTCATAAGCGCCATCACCCACCAAAGCAAGCGCCAGGCTGGACATGGCGTTTACCTGCGCCGATGTGAAATTGGGATCAAAGAAATTTTCCATAAATACTTCCTTTTTGCCCCCAATTCAGGGGGCATTACCTGTTTTTCCTATGGTATCAAATTTTCCCCTAAGTGTCAATGCATCGCCTGACAGAAAGGTTCAGGCGACGGAATATCGGTTGACATAAATCAAGAAAAATGGACATTTTCTGACCTTGACAGAACTGAGTTTTCCCCACATTCCCCAAGGTATTCCCCAAGCAAAGCCTGCAAAAAGCCCCACAAACCGGGATGTTTGTGGGGCTTTCGCCTGTTTTGATAAATTTATGTTAAAATGTGATATTTACGGGATTGGTTTACAGAACACCGATTAAAACAGTAATTGCGCCGAAAAAACGCGGCTCTTTCCATCGTGTGCATCTGTACTTGCACCGTGGCCATCCACCAGCATTACGCCGTTTTCATCCAATCGCCACTTAAGCTGCAGCTGCTGGCCTTCCAGCGCCTCCTGATTATAACAAAGGGTCACTTCCCGCAGCTGTTTATCCCGGAAAAATTCTCTTGTAAGCAGATCTGCCACCCAATCCAAATAGCGGGTGTTATTCATATGTCCATTTTTGTCAAGATCGGTAAAACGCACCTGCCGCTGCATACTTTCCGTCAAATCCTTAGGGGCAAGAGCTTTGGGCGCAGCCAGCTCATCACCCCGCAAAATGCCCTCTACAATCACGCCGCTTTTGTCCGGCAAAACCATTTGCCGGGTATTTTTATCCATCAGCACCCAAAGGCTGATGACCCGAAACAGCTCCTGACCCTGTTCATCCAATGCAACCACTGAGCGGGGGTAAGCCACCCGGGTGGTGGGCATAGGCCAGGTTTCCACCGTAATGCGCTCCCCCTCCCGGGGCAGCCGGGTAATGCTGACCTTATGGCGGATCACCGCCCAAAATAGATCACGCTTTGCAAGCGTGTCCCAATCCGTACCCAGCTCTATACAATGTCCGGCCGATGCCTCCTGAGCAAAATGCAGAGCCGTCGCCAGCTTTAGTAACCCAAAGCAGTCTGTATGAATGGGCGCAACGGTATATCGCTGGCAAAAAATATGTTCCATAATTTTCCTCGCTTAAAAGGCAATGGTAATATACTCACCCGCCCGATAAACACGTAATACGCCGCTTTCCAACCCAGTCAGAAGTTCCCTGGCATCGGCAAGGCCGGTGACCGCAGCGCCGCCCACTTCCACCAGTACATCCCCGGGCTGCAAGCCCAGCTTACCCAGGCTGGACGCGCTGTCCACCTGGCTGATATAAACACCCTGGGGCAAATTGTAATAATTGCAGTACACCGCAGGTAATTCCCTGCCCACAAAACCCAGCTCCCAAAAAGCTTCTTCCTCCAGCTGCCAATCGTAGCTGGCTGCCTCCGGGCCGCTTTGCCGGGTAAAAGACATGGTCTTTGCCGGCGGCGTTTCCCCGCTGACCTGCCACACCAGCCGCACGTTCATAGCCCCCAGTGCCGTCACAATGCCGCACAGGAAGATCACCGCCATAAACAGGCCTGTAATCAGTCCGCTATGCTTCTTGGGAGGATCGGTCACACCGGTCTGATAGGTATCCCGGGGAATATTCGGTTGTAATTCCTGTTTCTTGCTCATCTTAATTCTCCAAGGGCAGCGTGAAGGTAAACTCTGTGTTACCTCCTGCGCTGGATACGGAGATATCCTCTCCGTGGGAACATATAATGGTCTTTACGATATAAAGGCCCAGACCCCAGCCGTCCTTTGCGCCACGGCTTTTGTCTGTTTTGTGGAAGCGCTCAAATACCAGGGGCAGCTCCTCCGGCGGAATGGTCTGTCCGCTGTTGGAAATACCCACATAGATCTTATTGGCGCCTTCCCGCAGCCGCAGCTGCAAATTTCCACCCTCCGGGCAGAACTTTACTGCATTATCCAGCAGATTGTATACCACCTGGCGAATAGCGTCTTCGTCCGCCCGGGTGTACACGGGATGCTCCGGCATATTTACCGCCACATCCAACTTCTTTGCCAAAATCTTTTGCTCGAAGCTAAGCAGGCTACGGCCTACGCACTCAGTCACATCAAACTGGGTCTTCCGTTCCTCGGGAACACCGCCCCGCTCCTGCAGCTGCACGATGTCCAGCATGCTTCGCACCAGGCGGCTGAGCCGCTTAGTCTCCTCCGACACCAATGCCATATAATAAGCCTGCCGTTCCGGTGGGATCGTGCCATCCAGCATACCGTCCATAAAACCGGAAATGGTGGTCATCGGGGTCTTTAACTCATGAGAAATATTGGCAACAAATTCCTGGCGCTGATTTTCGCTCTTTTCCAAAGAATCCGCCATATTATTAAAGGCCAGCGCCAGCTCCTGCACTTCCCGGGGGCTGTGCTTATTTATCTGCACCCGGGCGCCAAGCTCTCCGTGGCCGAACCGGTTGGCCGCCTTTGCCATATCCTGCAAGGGGGAGCTTTGCTTCCGGGCAAGAACACCCATCAAAACAATAGAGCCCACAACGGCAAAAATGCCCACAACCAGGCAGGTGGTAGAAAGCTTCCGCATGGTGCTCATCACCTGCGCTGCCTCTATGGAGCTGATGACGATACCCAACGGGTGACCGCCTTTGCCATAGATCGGCACGCTCACCACAAAACGGCTATCGCTGTAAAGCCCCTGCACCACACCCAAACTGCGGACGCTGCCCTTTTGGAACACCCGACCTAAGTAATCGCTGTCGATCATCAGTCCCTGATGGACACAACCGAAGGGAGAATCGGAACAAACGATCAGCTTGCCCTGCTCATCGCAAATAGCGCTTTTCGCTCCGGTTGCCTGAGATGCCACCGTCATATTCAGGAAAAAGGCATTGCTGCTGATGTTATCCTCCACAATATAAGCAGTGGCCAGCCTGGAAATGGTATTGGCAGTAGCCTCTACAGAACTGTAGGCCTGCTCCTCCAGGTGGCGGCGCACAGAAAACTGGAACACCCAGCCTACCAACAGCAGGGCGCACAGCAGCACCAATACCGCCGGGATCAAAAACCGGCGAAAGGCAGTTTTCATATCACACTACCTCAAATTTATAGCCAACGCCCCAAACGGTCTTGAGTGTCCAGCTTTCGGACACGCCTTCTAACTTTTCACGCAAGCGCTTTACGTGAACGTCCACCGTGCGGGAATCGCCAAAATAATCAAAGCCCCACACCTCATCCAGCAGCTGGTTGCGGGTATACACCCGGTTGGGGGAAGAAGCCAAATAATACAAAAGCTCCATCTCCTTGGGGGGCGTATCCACCTTTTTGCCCTTTACTATCAACTCAAAAGCATCCATATCAATAATCAGCTTATCAAATACCAGCCTTCTTACCTTGGGTTGCTCGGAATTTCGGTCAGTCCGGCGGAGCACAGCCTCGATCCGGGCCAGCAGTTCCCGCATTTCAAAGGGCTTGGTCACATAATCATCCGCGCCGGTTTTCAGGCCGGTGATCTTATCTTCCGTTTCCCCCTTGGCGGTGAGCATAATAATGGGGGTCTGGCTTTCGCTGCGGATAGCACGGCACACCGCCCAGCCATCCATCACCGGCATCATCACATCCAAAAGCACGATATCCGGCTTAATGGCGCGGAATTTTTGCAGACCCTGTCCGCCGTCACCGGCAACGGTGACCGCATAGCCTTCCTTTTCCAGATACATTTGCAAAAGCTCCTGAATATTGCGGTCGTCTTCTACAATGAGTACAGAAGTAGCCATAGCACATCCTCCTCCTTTTCTTTAGGCAGAGAGGACTTGAACCCAAGCAGGTTTTCAGGCGTCTGGATTCCCCAACACATCAGAAAATCCCCTGATAATACACAAAGTATTGTCTGCGTGATTTTCTTCGTCTTGGAAAATGCAGGCGGCTGAAAACTGCAAAGCACCTCTCAGCAAGTAATATTTGATAGATTTTTGGCACAGATGACGCCGCCTTGCTGGCGCAAGGCAAGGAAGATAAAGCAAAAAGCAGCAAATAGGGCTGCTGAGAGGCTACTTGGGTTCGAGTTCTCTCTGTCTATTATAACGCAAAAGCAGCCTATGGGGTGAACATTTTGTAAAAAATACAGAAGTTTTTCCCTTGCAAAACATCCCGTTTGCCAGTATGATAGTCTTAATAACATAAAGGAGCATTTTATGGATATTATAGAGCTGTTAAAGGCGGTGCTTTTCGGCATCGTGGAGGGTATTACCGAATGGCTGCCCATTTCTTCCACCGGCCACATCATTTTGCTGGAAGATTTTATGCACCTGAACATCTCTCAGGTATTTTACGACCTGTTTGAGATCGTCATTCAGCTGGGCGCGATCCTGGCTGTCATCGTGCTGTTCTTCCATAAGCTGAACCCCTTCTCCCCCAAGAAGGACGCCACCCAAAAGAAGGACACCTGGAGCCTTTGGTTCAAGGTTATCCTGGCGGTGCTGCCCTCTGCGGTGCTGGGCCTGCTGATCGACGAACCTTTGGATAACTTCCTGCGGAACACCCCGGTGCTGGGAACGAACCTGAATACCGTGGTGGTAGCCTTGGCGCTGATCCTCTATGGCGTTGCCTTTATTTTGGTAGAAAAGAAAAACGCCAAGGACGACTTCCGCATCCGGGACGTAAACGCCATTGATTACCGCACAGCCCTGCTCATCGGTGCATTTCAGGTGCTGAGCATCATTCCCGGTACATCCCGCTCCGGCGCTACCATTTTAGGCGCTATTTTGCTGGGTGTTGGCCGCAGCGCAGGCGCAGAATTTTCCTTCTTCCTGGCAATTCCCACCATGCTGGGTGCCAGCGCTTTGAAGCTATTAAAATTCCTGCTGGATGGCGCCAGCGCCACCGCCACGGAGCTGGGTGTTCTGGTCGTGGGCACTGTGGTCAGCTTCCTGGTAAGCCTTTTGGTGATCAAGGCCCTGATGGAATATGTCCGCAAGCACAATTTCTCTTCCTTCGGTGTTTACCGCATCATTCTCGGTCTCGTAGTGCTGGGCTATTTCGGTATCCGGGCGCTGATCTAAATTTTACATTCAGGAGATAGAAATTATGGATAAAGTTTTTGATATGGTCATCATCGGCGGCGGCCCCGGTGGCTACACCGCCGCTCTGTATGCAGCCCGGGCCGGTATGTCTGCCGTCGTGCTGGAAAAGCTCTCCGCCGGTGGCCAGATGGCTATGACCCACCAGATCGACAATTACCCCGGCTTTGATAACGGCATCGACGGCTTTACCCTGGGCATGCAAATGCAAGCCGGCGCAGAGCGCTTTGGCGCGCAAACTGAGCTGACAGAAGTCACTGCTCTGGACTTAAATGCCGATCCCAAGGTCATCACCACCGACGATGGCGTATTTTACGGCAAAACCGTGGTTATCGCCACCGGCGCCAGCCCCCGTCCCTTAGGCGTCGCCAACGAAGAAAGCCTGATCGGCAGAGGTCTTGGCTACTGCGCCGCCTGCGACGGTATGTTCTATAAGGATAAAACTGTTCTGGTGGTAGGCGGCGGCAACACCGCTGCGGCAGACGCATTGCTTCTGTCCCGGATCTGCAAAAAGGTGATCCTAGTCCACCGCCGGGATACCCTCCGGGCTACCCGGGTTTATCACGAGCCTCTAAAGCAGACCGCCAACCTGGAATTTGCCTGGAACAGCACCGTTACCGAGGTGATCTGTGATAACAAGGTCACCGGCGCGATCTTAAAGGATGTAAACACCGGTGAAACCCGGAAAATCGATTGCGACGGCATTTTCGTCAGCGTAGGCCGCATCCCCGCCACCGAACTAGTGAAGGGTCAACTTATTTTGGATAATGCAGGCTATATCATCGCGGATGAAACCACCCGCACCAACATAGGCGGCGTATTTGCCGTAGGCGATGTGCGGGTCAAGGGTCTGCGGCAGGTGGTCACCGCCGTGGCCGACGGTGCTGTGGCTGCCCACTATGCCGACGAATACCTGACAGAGAAAGCGTAAAAACAAAATTCCCAAGGCGTTTGCCTTGGGAATTTTATTATGCGTACGCATCCAGCACAGCCTGGATGCGGCTTTTTACCATGTCGGCAATTTCTACTGTGTTCATATCCTTATATTCCTCGTAAGGGATCACCGGCAGGTAATGCAGCTGCACCGTAACCGGCTTGCTGCCCTTTTGATCCAGCACCTTGAAGCTATCCACAAAAGCAAAGGGAACGATGGGCGCTTTGGCTTTTACAGCGCAGCGGAAGCTGCCGCCGTGAAACTGCCCCATCACATTTCCCTTTTTGCTCCGGGTACCCTCCGGGAAGATCAGGTAGCTGCGGCCCTTTTTCAGCTCCGCCGTCACCGCCTGTATCACCGTCAAGGATTGGCGCACATCTTCTCTATCCATGGAAAAAGAATTGGAACAAGCGATCAGCTGCTTAATAAAAGGCACGTTGGCCAGTTCTTTCTTAAAAACCGCTGCCAACGGTCCTTTATAATCCGACACCAGCGCCACAATATCAAACAAGCCCTGGTGATTGCCGCAGAGCAAAAAGCCGTTCTCATTGGGGATGTTTTCCGCGCCGTATACCTGCAGATCGATGTTGCCGGAAATAACCGCCCGCTGCATAATGGTTCGGATATGCCCATACATTTCTGCTTCCTCATATTTTTCCGGGTGCTTGGCGTACCGGCAAAGCTTTACCCAAGCGCCCGGCACAAAGAAAATGTTTTTCAGCACCATCCGTAAGATTCGATTCATACAATTCTCTCCCCGTTTACGTTTTTAAAAGCATATCACATCCGTACAAATATTGCAACAAATCAAACACACCGCCGTTGATTTTTCTGTTGCGGACACTATACTGAAATTACAAAATACAATACGAGGTGACCGCTGTGAACATTTATCCGGACCGCACTGCGGCGCATTCACCGTTACCGATTATTCCTCCACCGGCAAGACCTGGAAAGATGATGGCAAAACCACCATCTGGGTGAAAACGGAATAACATTAAGGGACGTGTCGCATTCATCTTGCATCACGTCCGGTTTTATTTCTCAAAGCACTTGACAGGCACTTTCTACATTTGTAGAATATAATTATACTACAAATGCAGAAAGAGGTGATCCTATGTCTGATATCATTCGCCGTCTTCCCGACGGGGAACTGACCGTTATGCAAGCCGTATGGCAGTGCGAAGTTCCGGTAACCCGAGCTGCGCTGGAGGAAAAGCTGTTGCCGGAACACCCTATGGCACAGACCACCCTGCTGACCCTGTTGTCCCGTTTAACAGAAAAAGGGTTTCTCGCAATAGACAAATCCAGTCGTAGCAACAGCTACACCCCGTTGATTACACAGGAAGCCTATCTGTCTTCCCAAAGTCGACGATTTATAGACCAACTTTTCGGCGGCAATATATCCCTATTTGCCACTGCCCTCTGTGACAGCGGCTTAAGCTCTCAGGAGCTGGCCCAGCTCCGCCGACTGCTGGAGGAGGAATCCCTATGAGCAACCTGGATTTATTCGTAATTGGCGCTATGCTGCTGGTAGGCCTTTTGACGGGGCTAGCACATTCTTGGACTATACGGCGTCAGACCCGCCGCATTTCCAAAGCAGACCGGCCTGTGTATACACCCCACATCAACATATCTTACGCTTTCCTTTTGCTCATTTTATTTATGCTTTCCCTTTTTTCCGATATATTCCTCTCTGCCGCACCTCTCCAGCAATATATACCGCGCTTTATATTAGGCAGTTTCTATCTGAGCATCTTGCTTTTGCTGATGCCCTTGCTGCGCAAATTTCTCTATGCAGAAAGCTGCGTGACTCTGTGGGTGATCATAGGTGTCTTCTTTATTTTCAAGATCGATTCCACCATGCCGCGCCTTACAATTCCTCTGCCCTTCCCCAGCCCTGACCAGCACACCCAGCAGGCCTTGTTTTGGATATGGATCACCGGTGCTGCTACTATTTTACTATGGAGCATTCTTTCCCATATTTTATTCCGTCGCAAGCTCCTGGAAAATTCCTCCATCATTGATGATCCAGCCACTCTCGAGGTCTATAAGCACCAACTCCGGATCATCAATTTTTCCACAGACGCCGTCACCTTAGTGCGATCTCCCCAAGCAAAAACGCCCTTATCTATCGGCATTTTCCGGCGCAGCACCTGCATCGTACTTCCGGAGCGAGAATATACCCCGGACGAACTAGCCCTGGTGCTGCATCACGAGCTGGTACATATTTGCCGCAGGGACAGTCAGCAAAAGCTGTTTTTGTCCATCTGCACCGCACTGATGTGGTTTCATCCCCTTATGTGGCTGGCCATGGGTGCCTGCACCAGCGACCTGGAATTAAGCTGCGACGAGGCTGTGCTCTATAACTGCAAACCGCCGATACGCCGGCAATATGCAGAGCTTTTGCTGCAAACAGCCGCAGATCCCCGTGGCTTTACCTCCTGCCTTTCTGCTTCTGCAAGAGCCCTGCGCTACCGGCTAAAAAACGTGCTCAAACCCGGCAAGCGCATGGTTGGAAGTTTTTTCATCGGCGCTTTTACTGTTTTAATTCTTTTGAGCAATATATATATCGGTTTTCGATATCAAGCGGATGCCGCAAGTAAGCTGCTGTTTGCACAGGAAGAGCTAAGCCAATATGATGTGGAACATATGACCGCCGATCTTGACGGACGTACCTACCGAGGAAACTGTGACAAAGATTACGATCTGATGAATTACATTGGAGCACTGCCCATAAGCTATACCACCATCTCACATGAGGTACGCGATGAGCCCCGGCACATGCAAATTGCTATATACGGCTTTGGCAACAATTATATTTTAATCTTTGGCGGAGCGTACCTACGGGTGATCGTCACACCCGACGATGTTTCCCTCCCATCAAAAACGACCTACTATGTGCTAACCGAAGAGCCAGATTGGGGCTTTATGCTGTCCTGTATAGAAACAAACTAAACAAGAATCCCCTGCCTGTCGGCAGGGGATTACATTTTGAACTTACTGCTTCTTAAACACCACCGCAGTGCCAAGCAAACTGCAAGTGCTGATGAGCAGCAGGGCAACCAGCAGGATCACGGGGGTGCTGTCGCCGGTATCCGGGCCAGAGGCGGGCAGATTTGGGGTATAGACCGCATTGACCACTGTATCGGCAGTAATATTTTTACCGTCCCCATCCCAGTAAGGCTCGTTGACATCATAGCCTTCCTTATAAGGAATAGGTGCGATCTGGGCCATATCCACATCTTCGCCGTAATCCACACTCACCGCAGCATGTAACTGTCCGTCCACCATAAAGGTAACGGTCAGCTGCTCACCACGGTCCACGATCACTTCTGCGCGATAAGAAGCCTTATAATAGCTATATGCCGCGTAACGCACATAATAAGTGCCCGGAGCAAACACCATATCAGGATCGGTAACCCGGGTATAAGCACTGTCCTCCATAGTATCTGTAGTGGCATATTCCATAGCCGTTGTCAGGCCGACGATCTTGCCATCTCCCTTGCCGGCAGCGGTCTCCGCCTGTCCGGTCACCTCGGGAGGATAGTTTTGACTGCCTTTTACGATACCGTAGGTAATTTCCGCCAAACGGCTGTCTTCAGGCAGGCAGTAATTGGGGTTAGAAAGAGCCGTTACTCTTGCTGTCCATCTGCCGGGAATAATACCCGCGCCCTCGGTGGTCTCCACCACGACAACGGTAAGTAAGCAGACATCCTCATTCATCAGCGCTGCGGCGACAGCCTCGGGGATCTGCACGCTTCCGTTATAGGGAATAAACTCGGTAGCGCCCCATAAGACGCCAATCTGTCTTTGGGCAACGTTGACCGTAATGCATGCAGGCGCAATATCGGTGAAATTCGCGTCCCCTGCCACCTTATACCAAACATAGTACGTGCCTGCATTCCTGCCGGCAGGAACGGTGGTGCTCCAGCCGGTCGCAGGAGCGGCGGCGGCATCTGTTCCGATTGCATACTGCATCTGGCCTCCCGCAACAGCACCTGCGGAAACAAGGTCATGGACCTCGCCGTCATATACCAGGTCTTCCTTGGCTAAAGGCGCAACAAAGGTAGGACTTGCTTTTTCTACTGTTACCGTTACTGCAACCTCTACCGTATTATAATTACCGGCGTCGGTATGCGTGAAAATTGCATTAAACGTGTTCGGGCCGGCGTCACCGACGCTTGTTAACAAGGGATCTTTCCAACTCCAGCCATCAGGCAATGCAACATCAGCAAGCATATCGCCATAGGTGGCGGTAATGCCCGTAGGTACGGTGTATTGAGGCGTTGCTCTGTTTACTGTTACAGGCACATCAACGACTACAGTTATAAAATTGTTATCATCATTAGGCGTAAAAATTGCCTTAAAAGTTTTTGCGCCAACATTTCCCACACCGGTTATTTCGCTCACCCAAGTCCACGTTCCATTACTTGCTGCAGGCAATGTTACGTCAGCAAGGGTTTCGCCATAAGTGGCAGTAAGATCTGTGGGAATATCATATAAAGGTGTAGCAGCAAGAATCGTCCAATAGACCTCAGCATTTGCATCTTTTATAGAAATGCTTGCAGATGCAGTAAGCGCTCCTGCATTAATATTGTTGTTATGGGTAACGGTCAGATCGCCGCCTTTCCAATTTTCTGAGTAAGAAACTGTGGCTATTTTCTCGGTACCGTCATAAACGACATCGCCTGAAGGGGCATTAAGGGCTGCAGTTTCACTGTGACCGCAAGTGCAGGTCTCGATAATCACGTTCTGATTGGCAGAGTATGTGTAGTTGTGGATATGAGGAAGTTCCTTTGCCGTCACGGTCTGGTATGCCAAGCCAACGGCCAAGTCGCTGTCGCCAGGTGTAAGCTGAGCGTCACCCGCAAAGTAGCCGTAGCCGGCAGACAGCAGAGCGGTAACCTTACTGCCGTCCTTCAAATTGTACACGGCACCCGTACCACCTATATAACTTCCACCCGCGAGAGAGCCTTTCTTTGCGGCAAGACCGTAGGTTGCACCCATAGCGGTTGCGGTCGCAGCGCTATCGACGGTGACGGGGTAGCTGCTGCCGTTATGATAAATGCCGTAGCTGCTGCCGCCTGCCACGCCGCCGATGGCATTCAGTGTACCGCCCGCAACGGTAACAGAGGTATTGCTATACACGCCGTAGCTTTCCCCGGACGAGCCGGCAGCGCCGCCTACTGCGGTGATCCCGCTTGTATCGGAGACGGATACGGTGTATGAGCCGATGCCGTAGCTTTCGTTAGCGAAGGCACCGCCGATAGCGACGACGGAGCCGCCGTTTTTGGCATTGCCCTTTACGAGTGTTCCGATTCCGTAACTTTTACTCGAAGCCGTTCCGCCAATGGCGATCACCCTCGCGCCGTCCACGGATAATTCTTTGTTAGAGATACTGATACCGTAAGAGTAGTTTTTGTTCGCTGCACCGATGGCTGTCAGGGTGCCGCTACCACTCACCGTCACATCGGTTCCGTTAATGCTAAACGCAGGCGTATAAAACGCTCCCTGCAAATTGATCAGCACCAGATCCTTATTCAGCGTGACCGCGCCGCCTTCGGATAACAGATAAAGCGGCACACCGTTGTCGGCGCTTCCGGGGGTAACAATAGCGGTATCGGCGTTGACCGTGTAATTGTTCTCGTTCGTTCCTATGACCTGCTCAGTATTCTGCACCGTATAGTGGTCGGGCACAATGGCCACATCGGTGGCAGTTCCATCATATTCGTCTTCTTCAAGGTTTCCTGTAAAGATGCCATTTACCACCTGACCGGCGATTTTAGTGTTTTCAAGATGTATATTGTAGTAACCATATGCAGTTGCTTCAGCGTACTGCTCAGTAGAGGTAAATGTTCCCCCATGCATCACGACTACGCCGCCGGAAAACACTGTATTACTGGTTCCCCGGGTTATACCGTAACTGCAATAAACCGCATTTCCGCCGGTAGCGACCACCGTGCCGCCGGAAATTTCGTAGCATTTTTCAATACCGACGCTCTCGTATGCCGCGCCGCCGGTGGCATTGATTGTGCCGTTTTCAATGAGAACGCCGTAATCACCGCCAATACCACAGCTCACATTACCCTCTGCATTGCCTGCCGTACCGCCTGTGGCATTGATCGTACCGCTTTGGATCAGGACCGCATCTGCGCAAATGCCATAGCTGTCTTCGGTGGCCGTACCGCCGGTGACGGACAACGCACCGGTGCCGGAGAGCGTGAGCATATTTATGCCTTGTACATAGACACCATAGCTGCTGCCGCTCAGGTTGTCACCACCGGTGACAGAGTTAGCCCCCTGAACATCGATGGTCAGGTCGATGCCTTTGGCATAAATTCCCGCACCGTCGTTCTCACTTGTTCCCATCACCGACAGGTTGTTGATGGTAAGCGTGTTGCTTTCGTATTTAGCGTTCCAGTTAGCAGGCGCTTCCGTGACCGCCTCTGCCCCGCCATTTACATAGTAAGTCGCACCACTGGCGGAATACATCTCTACACCGCCCACAATTACACTTGGGCCGGTTGCCGCAAACGCTGTCATAGGCATGACCGACAGCAGCATTGCTACGATCACCGCTACAGCCAGTATGCGCATCGTCGTTTTCTTGCTCTTTTTCATTTTCGCATTCCTCCTTAAGACAACGGAGCTTCTTTTTTCTTTTTATTATAATAAAAGTGTTGGAGATATGCAATGTTTTTATTATAAATAACTGCATTCTATAAAAACCGGCAGTCCCTTTTTATTGACACCCCGCTTTTCAGGTGCTACAGTAATAGCATCAATTCAAGGAGGAAACCGACATGGATATCAAAGCAAAGATCAATGAGATAGTAGAAAAGCTCAAGTCCGACAAAAACCTGATGAACAAGTTCAATACTAACCCTGTAGGCCTCATCGAAGAGCTGATCGGCGTGGACCTGCCCGACGATCAGATCAAGGGTCTCGTTGACGGCATCAAGGCCAAGCTGAGCCTGGATAAACTGGGCGGCCTGGGCAAGCTGTTCGGCAAATAAAACCAACCTCCCAAAAAGCGCGCTTCGTAAATAATATGCACCCCAAAAGTTAAACACTTTTGGGGTGCATATCAAAAAGAGGGAAATTAATATGCGTTACTGTAAAAATAGATATTGCCTTTTATATGTTCCGTATAAAATGTATTGCCACTAACAATACATTGGTAACCATCTGCTTCGGGAGTTAAACCATCGACTCCGCATACTATATCTTGGTTACAATCAATCGTAACTGGGCTGTTATCTTCGGAATAATAGAAACCATAGTCTTGTGAAGAAACAGAAATGCCAGCTCCTTTACAAAAAACCACAACATATCCATTGACAATGTTTACTCGTGTGATTCCCTTGATGGACAACAATGCGGCTGCATCCCTTTCTTCGCATGCTTTAAGGATTGAATCGTACTGTTTTTCAACAAGACTAAAAACATCGTCTTTATATGTTTTTCCGCAACCCGCAACAGCAAAGACAAGTAAAATAACTAAAAAGAAAGCAAGTACTTTCTTCACAGCAAATCACCTCTTTATTTTATTATAATAGAAATAGAAATTATTTTCAATAGATATACAAAAATCCCCGCCGAGTAATCGGTGGGGATTAATTGTTTTATAAAGTCAGCGATTATTTACTTTCTTTAATTGCAGCCTGAGCGGCAGCGAGGCGGGCGATGGGAACACGGAAGGGAGAGCAGGACACGTAGTCCAGGCCGATCTTGTGGCAGAATTCCACAGATACGGGGTCGCCGCCGTGCTCGCCGCAGATGCCGTAGTGCAGACTTCTACCGCTGGCCTTACCCTTGGTAACAGCCATTTCCATCAGCATGCCAACACCGGTCTGGTCCAGCTTAGCGAAGGGATCGTTCTCGAAGATCTTGGCCATGTAGTAAGCATTCAGGAACTTGCCTGCATCGTCACGGGAGAAGCCGTAGGTCATCTGGGTCAGGTCGTTGGTGCCGAAGCAGAAGAAGTCGGCGTTCTTGGCGATATCATCAGCAGTCAGGCAGGCACGGGGGATTTCGATCATGGTGCCAACTTCGTATTCCAGCTCAGCGCCGGCGGCAGCGATTTCGGCATCAGCGGTCTTGATCACGACTTCCTTGACATACTTGAGTTCCTTCACGTCGCCAACGAGGGGAATCATGATTTCGGGAACGATGTTCCAGTCGGCATGAGCCTTCTTCACGTTCAGAGCGGCGCGGATGACGGCCTTGGTCTGCATGGCGGCGATTTCGGGATAGGTGACAGCCAGACGGCAGCCGCGGTGACCCATCATGGGGTTGAATTCATGCAGGGAAGTGATGATGGTCTTGATCTGTTCAACGGTCTTACCCTGAGCCTTGGCCAGCAGAGCGATGTCTTCTTCGGTGGTGGGCACGAATTCATGCAGCGGGGGATCCAGGAAGCGGATGCACACGGGCATGCCTTCCAGGGCTTCATACAGCTTTTCGAAGTCAGACTGCTGATAGGGCAGGATCTTTTCCAGAGCAGCTTCACGTTCTTCAGCGGTATCGGAGCAGATCATTTCGCGGAAAGCGGCGATACGGTTGGCTTCGAAGAACATATGCTCGGTGCGGCACAGGCCGATACCTTCGGCGCCCAGTTCGCGGGCCTTCTTGGCGTCGGTGGGGGTATCGGCATTGGTGCGGACCTTCAGGGTGCGGAACTTGTCAGCCCAGCCCATGATGGTGCCAAAGTTGCCGGAAATTTCAGCGTCCACGGTGGGGATGATGCCATCGTAGATATTACCGGTGGAACCGTCGATGGAGATATAATCGCCTTCAACATAGGTCTTGCCGGCCAGGGTGAACTTCTTGTTTTCTTCGTCCATGGCGATTTCGCCGCAGCCGGAAACGCAGCACTTACCCATGCCGCGGGCCACAACGGCAGCGTGAGA
>JAZSPA010000033.1:0-19356 GCA_045537165.1 Faecousia sp.
TATTCTCTTTCTAACGTTCGTACTGAAATATGCTCGTCTAGATGCTTATGTACAATCTCTGACTTCTGTTCCGGTGTCCATACTCGCTTTTTCTGTCCTTTTCTCATAGTTACCACCTCCACTGTTATTTTAGCATAAAGAAAAGGTAGACAACATGGTGGTTTTCCATGTGTCTACCTTTATCTTACAACTTCACTTAGCCGGAGGTTTTGACTATTTTTATATTACCGCCAATGGCTTTTGTTTATAAGATCACCATAGACAGGGGTTGCCAAACCAAAACCACCGGAAACGGTGAGGATCTGACCGGTAGTATAGGCAGATGCGTCGCTGGCAAAGTAGCAGACAGCTTCTGCAATTTCCTCCGGCAGACCCATACGGCCCAAGGGAATATGCCGCAGGAACAAATTCCGGAAATCATCGGACAGATGTTTTTCCACCGCTTCTGTAGCAGTCATACCGGGAAGAACGGCATTGCACCGGATGTGGTGCTTAGCCTCCTGCACAGCAATTAATTTTGTCAGATAGTTGATCGCTGCTTTGCTTGTGCCGTAGGCAACCTGAGAAATGTCCGGCACAAGGCCGCCCACCGAGGAAATATTGATGATACTGCCGCCTGCCTGTTTTGCCATGTGCTTGACCGCAGCCTGACTTGCCATAAAGACGCTTCTCAGGTTCAGGTCGACAGTATCCAAAAAGACTTGTGGATCGGTATTGGCAAAATCCAAATCCTTACCGGGGTTGGAGGTGCCGAAGTTGTTGACCAATACATCGATTCGGCCTGTATCTTGCACCACATCCTCCACCATGGAAGTAAAGGTTTCCGGCTCGGTGGCATCGTTGTACACGCATTTTACATCGGTTAGGGTGTTTGCGATTTCCCGGGCCTGCTCCATATTTCTGGCGGCCATATAAACCTTAGCACCTTCGAGCGCACATTTCTTTACAATAGCAAGGCCGATCCCTCTGGTTGAAGCTGTTACCAGAATAACCTTATCTTTTAACCGCATATTATTTCTCCTTTACTTTCGGCAAGAACAAAACTGCCACGATTCCCAGCGCAACACACAAAATCTCGGCAATCGCTAAAAAATGAATGGATGCAACAGCTGCAGAAGCTTCAGCTGTACCTGCTGTAATTCTGCCTGTGATTTGATTGGTAAACAGCGGAACAAATACCGCCACGCCAAAAGGGGCGGCCAAGTCCCGGAACAGGCCGTAAGTTCCTGTTCCTGCGCCGGCTTGTTGCGGTGTCAATCCGGATAGGACGACCTTCATAAAAATCGTGCCGTTTCCGCCCAAACCGAAACCGAGAACGCCAAGGGATGCCATCAGCAGAAATACAGAAGTGACTTCTGTGAACAGAAGCAGAATGCCGCACCCGATCCCGGTGAGCAGAAAAGAGCCGATCAGAATTCTTTTTGGCTCAAATTTATCCGCCAACGGCCCTAGAATAACTGCGCCTAAGGACATACCTACATACATGACGGAAATGGCATAGCCGGAGATGGCGGTGTTATTTGGCTGGGTGTAATTGACAAAGACAATGGTGTTTGTCATATTGGCCTGCATCAGGCCCTGGGTCAAAAACAGAGCCAATACACTTAGAATAAAAGCATTCCGCTTGATAAAGCTGCCGGACAAAATGGGATGGGAGCTTTTTCTTTCCGCAAGGATAAGTCCCACCAGACCGACAATTGCAAGAACCAGCACAATGAGAAAGGGTGTGGAGGTCCAGCCGAAGTTCTGCCCAAAAGAGGGGACGCACAGCAGTAGGCTAAAGAAGATCAGGATCAAAACAGCACCGGATATATCAAAGTTTTGCAGCGCCTTTTTGGTGGATACCTGATTGCGGGAAGTAAGGAAACAGGCAGCAAAAATACCGGCGCAAATGGCAACGCATACCCACAGCATTGTCCGCCATCCGTAGGCAGAAACGATCAGACCGCCTATGGTTGGCCCGATGATCACCGATGCGCTGGAAAGCAGCATATATAGGGAGAACCCCTTTGCGATTTTGTCTTGGGGAAACTCCGTTGCGATATAGGCAAGGATCACAGGCCCCATTGCTGCTGTACCAACACCTACGATAAAACGGGCGATCATCATAAATACAAGGGAGCTTGCAAGAGCGGACAGTACATTTCCCAAGGTGAATACCGCAATGCCCAAAAGCAAGGTCTTTCTGCGCCCGATCACATCACCAACCTTGCCCAAAATTGGCGCGCAGGCGGCAGTGGACATGGCCTGTGCCAGTGCAGTCCAGGTGGTGTTATTGTAGGCAATCCCGATGTCCTTTACAAAAGCCGGGCCTAAAACTGTAGAAAAACCGCCCACCAGACCGATCAAAAGGGCTGCCAATGCGTAGGGAATAAACCTAAGTTTGTATGCCATCTTTTCACATCCTTTTGCCTGTAGTATATCCAGACTTTTTTTGCATTATTTGTTTTAATTTGGACACACTTTTTGCAGGGGGGATGGAATATGAAACAGAAATTTTTGATTTGCCGGCATTGCGGTAATACCGTAGCCATGATTCGGGATAAGGGTGTGCCGGTCTACTGCTGCGGAGAAGAAATGCAGGAGCTGATTCCCGGTAAAACAGAGGCATCCGGCGAGAAACACATTCCTGTATATAAGTTAGAGGGAAATACCGTCCATGTAACTGTCGGTTCTGTAGAGCATCCTATGACAGAGCAGCACTATATCGAATGGGTATGCCTGGAAACGGAACACGGCATTCAGTATGCACACCTTGACCCAGACGATAAGCCCAAGGCGAAATTCTCTATTTGCGACGGGGATGAGGTCCGGGCAGTATACGCATTTTGCAATCAACACGATTTATGGAGGAAGTAAGTATGTCTATGATCAATAAGGAAATTTCCGATTTCCGCACCTACGCTTATCATGAAAATGACTTTAAGTTTGTAAGCAAGGAAGATATCCTTGGCAAGTGGAGTGTGTTTTTCTTCTATCCTGCAGACTTTACTTTTGTGTGTCCCACGGAGTTGGAGGACTTGGCAGACAAGTACGAGCAGTTCCGCGCCATCGGTTGTGAGGTGTATTCCGTATCTACCGATACCCATTTCGTCCACAAAGCCTGGCACGATGCATCTGAGCGAATCAAGAAGATCAATTATCCTATGCTGGCAGATCCCACCCACAGCATTTCCAAGGATTTTGAGGTGCTGATCGAAGCAGACGGCCTTGCGGAGCGTGGCACTTTCATTATCAATCCTGAGGGCAAGATCGTGGGTTATGAAGTGACTGCCGGTAATGTGGGCAGAAACGCAGAGGAACTGCTGCGAAAGGTGCAGGCCTGCCAGTTTGTCCACGCCCATGGCGATCAGGTTTGCCCCGCCAACTGGAAGCCCGGTGCTGAAACCCTGAAGCCCAGCCTGGACTTGGTTGGTCAGCTGTAATGGAAAATTTGTATGATGTAATCATTGTCGGCGGCGGCCCCGGGGGGCTGACCGCCGCGCTGTACCTTGCCCGGGCGAAATATCGGGTGCTGGTGCTGGAAAAGGAACAGTTTGGTGGGCAGATCGCGATTACCCACGAAGTGGTGAATTATCCCGGCATTGCAAAAACAAGCGGCAAAGCTCTGACAGACACCATCCAGCAGCAGGCAGAAAGCTTTGGCGCAGAATTTATGCTTGCAGAGGCTACCGGCTTTGACCTTTCCGGGGATATCAAAATGGTGCATACCAATAAGGGGGATTACCGCTGCTTTGGTATTCTGCTGGCAACCGGCGCACACCCGAGAACAGTTGGCTTCAAAGGTGAGGAGGAACACAAGGGTAGAGGTGTTGCTTATTGCGCCACCTGCGACGGTGAATTCTTTAGCGGAAAAGAGATTTTTGTTGTTGGCGGTGGCTACGCAGCGGCAGAGGAAAGCGTGTTTCTGACGAAATTTGCCCGGCATGTTACCATTCTTGTTCGTAAGGACGACTTTTCCTGCGCCGCATCTGTTGCCGATCAGGCGAAGAATCACGAGAAGATCACGGTGCTGTATAACACGGTGATGGAGGAAGTGTCCGGGGATAACGGATTGACTTATGCCCGGTATAAAAATACCGTCACCGGAGAGGTGACGGAGGTTAAGAGCGGGGAATCCTTTGGCGTATTTGTGTTTGCAGGTTACGCCCCGGCGACGGATGCTGTTAAGGGAATTGTGGAGCTGAATGAGCAAGGGTATATCATTACCGACCCATCTCAAAAGACCAGCGCTGAGGGTGTTTATGCGGCAGGAGATGTGTGCATTAAGCCCTTGCGGCAGGTGGTGACAGCCACCAGCGACGGCGCGTTGGCGGCAACAGAATTGGAGAAGTATGTCTCTGCAGTCCACCGAAAGACAGGGCTGCGTGCCGACGCACCTTCTCCAAAAAAGAGTACAACTGTCACGGTTGATACCCACGAATCTGCAGACACGGATGAACTTTTCACAAAAGAAATGCGGCAACAGCTGGATACCGTATTCGCTCGAATGGAAAACCCGCTTTTGCTGAAGCTCTACTTGGATAACCGCTCTGTTTCGGGCGAATTGGAAAATTTTATAACAGTGCTCACAGCATTATCTGATAAGCTGGCAATAGATGTGGCTGACAGACAAGCAGATACAGCCTTTGCTCCTTGTGTGGAAGTTTGCCTGGCAGACGGCACGCCAACGGGTCTTGCCTTTCACGGCATTCCCAGCGGACATGAATTTACTTCCTTTGTGTTGGGTTTATACAATGCTGCTGGTCCGGGACAGGCTTTGGACGAAGCTGCTCAGGAACAGATTGCGGCGATTGCGAACACAATAGATATGAAGATCCTGGTCACACTGTCGTGTACCATGTGTCCCGATCTTGTGGTGGCGGCTCAGAAAATCGCAGCGGCTAATCCAAATGTTACCGCGCACGTATATGATATCCGCCATTTTGAGAATCTAAAGAATCAATACAATGTGATGAGTGTGCCGTGTATGGTTATAAACGATGACAAGGTGTTTTTTGGGAAAAAGAATATATCACAGATTCTTGAGGTCCTTCTTAAGTAACCAATATACAATGAATGGCAAACACCTCGCCTTCGTACAAAGGCGGGGTGTTGTTATAGGCTCCTTTGCTTGTTTTCTCTTTTATCCGCCTAATTCTATCACGAAAAATTAAAAAAGTGCAGCTGCTTTTACAAAATCCTATAAAATTTTCATGCAGGTACAACACATTCTTGCAACGCGACAAGGGCGAGATTCCTAAAACGTAATCAGAGCCTTGTTTTTTACAGCAGGTTATGATACTATTTGTTTGATAGAGCATAACCCCGTTGATGGGGCGGTTGAACATAACAAAGGAGAGGGAACAATGAAAAAGTTGTTAAAATGCACCACGATGGGGCTGCACGTTTGCACCGATCCGGATATTTCCGTTAAGATTCGTGAGAACTTGGAATTTATGAAGGAAGTGGGCTTTGAGATTGCAGATATTAACCTGCATTCCTGGCTGCCTGCTGACGGGCAGTGGCAGCCTGTGGTGGAGCAGGCGCTGAAGGATGCCGCAGAAGTAGGGCTTCCTATCAAGATTTGCCATCTTCCTCTTTATAATGCTAAGGTGGCTACCGATCCGGAATATGCGCAAAAATTCCACGAACGGATGCTGTATTCCATGGATGCGGCTAAAGCATTAGGCATTGAACATGCTGTATTGCATCCCGGCTCCAAAACAGAGCTTGTACGTGCCTATGACAGACAGAAAGAATACGATATGGCTATGGCGCACCTGACGCCCTTTGCGGAATATGGAGCGAAGATCGGCCTGGATCTGTGTCTTGAGAACATGCCGGCTTTGCCGGGCGTTCGCCATTCCTGCCGGTTCTGCTCCGATGCTGTGGATCTGTGTCAGGTGGCTGATGGGCTGGGCATGAATATTTGTTGGGATTTTGGCCATGCCAATATCACCGGCGTTAAGCAATCCGAAGCCTTGGCTTATGTGGGAAAGCGCCTAAAAACAGTTCATATCCATGATAATCGTGGTGTTGAGGATGAACATTCCGCCCCCTTTATGGGCACTGTGGATTGGGCGGATGCTATGCACGGTTTAGCACTGGCCGGTTACGAAGGCCCTCTGAATTATGAAGTGGGCGGCGGCCGTATTCCTGCGCAGCTTCGGAAAGAGTTTGTTGTTTATCTGGTAAAGGCGGCAGACCAATTGCTGGAATATATTGTATAAGTGCGTTAAATACGCCCCACTGATCTTCAGTGGGGCGTATTTTGCTGCTTTACACTATGGGCGCTGGGGGCGACACCAAAACGGCGTTTGTATGCACGAAAGAAGGTAGAATAGTCTGCAAAACCGCAATCTGAGTAGACTTCGGTGGCAGGTGTGCCTTTTTCCAGCAGATCCTTTGCCATAAACAGCCGCTTGACGGTGATATATTCCCACACAGTGGTGCCGGCGGATTTGCGGAAGAGTCGGTTCAGATGGGTTTGGCTGGTATAGAATTGACGGGAAAGCAGCTCCAGGGAAAGGGGCTCGGTCAAATGGGTGTTTATGTATTTCATAATGGGAGCTGCAGGGTCTTTTTTAGCGGTAAGGTCTGCGTGCTGCAGGGTAATAAATTGGCGCTGCAGTTCACATAGCAGGGGAATGAGGTAGCAAAAACGGGCGTTATTATCCGTTTGTCCATGAATCTGCATGAGATAAAATTCCCAGTGATTGTCGGGGAAAAGATGGGAAGGGTAGTGGTTAAATTTACCGGCAGGCCGCTGAAGAAAGGGCGCAAGCAGATCTTCTGAGTGAAAGATGTGATTGGGAAGTATATCAAAGTTTACTACGATCCGCCGGTAGGTTTCCTGCCCATTCACCTCGGCAAAATGCACTTCGCCTTTGCGCATCAGGACAATATCTCCGGGGGTTAGATCATAGCGGCGTCCCTCTACGCAGTACTGGGCAATACCTTCCAGCAGGTAATAAATCTCGTATTGCTCGTGGGAGTGCATATGCGCGGTGTAAGGCGCGCTACGCTCGGTTTGGGAATAATAACAGTTGATTGGGAAGTCCATATACGCTCACCTCAGGCGTATTATATCACGAAATGTTCATTTATGCAATATAAGATATTGAAAAATGCAATTCCATTTCATTTCTATACATTTTATAATAATATCATCAAAATAAAAGGAGATTATGCTATGCGTATTTATGCGTTTGCAGATGAAGCCAGTTCCAATGTGGATGAGCAGATCGTAGCGATGAAGCGCAACGGCCTGCAGGGCTTGGAGATCCGGGGCGTGGATGGGCAGAACATTGCCGAGATTTCTCTGGACAAAGCCCGGGAGGTAAGGCAGAAGATGGATGCAGCCGGCTTGCAGGTGTGGACCATCGGTTCTCCCGTGGGCAAGGCGCCCATCGAAGAGCCGAATCTGGAGCAGGAGCTGGATAAGCTTCGCCATGTTATTGAGCTGGCAAAGATCCTGGGCGCTGAGAATATTCGTCTGTTTTCTTTCTTTATGCCCAAGGACGAAGATCCCTGCGCTTACCGTGATGAGGTGCTGCGTCGCATGAAGGCTTTTGCTGATGTGGCTGAGGGCAGCGGCATAGATCTTTGCCATGAGAATGAAAAGGGCATCTATGGTGATAACGCAGACCGCTGTTTGGAGCTTTTGCAGGCTGAGCCTCGGCTGAAGGGTATTTTTGACCCGGCAAACTTTGTTCAGGCCGGTGAGGATACGCTGCGAGCCTGGGATATGCTGAAGGATCGCATTAAGTATATGCACATTAAGGATGCTGCTGAAGATGGCTACATTGTGCCTGCCGGTATGGGCATGGGCAACATTCCGCAGATTATCAAGGCATTTATGGAGCAGGGCGGCGATGCTGTTACGATGGAACCGCACCTGACTGTTTTTGATGGTCTTAAAGACCTGGAGCAGGAAGACAATGCCACACAAATCGGTAAGATCAGCTACGATTCCGCTGATGCGGCTTTCGATGCTGCTTGCAATGCTTTTAAGGAGTTGATTTAATATGAGAATTGGCGCGCAATTTTATACTATCCGCAGAGAGTGTAAAACTTTGGAGGATTTTGCGGAATCTCTGAAGAAGGTAGCGGATATTGGCTATGAATATGTGCAAATTTCCGGCACTTGCGCTTATGAGCCTCAGTGGCTCAAGGAGCAGCTGGACAAAAACGGGCTGAAGTGTGTTTTGACCCATATCGCCCCTGCAAAATTGACAGAGGATCCTGTGCTGGTAGCTAAGGAACACGATGTTTTTGGCTGTGAGCATGTGGGTTTGGGCGCTTATATGTTTGATGAGGAAAAGGGCGAGTCCGTGGCGACCTTCGCAAGCACCTACGGCCCGGTGGCTAAGGCGCTGAAGGAACAGGGCAAGATCTTTATGTACCACAACCATGATCACGAATTTAAGCTGCAGGACGGTAGACTGATCCTGGACGCAATCGCAGACGCTGTTCCCGAGATGGGCTTCACTCTGGATACTTATTGGGTCCAGGTTGGCGGCGGCGACCCTGCCTGGTGGGTAGAGAAGCTGAAGGGTCGGGTGCCTTGCATTCACCTGAAGGACTGCGCTTATAAGCAGAAGATCGCTGTTGTTGGCGAAGGCAATATTAATTTCGACCGGATCTTCCAGACCGCAGAGGCTGCCGGCACTAAGTATATGCTGGTTGAGCAGGATAATTGTAACGGTGAAGATCCCTTTGAGTGCCTCAAGCGCAGCTATGCATACCTGAAATCCAAAGGTTTTGAATAAGGAGAATGAACATGGAAAAGAAAATCAGACTTGGCGTTATCGGCATTGGTAATATGGGCTCTGCCCACGCAAAGCGCGTGGTGGAGGGCAAATGCCCTGACTTCGTACTTACTGCTGTTGCAGATCTGAAGGAAGAACGGGAAAACTGGGCTAAGGAAAATCTAGGCGCTGATGTGGCTTTCTTCTATGACGCAGAGGAAATGCTGGACAGCGGCTTGATCGATGCATGTCTTGTTGCTGTGCCTCACTACGATCATACCCGTCTTGCCATCGCTTGCATGGAGCGCAGCATCCATGTTATGGTGGAAAAGCCTGCCGGTGTTTATACAAAGCAGGTTGAGGAAATGAATGCCGTTGCTCAGCAGCATCCCGAGGTGGTGTTCGGCATGATGTTCAATCAGCGCACCAATCATATCTATCGCAAGATGAAGGAACTGGTTGCTTCCGGCAAGTATGGTCGTATTCGTCGTACTAACTGGCTCATCACCAACTGGTATCGCAGCCAGGTTTACTATGATTCCGGCGCATGGCGTGCTACCTGGGCCGGCGAGGGCGGCGGCGTTCTTCTGAATCAGTGCCCCCATCAGCTGGACTTGTGGCAGTGGATCTGCGGAATGCCTGTAAAGGTTCACGCAAAGCTGCAATACGGCAAGTGGCACGATATTGAGGTTGAAGACGATGTTACCGCTTATGTAGAGTATGCTGATGGCGCTACCGGCGTGTTTGTTACCTCTACCGGTGATGCTTGCGGCTCTAACCGTTTTGAGATCCAGATGGACGGCTGTAAGCTGGTTGCCGAGAACGAATCCCTCGTTCTTTATGAGCTGGATACCCTTGAGCCCGATTTTACCCGTACCGCCAAGAGCCCCTTTGCAGCGCCTAAGGCTACCCGTATTGAGGTGGAGACCGACGGTAAGAATGAGCAGCATGTAGGCGTTATCAACGCTTGGGGCGGCGCGATCCTCCGCGGTGAACCTCTGGTAGCTCATGGTTCTGAGGGTATTAACGGCCTGACCCTTTCCAATGCGATGCATATGTCCTCCTGGCTGGATAAGGCAATCGAGCTGCCTCTGGATCCGGATGCATATTATGCAGAACTGGAAAAGCGCATCAAGACATCCCGCAAGAAGGAGAACGTTAAGGAGGTCGTGGCAGATACTTCCGGTTCTTACGCAGGTACGGGTGAGACACAGAAGCGCTGGAACTCCAATTGGTAATCCCAGGTTTGCCTGGCATTCATGCCCCGGGTTTGCCTGCCAGGAAAATCGCCACATAATAAAGCGAAACTATAAATTAAGCCGGTGGTCAAGCATGCTTGACCACCGGCGTTGTTTTATTTTTTGCGGGCGTAGATTTTAGCCAGGCCGCCTTCGCTGGTTTCCCGGAAACGGTGATTCAGGTTGATGCCCGTTTCGTGCATAGCCCGGCACACCATATCGTAGCTGATATTTCGGGAGCCGGTGAGGAAATAGCTTAAATTGCAGGCATTCATAGCCCGCATTGCGGCAACGGCGTTGCGCACAATGCAGGGGATCTGCACCAGACCGCAGATGGGATCGCAGGTGAGGCCCAGGTGATGCTCCATAGCCACTTCGGCTGCGTATTCCACCTGATCCATATTCTGACCGTAAAGCTCTGCCAATGCAGCAGCCGCCATAGAGCAGGCTGTGCCGATCTCGGCCTGACAGCCGCATTCAGCGCCGGAAATGGAGGCGTTGCGCTTGGTCAGGGTGCCGATGATACCGGCAGCGGCCAAACCCCGAAGGATCTGCTCGTCGGTATAGCCCCTGGTATCCTGGGCGTATTTCAGCACTGCCGGCAGTACACCGCAGGCACCGCAGGTGGGAGCGGTGACAACCGTGCCGTTATCCGCATTTTGTTCTGCAACAGCATAAGCATAGGCGGCGATGTACTGGAATTCCCGCAAAGCCGGCACATCTTCTTCCGGATGCTGCTCCAATAAGTATTTGGCTTTGCGCTGAACATTCAGACCGCCGGGCAGCACACCTGTGGCGGAAAGACCGTCGGCGATGGACTGCTTCATAGTCTGCCAAACTTCCCTTAAGAAATCCCAGATCTCTTCGCCTTCGTTCAGTTCCACATAGTCGCTGAGCTTGTGGATATAGCGCCATTTGCAAAAATCGGCGATCTCAGCGAAGGAATTTTCCGGGTATACCTCAGGAGGATCCAGCAGGGTTTGCCCGGGTACACGGATATCACCGCCGCCGATAGATTCTACCCGCAGTTTGCCCAACTCCTGACCATCCTTAAAAGCAATCAGGTCTAAGGTGTTGGGATGGGCGTTTTCCAAAACCTCTTTGGAAAAAATAATGTCTGCCGGTAGGGGAGAGAGCACCTGACGGATTACCCGGTCTGTACCGTGGCCTACGCCGGTTTTACTAAGAGAACCGTAGAGAATCACCCGGAAGCTGTCTGCCTGCGGGTATTCAGCTTTAAAATGTTCTGCGGCGCTGGCCGGACCCATGGTATGGGAGGAAGAAGGGCCTTTGCCGATTTTATATATCTGTCGGATGGATTTCATGGAAATACCCCCTGAAATTTGTTATTTCGAGTATAACAAATTTCGGGGGGAAATACAAGTTTTATTCTTTTCTTTTTAAGGCGGAAAGGGATAGTTCCCCCGCCAGCTTAAAAAGCGCATCGGACAATACTTGCTCCAGGGGTAGATTATTTTGCTTGGCGATATGGGAATAAAAAGCCATAACGGTGGGTTCTAACAGCAATGTGACCTGAGTCATAAGATCCCTCCCGGGGAATGCTCCAAAAGATACAGTTCATTCTATGCAGGGTCTTGACAGGTGTGATAGAATATAGTGTATGAATAAGGCTATTGGAGAGGATGAAAACTATGGCCAAGGATAAAAAGGTAGAGCAAATTACAGATATGGAAGTGGACTTCGCCCAGTGGTTCACCGATGTGTGCAAAAAAGCGCAGCTGATCGACTATTCTTCCATTAAGGGCGTGTTTATTTACCGTCCCTACGGTTATGCCATTTGGGAGAACATTCAGCATATTATGGACCGGGAGTTTAAGAAGGTAGGCGTGGAAAACGTTTATATGCCCATGCTGATTCCCGAAAGCCTGCTGCAGAAGGAAAAGGATCATGTGGAGGGCTTCGCCCCTGAGTGCGCCTGGGTCACCCACGGCGGTATGGACGAGCTGGAGGAGCGCTATGCCATCCGGCCTACTTCTGAAACATTGTTCTGCGAGCATTTTGCCAATGTGCTGCAGTCTCACAGAGATCTGCCTATGAAGTATAATCAGTGGTGCAGCGTGCTGCGCTGGGAAAAGACCAGCCGTCCTTTCCTGCGTCACAGAGAATTTTTGTGGCAGGAGGGCCATACCATTCACGCAACTGCTGAGGAAGCGAAGGACTTTACTGAGCAGATGCTGAATGTGTATGCTGACTTCTGTGAAAATGTGCTGGCTATGCCTGTGACCCGCGGACAGAAAACCGATAAGGAAAAGTTCAACGGCGCAGAGGCTACTTATACCATTGAGTGTATGATGCACGACCGTAAGGCTCTGCAGGCCGGTACTTCTCATTACTTTGGCGACGGCTTCGCTAAGGCATTTAACATTGAGTTTACCGATAAGAACAATCAGAAGACCAATCCCCACGAAACCTCCTGGGGCGTATCCACCAGACTCATCGGCGGCATTATTATGACCCACGGCGATAACAACGGTCTGGTACTGCCTCCCAAGGTTGCCCCTATTCAGGTGGTAGTGCTGCCCATCGCCCAGCATAAGCCGGGCGTTCTGGAAGCAGCAAGCGAGCTGAAGAGTCGCCTTGTCAATGCTGGTTTCCGGGTAAAGATGGATGATTCTGATAATTCCATGGGCTGGAAGTGCGCTGAATACGAAATGAAGGGTGTGCCTCTGCGTGTAGAGTGTGGCCCTCGTGATCTGGAAAACGGTCAGTGCGTGCTGGTGCGCCGTAATGATGGTGAGAAGACTGTGGCGAATTTGGCTGACTTGGAAACTGCAGTAGCCCAGCAGCTGGAACTGGTGCATCAGGGTATGTTCGAGAAGGCCAAGAAGAACCTGACCGATCATATTTACGAAGCTCACAGCCTGGAAGAAGCCAAGAAGCTGCAGGAAGCAAACGGCGGTTTTATCAAGACTATGTGGTGCGGTGATCTGGAGTGCGAGCTGGCTATGAAGGAAAAGGCCGGTATGTCCTCCCGCTGCATCCCCTTTGCCCAGGAGAGCTTGGGCGATGTTTGCCCCATCTGCGGCAAACCCGCCAAAAAGATGGTCCTTTGGGGCATAGCATACTAATATTAATCAAAATCGCTCTGGCCAACACCAGAGCGATTTTTTATGGGTTTTTCCAATTTAGAATTGACTGGATGCCCTCTATAAAGGCATAGATCTCTTCTTTGGTGGTCTCCCTACTTAGGGAAACCCGGAAAGAACTGTCCATTACTTCCGGGGGCAGCTTCATAGCTGTAAGGGTGTGGCTGCGGTGTCCTTTGGCGCAGGCAGAGCCTGCGGAAACGCAAATGCCCCGATCTTGCAGCAGGTTAATGGAGTTTTGGGTGGGCACACCGGGGATGGAGAGATTTAAGATGTGGGGCGCATTATGCGCACCATTGATTTTTACTCCATCAAGTTTACATAACTCAGAGATCAAATGCTCCAGCAATTCTTTTTCCCGGGCATTATCTACGGCAGCGGTGGCGTTCACCGCTTTGCAAGCTGCGGCAAAGCCCAAAATAGCAGGCATCGCCTCCGTACCGCTGCGTAGGGCGCTTTCCTGTCCGCCGCCCAGAAGCAGGGCAGGGAAGGACTTGAGCCGGGGCGCAATATACAATGCGCCTGCACCTTTTGGCCCGTGGATCTTATGGGAAGAAATCGTAATCAGGTCTGCGCCCAGGGTCTTGGCCTGGAAGGGCAGCTTCAAAAAGCCTTGTACCGCATCGGTGTGGAATACCGTGTCGGGATTGCAGCGGTGGGTCAGCTTGGCCATTTGGGAGATGGGCATTACTGCGCCGGTCTCGTTGTTGACCATCATGACAGATACCAAAATAGTATCCTTCCGGATGGCGGCCTTTAACTGATCTAAAGTGATATTGCCCAGGTTGTCCGGCTCCAGGTAGGTCACTTCATAGCCTTGGGCTTCCAGCTGCTTCATGCAGTTTAATATTGCATGATGCTCTATAGCGGTGGTAACAATATGCTTACCCCGCCTGCCGAAACGTTTTACTGTGCCGAAAATGGCCCAGTTGTCTGCCTCCGTACCGCCGGAGGTGAAAAATATCCGGTCAGGCTCTGCGCCCAGCGCAGCGGCAACCTGCCGCCGGGCGAGCTGCAAAGCCCGATTCGTTTCCAAACCGAAGTTATATAGGGCGCTGGGGTTTCCCCAGCTTTCTGTCATAGCTTCTGTTACAGCCGTAATTGCCTCCGCACAGGGCTTTGTCGTAGCGGAGTTATCCAAATAGATCATAGTTTTTCACTTTCCTACGCAAAAACGTTCAAAGATCCGGGCAGTAATATCCTCCCGCACCGTTGCGCCGGTGACTTCGCCCATGGCTTCCATAGCGCATTCAATGTCGGTCAGCACTGCATCCGGGGTGTGACAAAGCTGCATAGCCTGCAGCACCCGCAGCATAGCTTCGTAGCTTCTGCGTACGGCGTCAAATTGCCGGGGGTTTGTCAGGATAGAGCCATCACAGGGCATGTCGGATGCAAACAGCTGGTCCACCGTATCGGCAAACAGGTCAAGGCCTTGGCCGTTTTGCGCGCAAATGGGGATCACGTGGACAAAGGGCAGCTCTGCGGGAGCAACTTTGTTCCTCAAGTCGGTTTTGTTAATAAGCGCAATTGCGTTGGGCGCATCCAGGCACAGGTCGATGACCTTGCGATCTTCCTCGGTCAAGGCTTCAGAGCCGTCGCACACGAAGATCACCAGGTCGGCGTCTTCCACAGCCTTGCGGGAGCGTTCCACACCCATAGCTTCGATCTGATCCTGGGTTTCGTGAATGCCAGCGGTGTCGATGAGCCGCAGGCGGGTAGAACCTACCATTACTGTTTCTTCCACAGTATCACGGGTAGTGCCGGCGATCTCGGTGACGATCACTCGCTGGTAGCCTGCCAAAGCATTTAGTAAGCTTGACTTACCGACGTTGGGCTTGCCTACGATGGCAGCAGCTACGCCCTGGCGTAAGATCCGTCCTTGACCGTAGGTTTGCAGCAATGCGTACAGATCTTTGGCGTTTTTGCGAAGGGTGGCAGAATAATCTGCCAAACGGAAATCGTCAATATCCTCGTCGGGGTAATCCAGCACGGCGTGGAAATGGCTGCAAAGATCGGTAAGATCATTATAAATGGGATTTAATTTCTTTTGCAGAATGCCGCCTACCTGACCGGCTGCATTGGCAGCGGCATCGGCGGTGTCCGCTTCAATCAGGTCAATGACTGCTTCTGCCTGGGTCAGATCTAATTGGCCGTTTAAGAATGCCCGTTTGGTAAATTCGCCCCGCTTTGCAGGCAGCGCGCCGGCGCGGAACAGAGCGTCCAAACCGGCAGAGAGCACAGCGGGAGAGCCGTGGCAGTGAAATTCCACCGTGTCCTCCCCGGTATAGGTGTGGGGTGCGCGGGTATACACGGCCATGCACCGGTCGATAACGCGGCCCTGGGAATCCTGCAGATTACCCAAAATCAATTTTCTGTTGGGTGCATCCCTGAGGGGCAGACCGTTATCCGGGGTAAATACCTTCCCGGCAATTTCGGCACAGTCTGTGCCGGTTAAACGCAGAATTCCAATGGCAGAAACTTGATTGCCTGTGGATACTGCGGCAATAGTGTGGGACATGGGTAGCCTCCTGATCAAACTATTTTACGGATCATACTGCAGCCCATATAGGCGCAGCATACCATCATAAGCGCCGTGACACAGTAAGAAACGAAGTCACTGCTGCCTAAGCCGATGAACATCATGATAGGGGCAGCAGGGAAGAAGAAACAATGCAGCACAGTTGCCAGCGTGCCGGTCCAGTAGGTGTTTAAGATCACATCTTCCACAAGAAGGATCAGCAGAACTGCCGCGGCAGGAATGTGCATCAGGGCGATAGCCCTACCGGTCTTGCTTATGGCTTTTTTGCACAGGTTTGCCTGCATGCCCCAAATGATGAAAAACAGCAGTGAGCATAGCGGGAGGGTTATGAGCAGCGTGCCTGTGGGAAATACATAAGATACACTCAATAACATTAAATATCCGTATAAAAACGGAGAAAGCCCAAGTAAGAGCCATAACCACTTTTTCATATGGGAAACCTCCAAAATTCATCTCATCATATCATAACAGACTTTTTGTCACATATCAAGCTTACATATTTTTACTCTTTTGGGGAACGCTATCCGGGAGGTGAAGCAAATGGAAGGACCTACTCCAAGACCCAAGCCTATGTATCCCGGGGAACTGACGGATGAAAATATCAGCGCTATCTTTGAGGGCGCGGGGGACTTTAACCGCAGAGTGATTATCTGCAGTGGACATACTGTGTATGCTTATTCTATTGACGGGTTGGTGTCCGGCGCAGATATTTCAGAATACGTGTTTCAGCCCATTATGGAGGGGTTGCAGGCAGATACCATGGGTCAGCTGTATGAGCAAGCCCTTTACAGTAATGTATATAATGCCGTTGCCGGAGAATGCAAAGACCTGGACACTGCGGCTATGCGGCTGGTGAACGGCTTTTGCGTGGTGCTCTTTGAGAGCGCAGGGGCAATCGCTTTTGAAGTTAAAACTGGCGAAAAACGGGGACTTTCTGCCCCGGAGGTGGAAAATACCGTCAAAGGCCCAAAGGATGCCTTTGTGGAAACGGTGCGTTCCAACACCAGTTTGATCAGAAGACATTTGCGCTCGGCAGATCTGCGGCTGTATGAAACGGTGGTTGGCCGCCGCAGCCTGACCAATGTGACGGTAGTTTCGCTAAAAGGCATTACTGACCCGGAGCTGGTGGAGCGGATGAAAAAGCGGCTGGACGAAATTGATATTGACGGTCTGATCAGCCCAGCGGCGGTGCAGGAATACGTAACCGGTTCAAGAGCCACCGCTTTCCCGCTGCTGCAATACACAGAGCGCACTGACCGGTTTTGCCAGGGTATATTGGAAGGTCGGGTAGGGCTTTTGGTGGATGGCTTGCCTTTGGGCTATCTGGCGCCGGTGGATGTGGGTTATTTTATGGAAAGCCCGGAGGACAGGAGCATTGATTTTATTTCTGCGTCCTGTATCCGGGTGCTGCGCTATGGAGCGATGCTGTTGAGTTTGCTGCTGCCGGGCATTTATATCGCTATGGCTATCTTTCATCAGGAAATGATTCCGCTGGAATTGCTTCGTTCCATAATTGAAAGCAAGCAATCAGTGCCCTTTTCCACAGCGGTAGAAGTGCTGGGACTTTTGATTGCATTTGAGCTTTTGCAGGAATCCGGTGTGCATTTGCCCCAGGCCATCGGGCAAAGTGTGTCTATTATCGGCGGTATCGTGGTGGGTACTGCGGCAGTGGAAGCCAAGATTATTTCCCCAGCGGCGCTGATTGCGGTAAGTATTGCCGGTATCTGCGGCTTTGTGCAGCCCAATCGGGACTTTGCGGAGGCAATCCGGGTGTGGCGGTTCGTGCTGGCGATTTTGGGGGCTCTGGCAGGCCTGTTTGGTGTAGCAGCGGGTTTGATCGTATTGCTGATCCATTTGTCCGGTTTGGATAGCTTGGGTGAAAATTACCTTAGGGCAACTAACGTTTTGCGGAATCGGTTGAATAAGGATAAAATGCGGCCTGGGATGCTGAATACCAAGGACAGGAGAAATCAAAAATGAAGAAATGGCTGTTTTACGTTGGGGCGGTGGTGCTGGTGGCGGCGTTGGGGTATATGCCTTTTCATGGTAGTGACGTGGCTGCCTTGCAGCCGGTGGAGCTGATCCGTGTGGATTACGAGAATGGTGTTGTAAAGATACAGACCGATACCGGAGATATGGGCAAGGGTGAAACGGTGGCGGCGGCCTTTGCAGATCTGAAAAGTACTACCGCCGGAGAGGTGTTTTTGGATACTGCGGACTTTTTGCTGCTTCATCCCGATGCTCTGCCTTTCTTGCAGGAGCTTACCCAAATTTTGCGGCCTGCCTGCAAGGTTTGTTTTGTGCAGGAACAGATGGATTTAGAAAAAGCAGCGGAGTATCTGCGTGTTAAGAGAGAAAATGTGACTTTGCAGGAGTACCGGACGGGGAAGGGGAGCGTTCCCCATCTTATTGTGGATGAGGAGAGATTGCGTCTTGTTTCAGAAGAAGGTTGAGGCCGGAACTTTGGCGGCGTGGCTGATTGTTGCTATGAGCGCACCCTTTGCGCTGTTGGCCGGTAAATTCGATTGGCTGGGACTTACTGTGGCGGCAGTGATCACAGGCGTTCTTTGCAGATTGGTAACAGGTTTACAAATACAAAATTCCAGCCGGGTACTTTGCGTGGTGCAGTTTTTGTTCTTGGGAGTGCTGCTGGCGTTTTTGGCAGACTGGAGTCAGGATGTGTGGCCCACCGGCAGAGATTTTCCTGTTGTTCCCTTGACGTTACTAGCCCTTGCTGTCCTTTCAGCCTACCGAGGGGCGCATGGCGCATCCAGAGTAGGTGGGGTGCTGTTTTGGTTTATTGCCGGTTTGTATGGGGTATTGCTTGTGTTCGGGAGTCGGAATCTGCAAATAGATTTTCTGCGACCTGAGTATGATGCGCCGGGAGCGGAGGCACTGCTGGTATTACTGCTGCCTGCGGTGATCCAGTTCATTCCCAGGGAAACAAAGCCGGTTTTGCATAGCGCGGTGCTTTGGGCGGGAGTATTGTTCGTTATATTGAGTCTGTGGACAATCGGTGGACTTTCCCGTCAGGTGGCAGTAGATGCGGTGTGGCCTTTTTATGAAGCGGGAAAAAGTGTAAGTGTTCTGGGGATCGCAGAACGGCTGGAAGCTTTTATATCTGTGGCTGCTACAATAGGCTGCTACGGTCTGTTCAGCTTATTGATCAGCGCAATGGCGCATTTGGCGGAAGGGGTGCATCCCGGTTGGGGCAGATACGGCGCGGTTGCCGCAGGCCTTGTAGCGGCTGTTTTATTGTTGTTTACTCCTGGAATTCCGGTGATTTTGTTGCTTTTGGTGGCTGTCATTCTGTGGGGTATTGTACCCTTTGTCAGTTCTTTGCTTTTTTGTGAAAAAAAGAAGAAAAAATAGAAAAAAGTTCTTGACAAGAAAAGTCGCATGTGATAGTATAAGCAAGCTAACCGCTCAGCGGAAAGTAAATGTACCTTGTAAATTGAATAACGCAAAGACGAAATGAACACCTTGGACAATTAAAATGGATTGTTTTAAGCGTTTTAAGAACGAATAACAGCCAACGAAAATTCTTGAGTAAGATTGCTAGAAGCAAATTATTCAAAACATTGATTTTAGAGCTTTAAGCTTTAAGATACAATTTTTTGAGAGTTTGATCCTGGCTCAGGACGAACGCTGGCGGCGTGCCTAACACATGCAAGTCGAACGGGGTTATTTCTTTCGGGAGATAACTTAGTGGCGAACGGGTGAGTAACGCGTGAGGAACC
>JAZSPA010000013.1:0-11792 GCA_045537165.1 Faecousia sp.
GACAATGTGCCGGTTGCAGAATATTTACAGTGTCCACTTTTTAGTGGACACTGTAAGGTCGGGTCTGTGCGGTTTTGCTTCCGTATAACAAATTGTTATACGCAGATGATGAGCGGATTTTCGCTTGCCTTTTTCAATGCAGAATGCAGAATGCAGAATTTAGAGTGCAAGATGCCGCGTATCACATTCCTGGTTTACATAACTAGTTGAATACTTATTCAACTAGTGAAATGAAGGTAAGGTGTATCTCTTCCGTATAACAAATTGTTATACGCAGATGATGAGCGGATTTTCGCTTGCCTTTTTCAATGCAGAATGCAGCCGCTGCGCTTGTATATATTCTGGTTGTGTGATAAAATAGAAAAAATGGATCAGTATCGTTACTGCAAAGCAGTTGAACAAACTTGAATTTGACGAGGTGATTTATGTTGAATCAAAGAATCATAATCAAAACAATAGACAAATCCCACGAACCAGACATTAACATTCCCAACGAGCCGTTCGCTCTGTTCGGACGAATGATTCCGACTTACGCAGATGGTAAGTGGGCCTATACGACCGAGAAATTCGACGCGGTCGCAGAAATGTGCTTTCCAGACGAAAACTACAATTATGACGAACTTGCCGAGAACCATATTTTTGTCGGTGCTTACGACGGCGGCAAATGCATCGGACTTGCCATTCTTTGTCATAGCTGGAACAAATATATGTATCTTTATGATTTGAAGGTCAATAAGGAATATCGTGGGCAGCATATTGGTGAATTGTTGATTGAGAAGTCAAAAGAAATTGCTTCGGAGCAAAACTACAACGGTCTTTACACGCAAGGGCAGGACAATAACCTCGGTGCCTGCCAGTTCTATATCAAGTGCGGCTTTGTAATTGGTGGATTAAATACCCATGTGTATAACGGCACAAAGCAAGAGGGAAAGGCAGACATATATTTTTACTTGGATGTGAATTAAATTTAGGATTGACAAATTCCAATTTGTCTAACAGTTACGTACCGCACAAAAGCCTCCCTTGTGTAAAGGGAGGTGGGCAGGTTACAATACGAAGTGCAACACCCAAAATAAAATAAGACAATATGCAAACCTTAGTGTAAAATGTAGTTGTCACACAAACAAACTACACGGAGGTAAGCATATTGTCCTATACACATTTTACACTAGCAGAAAGAAAATATCTACAACAACTTTTATCCGAAGGCTATTCTTTCAGAAAAATTGCAGCTATTCTCGAACGCAGTCCTTCTACCATCAGCCGCGAGGTTAACCGAAACAAAGCAAAATACAAACCTCACAGCAAACCGGATAATAAATACTGGTACAATCATTGGCGAGCTCAGAATCTCTACACTCGCCGTCGCCGGGAACAGGTGCGAGCCGCACTAAAGCCGGGCACAGCGCAATGGGAGTATATCGTCAATAATCTGCAAGTATTTTGGACACCAGAAGAAATTGCCAACAGATGGAATGAGGATCACCCTAAATTAAAATCTCTTTGTGTATCAACTATTTACCGATACATAAAGTTAGGAAGATTTGAGGGAATCACTGTAAAACAGCACCTTAGGCGGCGTGGAAAGTTTATGCTGCCTCGCAATTCCTGCTATAACAGCATCCAACCTGACCGCATTATTCCCGAGTGGCCGGTAGAGATTTGTAACCGAATCAGAATTGTCGATTGGGAGGGAGATACCGTATATGGTGGTGTAGGCAAGGGCTTGCTTGTTTCTCTGGTTGACCGCAAAAGTCGTTATTTACGGATTGGTCTGCTGGCAAAAAGGTCTGCTGCAGATACCAGAACTGTTATTGAAAAGCTGTTACATGGTTTACCGGTTAAAAGTGTTAGTTTAGATAACGGTTCCGAATTTTCTGAGTTCCGAAAGTTAGAAGAGCACCTACACACGCTTGTCTACTTTGCTGAACCACATAAACCGTGGCAACGGGGAACAAATGAGAATACGAATGATATTATCCGTTTCTTCTTTCCGAAAGGTTTTGATTTCAGGACAGTTACCGATGAAGATATTCAGTTTGTCGAAGATCTCATCAATAACCGTCCTAGAAAATGTCTTGGCTGGAAAACTCCAGCTGAAATTTTGGCCGAAAGCGTTGCACTTGCTTGACAATCTGCCGTGGCACGGTGAAGCCGTGACGGAGGGATTGTGCAGTAGGCACGCATTCTATGACAAGGTTTCGGCGAAATCGCACTGCGGTAACAATCCCTCAGTCAAAAATCAGAAGATTTTTGACAGCTCCCTTTACACAAGGGAGCCTTGGGCGCCGTAAGTGCCAACGCGACAAACTTGAATTTGATGGAGGAGTTCGATTGTATGAGGACGATTATTTTATTTGTATTGATATTCGTTTTGATATTGTGCTTAGTCGGTTGTAGTAAAAAGCAAGCAACAGATAAACCCACTACAACAGATAATCCCACTATAAATGACACGCAAGGAGATACTAGCATAGAACACATTTGGAACTTAACGGACACGAATGATTTTGTTATTGCAATGACAGAGCATCTTAATGAAAAAACGCAGTGTGGCGAGAATATGTCTGTTTTAAGCGATGCTGAGCGTATTTTCTACATTACACAGACTCTTGAAATGGAAGTAAACAACGGAGGCTTTTCTCAGTTTTTCTATAATTCCAGCGGTGATTTCTCCAATGAACTGGTAGGTGCGTTTGCTGCAATTGGTGCAAGCACAACTGCCACCATCTGTCAAAAGGCAATCGATGCTTTCGGTTGTGATATTCCTATTGACAGAGATGAGCGTCAAGAGATGTTGGATGAACTGGAAAGCGATGAACTTGATGAGATTCTTAAGGAATGTGATGATGCGTTCTTCGCTTATGAAGATGACCTAAATGAGTTGAATTATAACTTTGTAGTGAAAAACAAGGAGCAGTTCAGTTAAGCCTAATCCCAATTTGTCTAACAGTTACGCACCGCACCCAAGGCTCCCTCGCCAGAGGGAGCCTTGGGTGCGATACGAATTTGCTTAGCGCCTGAAATTTCCCATTTACAACAACTTCCTTTGCTATTGCAAAACTATCGGAAATTGGCTATAATGGTCAAAAACAAAAGAAAGAGGGTTTTTCCTATGAGCAGAGCAGACGAACTTTACCGGCAGACGTGCCTGGATATTCTGGAAAACGGTTTTTATGATACCGATCTGCAGGTGCGTCCCCACTGGGAAGACGGCACACCTGCCCACACCGTTAAGAAGTTCGGCGTGGTCAACCGTTACAATCTGCAGGAGGAGTTTCCCATTATGACCCTGCGGCGGACTTACTGGAAAAGCTGCTTAGATGAGCTGCTGTGGATCTGGCAGAAGAAGTCCAACCGTATTTGCGACCTGGGCAGCCACGTGTGGGACGAGTGGGCCGGGGAAGACGGCACCATCGGCAAGGCCTACGGCTACCAGCTGGGTATTAAGCATCAGTATAAAGAAGGCGAGTTTGATCAGGTGGATCGGGTGATCTACGACCTGAAGAATAACCCTGCTTCCCGGCGGATCATGACCAACATTTATAATTTCCAGGATCTGCACGAGATGAATCTTTATCCCTGCGCTTATTCTATGACCTTTAACGTCACCGGCGATACCCTCAACGCCATCTTAAATCAGCGCAGCCAGGATATGCTTACCGCCAACAACTGGAACGTGTGCCAGTATGCCATGCTGACTATGATGATGGCCCAGGTGGCAGGTCTGAAGGCCGGCGAATTGGTACACGTGATCGCTGACTGCCACATTTATGACCGGCATATCCCGGCTGTCAAGGCTATGCTGGAAAAGGAAGGTCTGCCTGCTCCCAAGGTGACTTTAGATCCTACGATCACCGATTTTTATCAGTTTACCAAGGATAGCTTCCAGGTGGAAAACTATCAGTATCATCCCTTTGATTTTGATATCCCTATGGCGATTTGAGGTTTGTTATGGAACTGATCGTTGCAGTATATTCTGACTGGGGCATCGGCAAGGACGGCACTCAGCCGGTTGCCCTTTCTGCAGACCGGAAATTCTTTCGGGAGACCACCCGTGGCGCCACGGTGATCGCGGGCCGCCGGACGGTGGCGGATTTTCCCGGTCAAAAGCCTTTGCCCGGACGGGTCAACGTAATGCTTTCCCGGGGGGAAAACGCCCCTGAGGGCTTTATGCTGTGCCACAGTCCGGAGGAAGCGAAGAAGTTAACGGAAAATCATGAAAGAGTGATGGTTATTGGCGGCGGCAGTGTGTATCGGCAGATGCTGCCGATGTGTAATAAGGCCTATATAACCAAGCTCACCGCTTGCCCGGAATCGGACACCTATTTCCCCAATTTGGATGAAGATCCCAACTGGAAACTGATGGAGATTTTGCAGTCCGGCGAGGAAAACGGCATTGGCTACCAAATGTGCGTATACGAAAGAGTATAAAAATTGCGCCTGACCATCGGTCAGGCGCAGCTTTTATTCTACATGAGTATGATTATTAATGTGGTCTTCGCAGTAGCAGAAGTAGCCGTTACACCGGGAGCAATAGCGGAATTCCAGCTCCGGATTGCTTACGTCGGTTCTGCCGCAAATGGTACACCGGTGGGTGTAGCCTTGTGCTTTGCTGCTTTCTTCCTTGCGGACGTGGATGTGCACGGTCTGTTTTTTCCGTTTTGCCGGTAGGCTGGGGATCAGATTCAGCACATCTTTGCCGAAGAACAGGAAATAATTGGCAAAGGCAACCAAGGGGAACAGGCAATGGGGGAACATCATTACCGGGGTGCACATAGTCACCACTTCAAAAATCACAAAGCCCAGATAGAACAGAGCCAGCAGCCAGGCCTTGATGGGGATGATATACAGCAGCAGGAAAGTGGCCTGGGAATAGATGGTGGCATAGCACAGTACTAAGCTCAGATTCAGGAATAGGGTCATATAGACGGCATAATACCCAGCAAAATATTGGGGCGTATAGAGCACATTATTGGTGGTGTCCAAAACCTCCATGCCGCCAAAAATCAAGATGAAAGCATCCATCAGCACAATGCCGGACAGGTAATAGAGGTTGAATTTCAGGCTGCCCCAGGTGTTTTCCAGAGTTTTACCCAGGATATAGTAGCAGTAAAGCATAATCAGGGTGGTGAGGATGTTGCCGCCGCTTGCGGTGAATACCCAGGAAAACAGCCGCCAAACCTGCCCTTGTAAAATGGCCTCCCGGTCAAACAGCAAAAGACTGTAGATCTGGGGAAAACCGGCTAAACTCAGGGCGGTAACAACACCGCAGCCGATGACTACATAGAGCATCAGGTTGGGTATGCCAATATGCCGGTTTTGATAGCAGAACCGCTCAAAACGGCTGCGTAAATTCTTCAAGTAAATCAGCTCCTAAATAAAGTGGTATTATCATACCAGCTTTTTCCTGTAAAGTCTATAGCTTAATTGTAAACATATTTTTCTGAAAAAATAAAGAGAATTACTTGACAAACGCCGAAATTTCGATAAAATATTGTCGAACTGCATACAAGCCTTATCAAGAGTGGTGGAGGGAACGGCCCGATGAAACCCGGCAACCTGCGGAAGACGTCAGTTTTCCCTGTAAGGTGCCAAATCCGGCGGCAAACGACAGATGAGGATTCGATAGATACGCACATCGAATCCGATGTGCGGTTTTTTCATTTTACGAAAGGATAGAATATTATGGAAAAAAGATTATTTACTTCTGAATGTGTTACCTGCGGTCATCCCGATAAGGTGGCTGACTGCATTTCTGATGCCATTTTGGATGCCTGCCTTGCCCAAGACCCCGGCTCCCGTGTGGCCTGCGAAACCATGGTCACCACCAATTTCTGCCTGATCTGCGGTGAGATCACTACCAAGGCACAGGTGGATTACCCGGCAGTTGCCCGTAAGGTTATTGAGAAAATCGGCTATACCCACCCCGGCGACGGCTTTGATGCTGATAGTGTTGAAATTCTGTGTAAGATTCACACCCAGTCCGCGGATATCGCGTTGGGTACCAACGACGAAGTGGGCGGCGCAGGCGACCAGGGTATGATGTTCGGCGGCGCTTGCACCCACACTCCCGAGCTGATGCCCCTGCCGGTTGCCCTTTCCCGGGCGCTGGCCAATCGGCTGACCCAGTGTGTAGAGAGCAACGACCTGCTGCGGCCTGACGGCAAGACCCAGGTGAGTGTGGAATTTGACGAAAATGGCAACGTGCTGGGTATCGATACGGTGGTGGTGTCCATTATGCACAGCGCGGATTTTGAAATGGGCGAGCTGCGCCGTTACATCCGGGAGGGCGTTATTGCCCCAGTCCTTGCCAAGTACGGCTTCGACATTAACAATGTAGCTAACATCCACATTAACCCCACCGGCAACTTTGTGATCGGCGGCCCTAACGGCGATACCGGCCTGACCGGCCGTAAGATCATCGTGGATACTTATGGCGGTTATTTCTCCCACGGCGGCGGCGCTTTCTCCGGCAAAGACCCCACTAAGGTAGACCGCTCCGGCGCTTATATGGCCCGGTATATGGCTAAGAATCTGGTTGCGGCCGGCCTGGCTACTCAGGTACAGGTGCAGCTGGCTTACGCCATCGGCGTGGCTGAGCCTGTTTCTGTGCGGGTGGACAGCTACGGCACAGGCAAGGTGGCCGACGAGGAAATGACCGCATATCTTCGCAAGCTGTGCGATCTGACCCCTGCCGGCATCATCTCCAAGCTGCAGCTGCGCCGCCCTATTTACGGTAAGACCGCTATGGAAGGCCATTTCGGCGTGGAGGAGCTGCCCTGGGAACAGACCGACCTTGTGCCTGAACTGAAGAAGCTCGCTAATATCTAATGTAAAAGGAAGGACAATGTCCTTCCTTTTTCGTTGCATTTTTTGCAAAACGTGGTATATTAAAGGTAAACAAAGAACAATGGAGGGATTCGAGTGTTTGATTTTATGCGCCTTGCCTGCGCCGTGCCTGCGGTGCGTGTGGCGGATGTAAAGAAAAATACACTGGATATCTGCGATTATATTGCCAAGGCAGACGCTGCCGGGTGCGACCTGGTGGTGTTTCCGGAGCTGGCGCTGACCGGCTATACCTGCGCTGACCTGTTCTTCCAGGAAACGCTTCTTGCCGATTCCATGGAAGGCCTGAAGGAAATTATGGCCTGCACTGCCGGTCATCCCGGTTTGACTGCGGTGGTGGGTCTGCCTGTTGTGCTGGCGGGGCAGATGTATAACTGCGCTGCGGTGGTAAGCCGGGGTATGCTGTGGGGCTTAGTTCCCAAGACCTACCTGCCTAACTACAGCGAGTTTTACGAGCGCCGCTGGTTTTCTTCCTCTCAGGATCTGCCTTTGGATAAGGTGAGCGCCAAGGCTTTGGGTCTGGATGGGGAGTTTAACGTGAAGGTAGGCCGCAACCTGCTGTTTACCTTAGGTGACGGCACAGTGATGGGCGTGGAGATCTGCGAAGATCTGTGGTCTCCCATGGCACCCTCTACTTTGATGTCCTTAAACGGCGCAGAAGTGATCGTGAATCTGTCTGCCTCCAATGAAACGGTAGGCAAGCGGGCAAAGCGCAGAGCTTTGGTGCAGCACCAGTCCGGTACTTGCGGCTGCGTGTATGCTTACTGCTCCTCCGGTTATACCGAGTCTACCTCCGACCTGGTGTTCTCCGGCCATAGTATGATCGCGGAAAACGGTACGCTGATCGCCGAAAATAAAAAGCTCATTGAAACGGACTATATGCTGGTGCAGGATGTGGACTTGGGTAAGATCCGGGCTAAGCGGCGGCATAATAAAAGCGTCCGGGATGCCATTTCCATTTACGCAGCTGTTGAGCCTATGCGTTATGTGGAATGCAATCCCAACCCCTTGCGCTCTGACGGCAGCTTGTATGCCATTGAGAAGTTTCCCTTTGTGCCGGATGATCGGCAGGAGCGGTGTATGTCTATCTTCCAGATCCAGGCGGCGGGCCTTGCTCAGCGGCTGCGGGTGGTGGGCGCGAATGCGGTGATCGGTGTTTCCGGCGGCTTGGATTCCACCTTGGCGCTTTTGGTGGCGGTGGAGGCTATGCGGCAGCTGGGCAGACCGGCCAGCGACGTGTACGGCGTGACTATGCCTTGCTTCGGTACGTCTGACCGCACCTACAATAATTCCCTGGCTCTGATGGATGCTCTGGGCATCACCCAAAAGGAAATCAACATCCGGGATGCGGTGACTACCCATTTCCGGGATATCGGTCATAACCCGGCAGTGCATAACGGCACTTATGAAAATTCCCAGGCCCGGGAACGCACCCAGATCCTTATGGACTACGCCAGCGTGGTAAATGGCATCGTGGTGGGTACAGGTGATTTGAGCGAACTGGCTTTGGGCTGGTGTACCTACAATGGCGACCATATGAGCATGTACGGTGTCAACGGATCTGTGCCCAAGACCCTCATTGGCCCTATGATCGGCGTGATCGCAGAGCAGCCGGAGTTTCAGGATGCTAAACAGGTGTTGCTGGATATTGTAGATACCCCCATTTCACCTGAACTGCTGCCTCCGGATGAAAGCGGCAAGATCAGCCAGCAGACCGAAGATATCGTCGGCCCTTATGCCCTCCACGATTTCTTCTTGTATTACATTCTGCGTTACGGCTATAAGCCGGAAAAGATCTATACCTTGGCTTGCCGGGCTTTTGCCGGCGAGTATACCGGGGAAACGGTAAAGAAGTGGCTGAAGGTATTTTACCGCCGGTTCTTTACCCAGCAGTTCAAGCGCAACTGTATGCCCGACGGTGTGAAGGTTGGCTCTGTGTGCCTCAGTCCCCGGGGCGACTGGCGCATGCCTAGCGATGCTGCCGGCCGCATCTGGCTGGAGGAAGCAGAAAATCTGTAATAAAAGCTGCCTGAGAACTTCTCAGGCAGCTTTTTAAATTGATAATTTACAGTTGACAGTTGACAATTGAGGTATCGCTATGCAATGAATTTAAATCCGTCGGCTATGCCGACACCATAATTGTCAATTATCCATTGTCAATTGTAAATTCTTATATGAGAATCGGCTGAATCTGCTTGCCCTGCAGCGCAAGGGCAAGGGCATCGGGTATTTTTGTAAAATCGGCAACCATGGATGTTGGCTTTTTCTCCGGGTCATCCTGCCCGAAGGGGACGAAGTAATAGTGCTTTCGGGCAAGAAGCCTGCCGATGTTTTCCGCAGCGGCAGAAAGAGCATCGTTGGTAGATACCGCAACCAATACCGGGCGGCCGTTTCGCAGGTGGCTTTTGGCCGCCATGGTCACCGGGCCATCGGCAATGCCGTGGGCGAGTTTGGCCAGGGTGTTGCCGGTGCAGGGGGCGATGATGAGGGCGTCTAAAAGCTTTTTCGGGCCGATGGGTTCTGCTTCCTCAATGGAGCAGATGGGGGCTTTGCCGCAAATCTCGCTTGCCCGGCGGATATGCTCCTGGGCTGTGCCGAAACGGGAAGAGGTGGTATAGGCGCAGTGGGAGAAAATGGGGATCAGGTCATAGTCCTTACTTAGCTGTTCCATAATGGGAAACACCTTGTGATAGGTACAAAATGAGCCGCACAGGGCAAAACCCACAGTCATAGGGTTTCCTCCTTATATATAATATAGTATGCGCCGGGCCATCAGCTGTCCTGCGCTCTCGGGGGCATCCTTACCCGGTAGCCCTCTGGCCCATAGCACATCCTGCCCGGTAATGCCGGGGGTGGATGCAAGGTCGATCTTCAAAGCATTTCCCGGGCAATTCGGCAGGAGCAGTTCCGGAGCGGTATTGAGGATCAGCCGGTAGTTTTCCGGGGAAAGACTGTCCGTAGCATCGTAACCCAGGGCGGTGAGCATGGCCCGGTCCGCTTCTTTCCGGGCAAATACGGTTACCTGTGCATCCATAGCTTTTAAGAGCCGGGCAAGGCACTTGCCGATCCTGCCCCAGCCGATGATCAGACAGGGACAGCCTTTTAAGGTGATAGGTAGTTTACTCATAGCGTGGCGGATGGCGCAGTAGGCGGTGATGGACGCATTTTCCGATACATAAAGGGGGTCTTTCAAAAGGTCGATGACCCGATAGTCGGAAAGCGGGGGCAGGTTGCCGCCAATAACCGTAATGCCCTTGGGCAAAATAGCCAGCAAGTCATTCAGGCTTTGCCCACCCTTGATGCGGCCATCGGCATCCAGCGACGGCACAGGCAGTAAAAGATGGGTCACAGCGGAGCAGGGCGTTTGGGTAAACACATAGCCAGCTTCCTGCAGGCAATCGATGGCGTAGGTAATAGCAGGAGAGCGGCCGGCGGCATAGAAAAGAAAGTCTTTCATAAAAATCACCCTTTCGTGACAGATTATGCTCCGGGGCGTTCGCTTGTGCTTGATTTTTCCAGCAGATTTCGGTATAATAAAGTTAAGAGGTGAGTAGCTATGAAACGACTTGGATTCATCCACGATATGATGGATGTAAAAGTGCTGATTTTGTTTGTAATGGCTCGGTGTAACTATCCTTTGACCAATCAGGAGGTTTACGAGCTTTGCTATCAGGATGATTGCCTGAGCTATTTTGACGTGTGCCAGGCGCTGCCGGAAATGGTGGCCTCCGGGCATCTGAAGCAGCTGGAGGGTGAGCGGTATGAGATCACCGACAGCGGCCGGGAGGACGGCAAGCTGACGGAGGATTCCATCGCCTTTACCGTCAAGCAGCGCTCAGAGGATGCGGTTGCTAAGTTTAACCGCCAGCTGCGCCGCAGCAGCTATGTGAAGACCCAGATCATTCCCCGCCAAAGCGGCGACTTTTCTGTGGTGATGTCCTTAGACGATGAAATGGGCAATTTGATGACTTTGGAGTTGGTAGCGCCGGATCAGCGGCAGGCTGTGCGCCTGAGCCGTTTGTTCCAGCTGCGAGCTGAGTCTGTATACAATATGACAATGGAGGAATTATTAAAAGCAGAAGCTGAATTGAACGGGTAACCCTTGTCGGAAGGTTCAATTCAATGTATAATGTAATTACACCGGATAACCGGTGAATAGAAAGGAGCTGCCGCATATGAAGTTTCAGTTTAGTGAGAAGAAAGTCAAACTGCCCGGTTCTGTCCATGCTTATGCCGAGAAAAAGGTAATGAAGCTGGCACGGTTCTTTGAGGAGGATGCGGAAGCACTTATCGTATTTTCTACAGAGAAAAACCGGAATAAGGCCGAGCTGACCGTTCACGGCGCAGGTACTTGGTTCCGGGCCAGCGAAAGCACTTCGGATATGTTTGCATCTATCGATGCCGCTGTGGGTACCATCGAGGGTCAGATCCGTAAGAATAAGACCCGCCTTGCCCGCCGCTTGCGGCAGGATGCCTTCACAAGGTCGGTGGAGGAAACCTCCTTTGCCACCGATGAGCCGGAAGAAAGCCTGGAGATCGTCAAGGTTAAGTCTTTCTATTTCAAGCCAATGACCCGGGAAGAGGCGGTGCTGCAGATGAATCTTTTGGAGCATAATTTCTTTGCCTTCCGGGATGAGGATAACGGCGGCAGCTTTGCCGTGGTTTACCGCAGAAATGATGGCGGTTACGGCATCATAGACGACGCAAAATAAAGCGATTTAACCTTGCAAATAGGGCCCCAAATGGGGCCCTAAAATTTTTTTCGAAATTTGAAAAATAATGCTTGACATTGTAAAATCGCTGTGATATTATATGCAAGCTGTCGCGATGAAGGGCTTGCCTGGAGCGCAGCGATGTACCTTGTAAATTGAATAACGCAAAGACGAAATGAACACCTTGGACAATTAAAATGGATTGTTTTAAGCGTTTAATAGAACGAATAA
>JAZSPA010000041.1:0-44856 GCA_045537165.1 Faecousia sp.
AATTCACACAAAATTTCCGGGCCATCCACCCAGGGCAGGACCTTCATCTCGCCACGGACACCATGGGTGGTGACGATCTCGCCTGCTTCCACAAATTGAAGTTTCATAGTAACCTCCTTTAAATAGGCTCCCCTTGAGGGGAGCTGTCGCCAGCGGCGACTGAGGGGTGAAAACTTCCGACTTTACACCCCTCCGCCCCTGCGGGGCACCTCCCCTTACACAGGGGAGGCTTAATATGGAAAATGTGTGGCTCATCGCCACGCACATCCATTAATCCACGATTTCGACCGTGACCTTTTCGCCAGTGCGCTGGGCTACAGTCTTGATAATGGTGCGGATCTCTTTCGCGATCCGTCCCTGGCGGCCGATCACCTTGCCCATGTCGCCTTCGGCAACATGCAGCTCCAGAACCTTGCCGTCCTCGTCAGAGGTTTCGGTGACGGTAACTGCCTCAGGATCATCCACCAGATTCTTTGCCATATACAGCAAAAGCTCTTTCATTGTGATGATTCTCCTTAGGGGAACAATTACAGCACGCCAGCCTTCTTCAGCAGGCCGCGAACGGTATCAGTGGGCTGTGCGCCGTTCTTGATCCAAGCCTGAGCCTTCTCAGCGTCGATGGTGACGTTGTTGGTCTCCTGCAGGGGGTTGTAAGTGCCGATCTCCTCGATGCAGCGGCCGTCACGGGGGGAACGTGCATCAGCGACAACAATACGGTAGTAAGGAGCCTTCTTGGCGCCCATTCTTCTCAGTCTGATCTTAACCATGGTTATTTCCTCCAAAATATTTTTGTTTTTAATATATCGCTAAGCTTAATGCTTTAACGTAAAAATAATTTAGAAGCCAGGAAAACCGCCAAAGCCACCCAGGCCGCGCATCCGCTTCATCTTTTTACCCATCCCAGGGCCAGAGAACTGCTTGATCATTGCTTTCATTTGATCGAAGGATTTCAGGAGCTTATTAACATCCTCCACACGAACACCGGCGCCGTTTGCGATCCGCTTTTTGCGACTTGCGCCAATAATGGAAGGATTTTCCCGCTCCTTCGGTGTCATAGAAAGGATAATTGCCTCTGTGCGCCCCATCGCCTTTTCATCAAGCTGAATATTCTTCATACCGGCGCCACCGGGGAGCTGAGAAAGAATATCTTGCATAGAGCCCATAGACTTAAGCTGCACCATCTGATCGTAGAAATCCTGAAGTGTGAAGCGGTTGCTCTTCAACTTTTCTTCCATTTCAGCGGACTTCTTCGCATCGTAAGCCTGTTCTGCTTTTTCGATCAAGCTAAGAACATCGCCCATTCCCAAAATGCGGGAGGCCATCCGATCCGGATGGAACACTTCAATATCTTCCAGCTTTTCACCCATACCGGCGAACTTAATGGGCTTACCGGTAATTGCCTTTACAGAAAGGGCTGCGCCACCACGGGCATCGCCATCCAGCTTGGAGAGCATCACAGAATCGATGTCCAGCCACTCATTAAAGCTCTGAGCAGCATTGACAGCATCCTGACCGGTCATAGCATCGATCACCAGCACGATCTCATCGGGCTTAACCTGCTCTTTAATGCGCTTAAGCTCGTCCATAAGAGCTTCATCCACATGCAAGCGGCCTGCGGTATCCAAAAACACCATATCGTGGCCGTGCTGACGGGCATAAAGAACAGCGTCCTTAGCAATCTGAACAGGATCTGTCTGACCCCTTTCAAACACAGGGATAGAAAGCTTTTCACCGCAAACCTTTAACTGCTGGATGGCAGCGGGACGGTAAATATCACAAGCAACCAACAGCGGATTTTTACCCTGCCGCTTCATAAGACCTGCGAGTTTTGAACCGTTGGTAGTCTTACCGGCGCCCTGCAAACCCACCAGCATTACAACGGTAGGGCCATTGGGGTTAATGGTAATATGCTTAGCATCGCTGCCCATAAGGGCGGTCAGCTCTTCGTTGACGATCTTTACGATCATCTGCGCCGGGCTCAGCGCTTCCAGCACATCTGCGCCAACACAGCGCTCTGTGACACCCTTGGTAAAGTCCTTAACAACCTTATAGCTTACATCCGCCTCTAAAAGCGCCATACGGATCTCACGCATAGCTTCTTTTACATCGGATTCCTTCAAACGGCCTTTGCCTCTAAGCTTTTTGAAGGCAGCAGAAATCTTTTCAGTTAATCCTTCAAATGCCATATTTACTCCTCAAGATTGGCAGCGGCGGCAATAATGCTTTCTGCCAAAATACAAACCTGCGGATCATCATGCTCACGAAGCGCCTTTGCCGCATCCAAAATCTGTTTGGATGCCTTACGGCAGGCAAGATCCCGGCGAACACAGCCGGTCTTCTCTTCCATATTGCGGAGCAAAGCCTCCGCCCTGCTCAGGTTATCAAAAACGCCCTGGCGGCTTACCTGCAGCTCCTGAGCGATCTCCGCAAGAGACAGATCCTGATTGTGGCGCAAATCAAAGCACATTTTTTGACGCTCTGTAAGCAGATCACCGTAGTAATCAAAAAGCAAAGTCATTTCCAGTGCGTCCATAGTGCCTCCTTTGTCAAGTCTTTTTCCTTGACACCTGACGTATCATACAACACCTTACTGCTTTTGTCAAGTGTTTTTCCTTGACAGAACAAAAATTATCAAAACACTTGATACCAGGATTCCGTAACGCCAACCTTTATAAAACCAAGCCGTTCATACAACCGCAAAGCCGGCACATTATTCGATGCGACTTCAAGACAAATCATATCTGTATCCAGCACCCCGCATAGAGTTTTCAGCACAGTTTCGCCTGCACCCTTTTGGCAGGCAGCTATGGACTGTATCTTGTCGCCGGAAGCAATACCGATACCGAGGATCACATCGTCTTTATGAACGAAATATGCCGAGTGCTCTTTAAGCAACGCAAGGCCCTCATTTCGGGACATGTGGGATGCCTTCGTAACATTTGCCATAGATCGGTTATATATTTCCAGCCACCCATCCAAGGTATGTTCCTGAACAGGAAACAACAGCGCATCGGCAAAATCAGGAAAACGATCTCTTCGCATAAGATACACATCTATACTGTGGGGATATTGACTCAGACAAACATCCCCGCTGGCAAAAATATGCAATGCGCCGGCCGTTTTACAAAACCCAATGCACTCTTCCAAAAAAGCCGCAGGGTCTGCCGATGAGCGAACCTTAATGTAGGCTGTTTCAGAATATGGTATATCCTTCAAAAACAAGCTGGCAACACCAAGCTCCGTTGCAAAAACAGGTATATCCCGCATAAAATCACCTCTTCCCAATTTTAGCATATTTTGTAAAAGTTGTCTAGTTTTGGTTGTATTTCGTTAGATTATAACGTTTTATCTGCCTAAAAAGTTACGAAACATCACATATATGCTTGCATTTTCCAGCAAACGTTGTATAATAAGCAAGCACCAATGAACAAAGGAGAACAAAATTATGATTAAAACTATTTGCAAAAAAGAGTATAATACTGAAAACGCAACCTGTATTAAGAAATGTACATACGGTTACTACGGCGATCCTGCCGGTTATGAAGAAACCCTTTATCAGACGCCGGAAGGCCTGTATTTCCTGTATGTGTGCGGCGGCGAAACTTCCCCCTATCCCAAGGAGGATATCCTCCGTCTTGCCAAGAACAAGGTTAACGCCTGGCTGGAAAATCACTAAACTTTGACGGAGGCTTATGCCTCCGTTTTCTTATACATTCTTGACAAATATGGTATTCTTATAATATAGATTAAACGCAAAGGTTAAGGTATCACCATGAAAAAAACCTTACTAATATTGCTTGCCGGCTTACTGATTGTGCTTGGCGGATGCACGCCTGAAAACAATGCGCAGGTAGTCGCCACCACAAGGCCGATATATAACTTTACAAATTACATTTGCCAAAACACAGACGTCTCTGTCAAACTGTTGGTAACAGAGGAAGTTTCCTGTCTGCATGACTATTCATTGCAGATCTGGCAAATGCGTGCATTGGAAAATGCAGAAATGACGATTATCAACGGCGCAGGTTTGGAAGACTTCCTATTAGATGTGCTTCCCACAGGTACAAACCTTGTGGATTGCTCAGCAGGCATAGCGCTCATCTGTCCCGAGGAGCATCACGAACATGATCACGATGGCCACCACCACGAGAATGATCCCCACTACTGGCTGGATACATCCTGCGCTAAAATTATGGCGCAAAACATCTGTAATGCTCTTATTGCGCAATACCCCCAATGGAAAGGTACTTTTAATACCAACTTACAAACGCTTAATGCAGAATTGGATGCGTTATATGCCTACGGACAGGAATCCCTTTCCCAAATCAGCAACCGGGATTTGATCACATTCCATGACGGATTTTCCTACTTTGCGCATTGCTTTGACCTTAACATCCTTGCAGCTGTTGAGGAGGAATCCGGCGCAGAGGCATCTGCGGCAGAACTGATAGAGCTTATTGAAGCGGTAAACAACCACAAGCTTCCCGCAATCTTTACAGAGGTCAGCGGGAGCGCATCTGCCGCGCAAATTATTGCAGCTGAAACCGACATAAACATCTATGCACTGGATATGGGTATGTCCGGAAAAAACTATTTTGAAACAATGTATCATAACATCAACACAATAAAGGAGGCCCTTAAATGAATATCGGTATACACGGCAGTGGCTGTGGGCACTCCTGTTGTTTGCGAATTTCCGATCTGGGTGTTAAGATTGGAAATGAAGTCATTCTTGAGAACATAAATATGCACGTACACTGCGGTCAAATGATCGCCCTGATTGGACCAAACGGTGCAGGTAAAAGTACGCTTATTAAGGCAATCCTCGGTCAGCAAGATCATACCGGAGTTATATCCTTCGCCGTACCCGGCCAGCGGAACCGCAAAGCCAAGATCGGCTATGTTCCCCAAAGTCCTGCCTTTGATCCAGGCGACCCCATCAGTGTGGCAGATCTTTTTGCCTGTTGCATGAGCAAGCGACCTGCGTTTCTAGGCCTTTCCAAATCCATGAGAAAACACGTGTTTTCCTGCCTGGAACGGGTGCATGCGGAAAATCTCATTGATAAGAGGGTCGGCGCCTTGTCAGGCGGCGAGCTGCAGCGTGTATTGCTGGCTTTGGCATTAGAGCCGCTGCCCAATATTTTGATTTTAGACGAGCCGTTGTCCGGTGTTGACGTGGAGGGTATGACATCCTTGATGGACATGCTGGACGAGATCCGCAAAACCTATGATCTTTCCATAGTTATGACGACCCATGATTTTGGCCTTTTGAACCGCTACGCAGATCAGGTCGTTCTAATCGATCGGGGAATCCTGTGTCAAGGCAACCCAAAAGAGATTCTTGGCAGCCCGGAATTTGACCGTGTATTCCACAGTAAAGGAGGGCTTGTATGAATCTCTGGTATACAATTTGTGATATGATCCCACTGGAGATCTTTCACTACCGGTTTATGCAAAATGCGTTCTTAGCCATCCTCATTATGGCTCCCCTTTTTGGCCTAATGTCCACAATGATCGTAACCGGTAAAATGAGCTTTTTCTCCGATGCATTAGGTCACTCCGCTTTTACCGGAATTGCCATCGGCTGTATCTGCGGCATCAGCGCCCCTACCTGGGTTGCTGTAGTATTCAGCGTGGTTTTCTCGTTACTCTTCACATATTTCAAAAACAAAAGCCATCAGGCAGCCGATACATTAATTGGCGTATTTTCCAGCACGGCTGTAGCCCTGGGTATCTTCATTGCCACCTTGGGCGGAAGCAGTTTTACAAAGTACAACAAATATCTGATCGGAGACATTCTCTCTGTAACGGCCAATGAGATCGGTTTGCTGGCATTGGTTTTCCTTACAGTATGTGTCATTTGGGTCATGATAGGAAATCGTTTGACGCTTTCCTCTGTTTATCCGCATTTTGCCTCCTCCAGAGGCATCTCAAACGGTATTACACAAGCGCTGTTTACTGCTACCGTAGCCGTTGTGGTTACCTTGTCTATTTCTTGGGTTGGCTTATTGATCCTCAATTCCCTGCTGGTATTGCCTGGCGCTGCAGCCCGTAACATCGCAAAAAATCTTCGGCAATACCACGTCTTTTCTGTTCTGTTTGCCTTGATGGCATCCGTTACAGGTCTTTGTATTTCTTATTTCTTTGGCAGCTCTGCCGGCGCAGCCATCTGTCTTGTCCTGGCTGTTATTTTTGTGATCTCCTTCCTGTTTAGAAAGGTGCGTTGCTGAAATGGACAATATTATGATACAACCCATTGCCAAAATGCAAAGTGATTTTCGTTCCAAATTCGGCATTCCAAGGCAAAGCGGTTTGGTAAAAGAGCTGACTTCTACTATCGTTTTTGAGCCGGAATACCGAAATGCAGATATGCTTCGTGGAATCGATGGCTATTCTCACCTGTGGCTGATCTGGCAATTTTCTGAAAACGCAGATCAAAAGTGGAGTCCCACCGTTCGTCCTCCCAGGCTTGGAGGGAATACCCGTATGGGTGTATTGGCCACACGCTCACCTTTCAGGCCGAACTTCTTGGGATTGTCCTGCGTCAAGCTCATCGGTGTCGAACAAACTGCACAATTTGGAACAGTGCTGCACATCAGCGGTGCAGACCTGATGAACGGAACGCCCATATTCGATATTAAACCCTATGTCCCCTATGCAGATTGCCAGCCCGATGCCGCGGGCGGTTTTACAGACACAGCAGGCGACTTTATTCTGGAAGTAGACTTCCCTGCACCGCTGCTGCAAATGCTCCCTGAGAGCAAGCGTCAAGCCGTGATTGCCCTGCTCAGCCACGACCCAAGACCCTCTTATCACGATGATCCGGAACGAGCATATGGCCTATCCTTTGCCGGCTTTAACATTCGTTTCCGTGTCGAGGACAAAACACTTTCTGTTGTAGAAGTTACTCCAGAATAACAAACGATGCACCGCAAAAGCGGTGCATCGTTTAATTTTACTTGTAAAGCGGGAACTTCTCGCAGATCTCGTGGACAATTTCCCGAACCTGCTTTGCAGTACCCTCATAATCACGGGCAGTCATACCAAGGCAGGATGCAATTTGCTTCATCTCTTCTTTTCCCAATCCTCTTGTTGTAACGGCAGCAGTACCAATACGAACGCCGCTGGTAACAGAGGGCTTCTGGGGATCACCGGGGATAGCATTTTTATTCAAAGTGATATGGTTGCTGTCACACCGGGTCTGCAATTCCTTGCCGGTAATATTCATGGGACGCAGGTCCGCAAGCATCAAATGATTATCGGTGCCGCCGGTTACCAGGTCAAAGCCTTCAACAAGCAGTGCTTCTGCCATAACCTTTGCATTATCCACCACATTGTGGGCATAACGCTTAAAATCATCGCTCATAGCTTCCTTCAGGCAGATTGCCTTTGCTGCGATCACATGCTCCAGAGGGCCACCCTGGGTACCGGGGAACACAGCGGAATTGATCTTCTTGGCAAACTCTTCTTTGCCCATAATCAAGCCGCCGCGAGGGCCACGAAGGGTTTTGTGGGTAGTGGTAGTAACAATATCTGCATAAGGAACAGGGTTCATGTGGGCGCCGCCGGCAACCAGACCGGCAATGTGGGCCATATCCACCATGAACACCGCGCCGACCTCATGCGCAATATCCGCAAAAACAGAAAAATCAATGGCTCTGGGATAAGCTGATGCGCCGGCAATAATCAGCTTGGGCTGATTCTTCTTTGCAAGATCACGGATCTCATCGTAATCAATCAAGCCAGTCTCATGATTTACATCGTAGGAAACTACATTGTAATATTTACCGGAAATATTGGCGGGGCTACCGTGGGAAAGATGACCGCCGTTGGCAAGGCTCATACCCATCATAGTATCACCGGGTTGCAGGATCGCCAGCTGAACAGCCATATTGGCCTGCGCGCCGGAGTGGGGCTGCACATTGGCGAACTCAGCGCCAAACAAAGCCTTGGCCCGTTCAATGCAAAGGCTTTCGATCTCGTCAACAAAATGGCAGCCGCCATAATAGCGCTTACCGGGCAGACCCTCAGCATATTTATTAGTCAATATAGAGCCCATTGCCGCAATAACAGCAGGAGAAGCAAAGTTCTCAGAGGCAATCAGTTCCAGACCGTCCTGTTGACGTGCCAGCTCATTTTGCATCATTGCAGAAATCTCCGCATCATAATCAGCAATAAATCCAATTGAGTCGATGGGTTTGGTAAGCATAATCAAATTCCTTTCTTTCTACAAAAATAAGCAGTCCCCGTCTGAGGACTGCCAACAAGCCATACTATGGCCAAAAAGCATGCATCTCTGTCCTTTTGCCTGAGAGATTCGGCCAATGCCTTGCACCTTCGGCACACAACTGAATGTGTTCTCCAGAGAGTCCTCTGCTTTTCGGTCCTATCCAATAGCGGATACCTGAGACTGTTAATCCTTCGGTGAGCAAACGCTGCTTTCCTGAAAAGCTTCAACGGTATTTATATATTTATTATACTCTAAAGCAACATATTGTCAATCCAACAATTATCATAAAAAAACAGTTATTGTCGTTATATTTTTGACAAAAATAGCAGAAGGCGGTAATTTTACCGCCTTCTGTTTATTCATTAGGAATGTCCTTCATGGTAAGACCTATACGTTTACGCTTTTCGTCAACTTCCAAAACAGCCACTTTCACAACGTCGCCAACCTGGGCAACCTCAGAGGGATGGCGTACTTTATGCTTAGCGACCTGAGAAATATGAACAAGTCCGTCCTGATGAACGCCAATATCCACAAAGATACCAAAGTCGATTACGTTACGCACTGTTCCGGTCAGGACCATACCTGGTTTAAGATCCTTCATTTCCAGCACATCCGTACGAAGGATAGGCGCAGGCAAATCATCACGGGGATCACGACCGGGTTTCATCAGTTCCTTTGCAACGTCCAGCAATGTGGGCACGCCCACACCACAAGCATCAGCTGCCTTCTCCAAACCATAGCCTTCCAGCCGTTCCATCAATTCAGAAAGTCCGCCCTTGGATACCGCAGATTTATCATAACCGCAAATTTCCAAGAGTTTGGACGCAGCCTTATAAGACTCGGGATGCACACCGGTATTATCCAAAATCTCCTTGCTTTCCGGAACACGCAGGAAACCGGCGCACTGTTCAAAGGCCTTCGGTCCTAACTTGGGGACTTTCTTAATTTGGGTACGTCCGGTGAAAGGACCGTTTTCCTGTCTAAACAGCACAATATTCTTTGCCGTTGTGCTATTGAGGCCTGCAACCTGTTCCAGCAGGCTGGCAGACGCTGTATTCACATCTACGCCAACTGCATTCACGCAGTCTTCCACAACGCCACCAAGTGCTTCATCCAGCCGTTTCGGAGGCATATCATGCTGATACTGCCCAACACCGATGGCCTTGGGATCGATCTTCACCAGCTCTGCAAGAGGATCCTGCAAACGACGGGCGATGGACACAGCAGACCGCAGGTTCACATCATAATCCGGGAATTCCTCAGCGGCAAGCTTGGATGCGGAATATACAGACGCGCCAGCTTCATTAACGATCATATAGCTCACGCCGCTGACCCTTTTGAGCATCTGAACAGTCATAGCTTCCGTCTCCCGGGATGCTGTACCGTTACCGATGGCAATATGACGCACGCCATGCCGGACAATCATGGCAGAAAGGACTTGAATTGCCTCTTCTTTTTTTCGTTCGCTGAAGGTAGGGTACACAACGGCTGTGTCCAGCACCTTGCCTGTACCGTCCACCACGGCTACCTTACAACCATTCTTATAACCGGGATCCAAGCCCATAGTTACAAAGCCCTTTACAGGTCTCTGCATTAAAAGCGGCTTTAGATTCAGCGCAAAGTTACCGGTGGCCGCTTCGGCCGCTCTGTCTGTCAATGTATTTCGCAGTTCCCGCTCAATACTGGGAGCAATAAGACGTTCAAAAGCATCCTCAGCAACACTTCTCACAAAAATGCTGAAATGAGCGGTCGGCTTTAAAGCCATGCGGCAAACGAGCGCCTGTCCCTCATTTCCGGGAAGTGCAGCAGATACCTTTAGAAATCCTTCCTTCTCGCCTCTATTGATTGCCAAAATCTGATGATTCTGCAATCTGCTGACAGGTGTCTTGAAATCATAGTACAATCTGTATACGCTGTCCTTTTCGTTATCTGCCGCCTGTACAGTGATCACAGCATAGCGCTCCATCTTTTCCCGCAGAGCCTTACGTATATTGGGATCATCGGAAATCATCTCTGCAATGATATCCGATGCACCTGCAAGAGCATCCTCAACGCTCTGCACGCCCTTTTCCGGGTCGATATAGGAAGCTGCAGCCTGAGCAGGCTCTTCCCCTGTCTGCGCATACAGCAGCAGCGCAAGAGGCTCCAAGCCCTTTTCCTTTGCAACCGTTACTCTGGTACGGCGCTTCTGTTTATAGGGGCGATAAATATCCTCAACTTCTGCCAGGGTATAGGCGTTTTCGATAGCAAGCACCAGTTCATCCGTCAGCTTGCCCTGGGTTTCAATTGCATTACGAACCTCTTCTTTTCGCTCCTGCAAATTACGCAGATAATTCAGGCGAGTCTCCAAATCACGAAGAACAGTATCATCCATACTGCCATGCATTTCCTTACGGTAACGGGCAATAAAAGGAATCGTATTCCCCTCATCCAATAAAGCAACTACATTCTCAACATATAACTGTTTTTGACCCAATTCCAGAGCCAAGGTTTCAATAATATTTGTCATAGGTCTCTCCTTCTTTCAGGTTATATGTATTATAACACAGCAGGCACAAAACCGCAACGCAGCGATTGATTTTCATTGACAATTTTACAATGAAATAATATAATTATTTTAGGAAACAAATATAGGAGGGCTCTTGTATGGAAAAGAAAATTATTACGATCAGCCGTGAATTCGGCAGCGGTGGCCGCACCATTGGCAGAATGGTTGCTGAGAAGCTGGGCATCCCCTTCTATGACAAAGAGCTTGTGGAGCAGGTTGCCCTGGAATCCGGCTTTGCCCCCACTTTTGTTGAGGAGCACGGCGAACACTCCCCCGGAAAAAGCTTCTTCTCTTATGCCTTTGCGCCCCAGGGTATCCCCGGCGTGATGAATGGCCTGTCCTCTGCAGATTTTCTGTGGCACATTCAGTGTAACGTAATACTGCAGCTTGCAGAAAAAGGCCCATGTGTCATCGTTGGCAGAAACGCTGACTATATTCTTAAGGACCGCGCAGATTGCATCCACGCCTACATACATGCGGATATCCCCTTCCGCGCTGACCGGATCGTACGGCTTTACGGTGAATCTGAAAAGAGCCCTGAAGCCCGTTTACAAGAAAAAGATAAGCGCCGCCGAGTGAATTACCAGCATTATACCGGCCGTGATTGGGGCACTGCGCAAAATTACGATATTTGCCTGAACAGCGCCACCATCGGTATTGAGGAGTGCGCAGACATTATCGTAAAAATGGTTACAGACAGCAAAAAGTAAACAAAATCGCTGATGCGTTTGCATCAGCGATTTTCATTAATTTGAATATTAACACCGTTCACTTCCACGTTATCATCTGCGCAAATCAAAATGTACTTCACGCCGTCGATCACTCTGGTTTCAATCAAGTCGCTTCTTTCGGGATTGACTGTTATAGAAACATCCGGTGTCTTGATCTCCACTTTTCGGTGATTGATAATATTGGTGGGATGCAGCTGGGCATCGTGACCAAATACCTGGTCGAAATCCACGCTGAACTTTGCAATTCCCTTTTCGCCAACTCCACTTTCTGCCAAAGCTTCTTTAACCTGCTCTTTGTTAACCAGCAGCGGATCAGGAATGCGGCTTTCCTTGTGAAGCAGCATACGTTCCCGCAGATTATCATGGACGCTTTGCACTGCATCCAGACTGCACTCATCCCCAAGGGATGTAGTAAGCAGCGCCTCAAAGGACTTCTTCTGCTCAGCAGCACAAATGGGCGCTCTTGCCCCAAAAAGGGCTTCGATCATGGAATCGTGGCCGAATTTAGGAGAATGGGTGTAAAACAAAGCATTGTATATATTGGTTGCCCGGTCATCGAAGCTGGGGAACATAAAACCAACTTCCGGAGCAACCGCGATCTGTGCCAAGCCCCCATCATGGAATTCCTTGCTTTCCGCTTCATACCGAAGGGTAGGTTTTGCCTCCTTTACCGGGCAAACCGCGCAAAGCAAATATGTAAACACATCACCGGAAGCATCTGCCTGGGTCTCATCATCCTTGCTCTTAAAAGGAACATCATAGCTATCGCAGCCTAAAAGGATCAGGAAAGCATCATCTAAGGTTACCGTATCAATGATCTTCTTATAAAGATCGTGGCGATACTGGCCCTCCTGGAGCTTTGTAGCCCGCAGATCCATCAGCAGTTTATGTTCATCGCTTTTCATCACCTGCTGCGTTTGAAAAGTGATGTTCAAAAGATTCTTACCGATCGTGCCGCTTAACGTCCTCTTCAGTAATCCAAAGTACTTTTCCGCCTCATTTTCAGGCATAATCCCGGTAGATTGCTTAAATTCTGTAATAATCTGCTTTTGGCTATTTACATAGCAGCCGTAAATGGCTGTCATATTGCTGCGATCCCGGCGCACACGGCGACGGATCTCACCTATCTCTTTTATGTTCATATTTCTGTTTCCTTATCTGAATCCGCAATTCAGCACGCACCAAAACTGGTGCGTGCTGTTCTTTAGTCATTCCAAAGGCAGTTCCAATTCTGAATGAAATACTCAAAACCGGAATATACCGTAGTGATCACGATCACAGCGTTGACAATAGTAGCCACCATCGGCTCATTGGGGAAAACCATCATCACGCAAAGTCCAATCATTGTGCTGGCGGTTTTCACCTTACCGCTCCAACCAGCTGCAATCACCTTGCCCTTACCTACAGCCACAAGGCGAAGTCCGGTAACGGCAAACTCTCTTGCCAGAACGATCATCAGCGCCCAGGAAGGCATCTTGCCCCACTGGCAAAAAATAACCATTGAAGAGATAACAAGCAGCTTATCAGCAAGGGGATCTAAGAACTTGCCAAAGTCACTGACTTGATTACGGCGACGTGCTATTTCGCCGTCAATATAGTCCGTCAAACTAGCAGCCACAAACACAGCAAAAGCCAGCCACATCCAAAGACCGCTGCTACCATTGCTGGCATACATAAGTACCATATACGCAGGGATAAACGCCACACGTAACAAAGTGATTTTACTTGCTAAAGTCATAATCATTCCTCCACAGGATAACCGGACAGGTCGCCGTCCACCAGCGAATCAATCGTCACATACATAAAGCTGCCTTCGCATAAGGGCTCATCCGTAGCGATCCACACTCTGCCGTCAATTTCGGGAGAATCCGCATAGGTTCTTCCAAAATACTGTTCTAAATCCTCGTCATAACCGTCCACAACGATCTTTAGTGTCTTACCGATCATAGCCGCATTATAGTCATCCATAATACGGGATTGAATATCCTCGATGAACTGAGCACGCTGCTGTGCGATCTCATTATCCACAAAATCCATCAATGCAGCAGGCGTACCTTCCTCGGGACTAAATGCAAAAGCGCCAACACGCTCCAGCTTCATTTCTTTCAGGAACTGGCACAGCTCTTCAAAGGCTGCATCATCCTCACCGGGCAAGCCGGTAATCACGCTTGTACGCAGCACAAGGCCGGGAATCTGCTGACGAAGTTTAGTAAAGAGATTTCTCAGGTATTCCCCGTCGCCACGGCGATTCATCAGCTTTAGAATATTGCTACTGCAGTGCTGAATGGGAATATCCAAGTATTTCACGATCTTTTCTTCATCTGCGATCACACGAATGAGTTCATCGTCGATCTCATCGGGATACAAATAGTGAATTCGCACCCACTGGAAGCCTTCGATCTTGCAAAGCTCACGCAAAAGTTCCGGCAGCAGCCGCTTATGCCCCGGCAAATCCGTTCCGTAGCGACTGGTATCCTGAGCAACCACGATTAGTTCCTTAACGCCATTGGCCGCAAGCACACGGGCCTCGTAAAGCACGTCGTCCATGGTTCTGCTGCGGAATTTGCCACGCAAATACGGAATTATGCAGTAGGCGCAGCGGTTATCACAGCCCTCTGCAATCTTAATATAAGCATAGTGTTCCGGGGTTGTAAGTATTCTTCCGGTTTCTTCCTCCGGCGCATCTATAGAGCCAAACTCAGAAACATTTTGCTCTTTTAACAGTACATCAATAGCGCGAACAATCTCTGTATAACTACCGGTACCAAGAACGCCGTCAACTTCCGGCATCTCCGCAATAATCTGATTCTGATACCGCTGGGACAGGCATCCCGTAACCAGTATCTTCCCTATCAGTCCCTGCTCCTTAAGTTGTCCCATTTGCAGGATGAAATCAATTGCCTCAGACTTGGCAGAATCAATAAAACCGCAGGTATTAATGACCACCACATCGCTGCCAATAACATCCGGCTGAACTGTGTGACCGGCTTCTTGAACACGGAACATCATCCGCTCACAATCCACCTGATTTTTTGCGCAGCCTAAGGAAATAAATCCGATATTTGCCATTATTTACTCCATTTCATTCTCCGTCGTCCGGAGCATCCAAAGAAATTTCATTAAGTACAGGGCGGATATCGCTGTAGCGATGTCCCTTTCGAATCAAGGAATCCACAACTTTACGAACTGTTTTGATATCTCGGTCAGTACCCAGCTTGGTTATCAGGTATGCCTTAATAAACTCACTCTGATCAGGATAGCCCGATAAAGCTCCATCCCAATAAGCTTTGGGGATCCGCTTTTCATAAAGCGCCTGCTTTGCCCGCTCAATGCCATATCCCTTGGCCGCACATCTGCTGACAATTTGTGCAGCAGTTTGGGCATCGTCCACCAGGTTCAGCTCACTCATCCAGGCGACAGCTTCCTGCGCCTGCTGGGGGTCTTCCCCTTTTTGGATCAGGCGCCGCTGAAGATCCGCCTTTGAAACATTTGTCGCAGAAACGATACGTACAGCCCGCATTTTCGCAGAGATCTTTCCTGCGCCGGCCCGCAGAGCAGTAAATTCCTCATCCGTCAGCTCCAAGCCGGTATACAGGCCAAAATCTTCAATGCTTTGGCGATAAAGCCGCATGAGCGTACCATCTGAAAAGGTCACGCAGTAGCGCTGTGACCTGTCAGGCCGGTCTGCGATCCGCTCAATTCTCATCATCGAAATCGTCAGCGCTTATAGCGATAGGCCGCTCTGCCGCCTTTGCAGAGGGTTTTCCGGCATTCTGCAGCTTCCACAGATTCTCACGAACCTGAGCTTCCACACGCTCAGCAATATCCGTATTGGCCTGCAGGAACGCCTTAACGCTATCCTTGCCCTGACCGATCCGCTCTTCACCAAGAGAGAACCAGCTGCCGCTCTTCTGAACAATGTCCATCTGAACAGCCATATCCACCAGTTCGCCCCACTTGCTGATGCCTTCGCCATACATAATGTCAAAGTAAGCTTCCCGGAAAGGGGGCGCAACCTTGTTCTTAACTACCTTAACACGGGTCTTATTACCAATGACGTTGCCGCCTTCCTTGATAGACTCGACACGGCGCACATCCAAACGAACGGAAGAATAGAACTTCAGCGCATTACCGCCGGTGGTGGTTTCGGGGTTGCCGTACATCACGCCGATCTTCATACGCAGCTGATTGATAAAGATAACCACACAATTGGTCTTAGAGATCGTACCAGCCAGCTTACGCAGCGCCTGGCTCATCAGTCTTGCCTGCAAGCCCACAAATGCATCGCCCATCTCACCCTCAATTTCCTGCTTGGGAACAAGGGCAGCAACAGAGTCAACAACCACGGCATCCACAGCGCCGGAACGCACCAAGGCGTCGGTGATCTCTAATGCCTGCTCACCGGTATCCGGCTGAGACACCAGCATATTATCGGTATCTACGCCCAAAGCCGCAGCATACACAGGATCAAGGGCGTGCTCTGCGTCCACAAATGCAACTTCGCCGCCCATTTTCTGCGCCTCAGCCAGAATGTGCAGCGCAAGGGTGGTCTTACCGGAGGATTCCGGTCCGTAAATCTCAATAATACGGCCCTTAGGGACGCCGCCAATACCCAGCGCTGCGTCCAAGGCTATAGAGCCGGTAGGAATGGCTTCAATATTCAGTTCAGGCCGATCACCCAGGCGCATAACCGTACCCTTACCAAAATTCTTTTCAATTTGGGAAAGAGCAGTCTGCAATGCTTTCTTCTTATCAGATGCGGGAGTAGGCGCTTCATACGCGGTCTTCTTCGTGGCCATAATTATCTTCCTTTCTTTCGTACCGGGCGATCACTGCCCGTTCTCTTTCGTTATAATCACTGGAACGTTCCAGAATGGTATACCCATTATCTTCCAAAATGCGGCAAACATCATCGCCTTGACCCATACCGAACTCAAAGCACAAATAGCCGCCTTCTTTTAGTGCGGATTTATAATTCTTTGCGATCGCTCTGTAGAAATCCAGCCCGTCATCGCCGCCGTGAAGCGCCAAGTGCGGCTCATACTGCTTTACGCTGTCAGGCAGCTCCAGCATTTCACAGGTGGTAATATACGGCGGATTACTTACGATCAGATCGAACTTTCCAAGGAATGCAGACGGCGCTTCCAGGGCATTTTCCTGCACACAGGAAACCCGCGAAGACAGCTTCAGGTTTGTGATGTTCTTTTTGGCAACTGCCAAAGCATCCTTGGATATATCTGCCAAGGTAACCTTTGCGTCCTTCACCCGGTTGGCAATGGCAAGGCCGATACAACCAGAACCGGTGCAAAGATCTAAAATGCGAGGGTTATTTTTAAGAAACAGCGCCTGATTGATGGCAAGCGCAGTTACGGCGCAGGTATCATCCCGGGGGATCAGAACCCGGTTATCCACCTGCAAAGGCAAGCCGTAAAAATCCCACTGTCCAAGCACGTAAGCCAAAGGCTCGCCGGCGAGCACCCGGGCTGTCAAAGCCTCCATATCCGCACAAGCCTGCTCGCTGGCATACAGCTGCCTGTCTGCAATCACCTGCTCGGCAGATTTTCCGGTCACATGGCACAAGAGATTTCTTGCCAGCAAGCTAGCCGTTTGCTGATCTTCCTGGGTCATAAAGGCACGTCTTGCCTCCAGGTAGAGTTCCGATAAGGTCTTTACCAACGGTCTGCCCCCTCTTCGGAGGGAAGCACAGCTTCCAGAGATGCGATACCCACTTCGATCATTGTATCATCCGGTTCGCAAGTAGTAAAGTGCTGAAACCACATTCCGGGCGCTGTCATTATTTTTGTAAGCCAGTTATCGTGTCTTCCGGCCCAGCGATTGATCTCATAACTAATAGCTATCACCACAGGTAAAAGCAGCAGCTTAAAGGCTACCATGATCAGCTTATAGATAAACTGACCGCGGATAAGGTTTAACTGGGGAATCAGCTGCAGCAGCACAGTGGATGCCACAGAAAACACTAAGATGGAGATTATCATCACCACCAACAGGAAGCTGGTACCGCAGCGGGGATGCAGCCGGGTCTGCTCACGGACATTTTCCACAGTTAGGGGAAGGCCGGCTTCATAACAGCGGATAGTTTTATGCTCAGCGCCATGGTAAGCAAACACCCGGCGCATTTCTTTCATGCGTGATACAAGCAGCATATAAGCCACAAAAATGGTTAAACGAACTGCGCCCTCCACCAAATTCAGCAAAATCAAATTGGTAATCACGCCGTCCAGCAGAGAGCTTACCAGCATAGGCAGCAAGAAGAAAAGCGCAATGGAAAGGCCCAAGCCCAAAGCCACACCTACACCGATTATCAGCTTTTCAAAGCCCTTCTTGCCGATATGTTTTTCCAGCCAAATATCCAGTTTGGAAGGTGTTTCTTCTTCCAGTTCACCGGAAAGGTCAGCAGAACGCATAAGGGCTTTCACACCGCAAATCTGCGCATCCAGGAAATTGACTGCGCCACGGATCAGCGGCCAATTGGCAATAGACTTCTTGGATCGCACCTTTCTATCTTTAACTTCAACGTGCAGCTGGCCATCCTTGCGAACCACAATCGCATCCTTTTCAGGGCCTCGCATCATAATGCCTTCGATCAGCGCCTGACCACCGATGGCCGTTTTAAATTTTTCATTTGTTTTCTTTTGCATATGTTTGCCTTTCTTACTGAGTCAACGGTATGGAGATCGTTACTTCCGTACCGCCGCCCAGCGCATTATTTAAGGTCAATTCGCCGCCGTGCAAATGCACGATCTCGTCGCATACCGCCAGGCCAATACCTGATCCGCGGGCTTTGGAACTGCCTTTATAAAATTTCTTTTTTACCAGGGAAAGCTCATCGGCCGGTATACCGGGGCCATAATCCCGGATTTGTACGATAATCGAATCGCCCTCATAACGGATAGACGCATCGATTTGTTTACCCTCACCGCCATGCTTGGCGGCGTTATCCAATATATTTAAAAACACCTGACGCAAACGCTTAGGATCACAGAAAACTTCCGGAATATCCTGTTCGTTTTCCAAATATTCCAGCTTGATCCCATCCTGAGCAAGGCGGCTTCCATACACAAAAACCACATCCTCAAACTCAGCTCGCAGGTCAGCCATTTCCATATTCAAGGTCATTCTTCCGTCCTGGATTTTAGTAAAATCAAGCAGATCCAGCACCATATTGGTAAGCCGGTCTGATTCCTTTTGAATAATCTTCATGCCTCTGGCCGTGCCGGGTTCCAGTTCACCGCCGCTTAGGATAGTTTCGCTCCAGCCGGTAATAGCCGTCAGCGGCGTACGCAGCTCATGGGACAAAGAAGAAATAAACTCAGACTGTATTTTTTCGTTTTCGCTAAGCCGCAAGGACATCTCATTGATGATATCTACCAACTGGCCGATCTCATCATTATATTGCTTTTCGATCTGTATGCCGTAACTGCCTCCGGTAATACGCTTCGCCTTTTCTGCAATTTGCTCCACAGGCACCAGGATCGAATGAATAAAGAAGTTGCCGCTGATCAAAACAATCAAAAGTATAAATATCAGCGCGCAAAGGGACAACATTGCGATAATGCCAATCTGCACATCCATAATCCGGGTAGAAGTAACATACCGCAGCAGACCGATCACTTCGCCGTTACTATAGATCATCGGCGCAGAAACCGCCATGATCCGTTCACCGGTCTGGGGATTTTGACCTATATAGGAACAAATCGATCTCGTATTTATTGCCGAACTGATATCACTGGTAGTAGGCGATTCACCGCTCCATAAACCATAAGAGGATGCAACGATGCGACCCTGAATATTAATAAACTGTAGCTCAATGGAATTCTTCTCATCAAAAGTCTGGGCATAGATAATGCAGGACTGATAATAATCGTTGTAGTTCTGACTTTGATAGTCCGCAAAAAATTCCGCTGTTGTTTTAGCCCGATATTTCAGGTCAGATTCCATTGTGGAATAATAGTTGGTTGTAAAGGAAGCCGTAATCACAGCAACACATATCAGACCAAGAATGCACACAACAAGCACAGTATTTAACAGCCAGCGTCTGCGCAGGCCCATAGGTCTTTTCATGTGCATCCTCCCCTCTTAAATCAGTTACCCGTGCCCCACTTGTAGCCGTAGCCCCAAACTGTAGTCAGGTATTCCGGCTCACCGGTATTATCCTCAATTTTAATACGCAAGCGCCGAATGTTTACATCCACGATCTTCAGTTCGCCTTCGTATTCCCTGCCCCATACATTTGCCAGTATCTCTTCCCGGGATAAGGCTCTGCCGGGATTGGTCATAAACAGCTTCACAATGGAATATTCCACTTGCGTCAGCTTAATAGGCACACCGGATTTCGTTAATGTATGGTTTTCAATATTCAGCACAAACGGCCCACGAACTACATTAACTGCTTCCATAACCTTGTCGCCGCCAAGTCGGCGGAACAACGCATCAATGCGGGCTATTAGTTCTGCCGGTGAAAAAGGCTTTGTCACATAGTCATCCGCGCCGGTCATCAGTCCATTGATCTTATCCATCTCCTGGGTGCGGGCAGTCAGCATAATAATACCCAGCTGCTTATTGACCGTGCGGATACGCCTGCAAACCTCAAAGCCATCAATATCCGGCAGCATAATATCCAAAATAGCAACGCCGATATCCGGATGTTCATTCAGGCACTCCAACGCCTGATAGCCGGTAGCTGCTTCGATTGCTTCATAGCCGGCTCTTTTCAAATTGATTACCACAAAGGATCGAATATTCTCTTCGTCTTCCAGAATAAGCACCTTTTTCATAGAACACCTCTTAAGTTTCGCCGCTGTTCCACGGCTGACGGATCAGGTGGAAACGGGGAGCGAGATTATGCTCAGTCACGCCATATTCTTCCGCTGCCGAACTCAAGTTAGCAGCATAGATGGCTGTATCCGTCCGCAACAAAATTACGTAATCACCACTGGACACGACCTGTTCCCGGTTCTGCCCGGTGAACACTGAGACCGTAAGTATTCGCATAGGCGTACGGAAGTTTTTATCCCACAGGAAAAAGTCATAATCACTTCCCTGCTGCGCTACCGTCAGCCGTCCTGCCCAACTGTTATCTACTTCCATAAACCAGCCGGCAGTAAAATCGTGATATGTATAAAGCTTGTCCACCCTGTTTCCAGCTTTATCCACCGAATACCAGCGGATCAGCTTTTGATCTGTATCCGTCTCACCCACCGTAATTGGAATCATATCCACAAGGCTGGGCAGCTCCATCACGCCGTCTTCATCCATATCATCGGCATACACATAGTAATTACGAATGGTCTGCACACCCGTGTCTGCAGGGTCGGAAGCCACTATATTGGTAAGCGTTCCGTCCAAAACCGCAAATACGTCCGTTACCAGGGAATTTTCCTGAACGTAACTGGCAACGTACACAGCAGGAATACCGCCCCAAAGTCTGCCGAAAACCACACGTTTTACATTGTCGGCAGATTCAGAAAGACTTACCTCTAAGGAACGTTCCATAACGCCTTTATCAACGCCGTAAAGCTCAGCAGAAGCAGGTGTATTCTCTTCTGGGCCGGGTCTAAGGATGAAAAGCTCCGCCAGAGAATCCTCATCCATATCAACAGCGAGGTACTGGGTATAGCCGGTATTCAGCAGCTGCTCCATCTGCCCATCGCCTAATGAATAAACAGAAACGAACCGAAGAACCTGGTCATTCAGCTGTCGGCCTACAATAATCTCCAGGCCGGGATTATCATCCATTTGCGCATATTCTACCCGATCGAAGGCAGAGCCGTTGCAGCTAACTGTATCTAACAAAACATAGCTGTCAGACTGCTTTTGGAAAATCAAAATACGCAAGGGCTGCTGCGCGTTTTCCTTGGCAAAGATCAAATACTCCTGCTCCCCATCACCATTGAGATCAGCAGCTTGAACTGTCTGCTGATTTTCTCCGGCCTTTGGCGCGCAATACTCAAGATCGCTCATTGCCATATCGATGGCTGATTGCAGATCGTGGTAGCTATCCGGTCTTTTAGGAAGGGCGTACATTTCATCAACAGTGCGAAATTCGCAGCCGCAAAACAGTAACAATACTGCAGTAAAGCACAGCAGCAATATCATACACTTTTTCATATACGCCCTCCTTTCAAAGCCATCTTATTTTACAACCACATTTTCGCTGCCCAAAATAGCAGTCAACTCCTGCAACAGACGCTCAGTCATTTTGCAGCGAGTACCTCTTCTTTGCTTGGTATCCGCAAAATACACTACTGCAGGAGAATCTCCCGGGAATCTGCTGATAACGGCTTTCACCTCTTCAAAAAGGCCATCCGTTTCCGTGGGCAGACGCAGATACAATGTTGCTTCCTTAGGCTGTTCTGTTTTCTCATTAGCAAAATCAGACATAGGCCGCGCCCGGTTAACAACGATCTGAGGATCTTTATCGTCCCGCAAAGAGAATCTGCCGGTAATAACCACCGGTGCATTTTCAACAAGGTAGCTGCCAAACTCCGTAATCACCTTGGAAAAAGCCAGCATTTCAATGGATGCTGTATCGTCTTCCAGAGTGATATACGCCATGGTGGAATTATTGCGGGTCGTCTTCATTTTAACGCTCTGCACTACACCGGCTACGCTGACGACCGCATCATCCTTATAGGGACAATCCTCACCCATCAATGTGCCAATGGGCACCACATGGGTCTTCTTAAGATATGCCCGATAGTCATCCATGGGATGGCCGGAAATATAGATGCCGGTGGTTTCCTTTTCGTAAAGCATCTTATCTGCCTTACTCATTTCGTCCAGCTTGGGGATGGCAATGCTCACGGAAGCATCTGTATCCTCCAGCATAGCAAACATACCCATCTGTCCGTCCAGATTGCGCTTGCGGGAGGCAGCAACGCTATCCATCATCAGGTCATAAACTGCAAGGAGCTGGCTGCGATGATATCCAAAACAGTCCATAGCGCCGCATTTAATGAAGTTTTCAACAGCTCGCTTATTTAGATCAGTGTCGCCCATTCTCTGCAGAAAATCTTCCAGAGACTTGAACGGCCCACCCTCTTCCCGCTTGGCAACCATGCTGCGAATGAGGTTTCTTCCCACATTCTTCACCGCGCCCATACCAAAGCGGATAGAGTTACCTTCCACCGTAAAATTGTCAAAAGAATGATTCACATCCGGAGGCAGCGTGGCAATACCCATTTCCTTGCAAGCAGCAATATAACCGGAAACCTTAATGGAATTACCAAGAACAGAGGTCATCAGCGCCGCCATATACTGCTGGGGATAATGGCACTTAAGGTACGCCGTCTGATAGGAAACTACCGCATAGCAAACTGCATGGGCCTTATTAAAGGCATAGTTGGCAAAATCTACGATTTCATCGTAAATGCTTTGGGCAGCCTGCTCGGTAACACCTCTGGCAATGCATCCGGGTATTCCCTGCTGGGCATCACCGTAAACGAAGACCTTCCGCTCCTCTTCAATCACCTTCTGCTTCTTTTTAGAGATGGCGCGGCGAATATTATCCGCCTGACCCATGGTGTAGCCTGCCAGGCTTCTGAATATCTCAATAACCTGCTCCTGATACACAATACAGCCGTAGGTGACCTTCAAAATGGGCTCAAGATGGGGTGTCTTATAAGTGATCTTCCGGTGATCCAGCTTATTGGCGATAAACGTGGGAATAGAATCCATAGGGCCGGGTCGGTAAAGGGCCACAATAGCCGTCATATCTTCGATAGACGTGGGCTTCATATTCACACATACACCGGTAATGCCTGTAGATTCCAGCTGAAACACACCGGAGGTCTTACCTTCAGCCAACATAGCAAAGGTAGCCGGGTCATCATCGGGAACCTTATCGATATCAAAATCAGGATCGATCAGCTTGACCTGCTTTTCTGCGTCCTCGATCACAGTCAGGTTCCGAAGACCCAAAAAGTCCATCTTCAAAAGACCCAGCTCTTCAATGGTAGTCATGGTATACTGGGTAACCACAGTATCATCATTGCAGGAAAGAGGCACATAGTTACACACAGGCTCTGCCGTGATCACCACACCTGCTGCGTGGGTAGAGGTGTTTCTGGGCATACCCTCCAGGGACATTGCCGTATCGATCAGCAATTTCACCTGTGGATCTGCATCATACATCTCTTTCAGCTTGGCAGAAACGCCCAAGGCCTCTTTCAATGTGATATGCAGCGGCATTGTGGGAACAAGCTTCGCTACCACATCCACCTGAGCATAGGAAAGATTCATCACACGGCCCACATCCCGGATGGCCGCTCTTGCTGCCATAGTACCGAAGGTAGCGATCTGCGCCACGTGATCTGCGCCGTATTTACGAGTGACGTATTCAATAACTTCGCCTCTGCGTTCCTGGCAGAAGTCCGTATCAAAGTCGGGCATGGAAACACGTTCCGGATTTAAGAATCGCTCAAAAATCAGGGCGTATTTCATGGGGTCAACTTCCGTAATGTGCAAACAGTACGCCACAATAGACGCAGCGCCGGAGCCACGTCCGGGACCGACAGGGATGCCGTTTTCCTTGGCGTAGCGAATAAAATCCCAAACGATCAGGTAATAGTTCACATAGCCCATACGGCTGATAACGCCGATCTCATATTCCAGCCGCTCCACATAGCTTTCAGGAGGATCTGCATACCGCTCACGGAAACCATCCATGCACAGCTTACGGAAGTATTCCTCATTGGTAAAGCCTTCCGGCACAGGGAACGACGGCAAATGGTACTGATTGAAAACGAATTCCAAATTGCACCGGTCTGCGATCCGCTGGGTATTTTCAAAGGCATCATCCAGACCGGGGAACAACTGTCGCAGTTCCTCCTCGCTCTTAAGATAGAACTCATCCGTTTGGAATTTCATACGGTTGGGATCATCCAAGGTTTTACCAGTCTGCACACAAAGTAAGACATCTTGCATTTGGGCATCTTCTTTGCGCAGATAGTGAGCATCGTTGGTAACTACCAGGGGGATTCCTGTTTCTCTTGCGATGCGGATCACACCCTGATTCACGGCCCGCTGCTCAGGAATAGCATGATCCTGCAGCTCCAGATAGAAATTATCCGGGCCAAAGATAGCCGCAAGTTCCTTTGCCTGAGCAAGCGCGCCATCATAATCTTCCATCATTAAGGATTGCGGAATCGCGCCCGCCAAACAGGCAGAGGTTGCGATCAAGCCCTCGTGATGACGGCGCAAAAGGTCTAAGTCTACACGGGGTTTTCCGTAAAAGCCGTGCAAAAAGGCCTCAGATACCAGCTTACAAAGGTTCTCATAACCGGTACGGTCTTTACACAGCAGCACAAGATGGTAAGGATCGTTATCAATACCATGGACACGGTCCTGCATACCCCGCCGTGCCACATAAACCTCACAGCCAATAATCGGCTTGATACCGGCTGCTTTGGCGGCTTTATAAAAATCAATACAGCCATACATAACGCCGTGATCGGTGATAGCAATCGCGTTCTGCCCCAATTCCTTCACCCGATCCATCATGGAAGAAATGCGGCAAGCGCCATCTAAAAGGCTAAATTCTGTATGAACATGAAGATGTACAAAACTCATTTTTCTATCTCCTGTGCCATTGCCACCAGCTTTTTCAGCCGATGATTCATAGCAGGTTTTGTAATCGGCGGCTCCATTAAGGATGCCAGCTCTGTCAGGGATGCTTCCGGATTTTCTTCTCTGGCAACGAGCGCCTTTAGCAGCTTATCCGGCAGCTGATCTGCCAGGCCGTTTATTCGCAAAATACGGATAGCACTCAGCTGTTCCTGGGCTGCTTCCACCACCTTGGAGGTGTTGGCTTCATCGCAGTTGCAACGTCGATTAACTTTATTGTTAAGCTCTTTTTCCAACTTTGCTTCCATGATGCCCATGGCAGCAACCGGAGCGCCCAGATATGTAAGAAAATCTGCGATTTGATCACTCTGCTTCAGGTACAGCACCTGAGCGCCGGCACGGTTTGCAGCTTTCGGATAAAAACCCATCACATCCTGCATAAGTGCGTGAGCCTCTCTTGCCACGCTCAGGTGGGTAGTTGTAAGCTCAAGGTGATAACCCTTACCGGGATCTGTAACAGAACCGCCGGCAAGGAAAGCGCCCCGAAGAAAAGATGCTTTGCAGCAATCATCCTCCACAACAGGAAGATTGATATGCAAAGAAAGGGTGTCTTCGCTGTCAAAACCGTAGGCTGACATAATCGCAGCAATAGAGCTGCGGTCAGAAATCTGGAAAATCAGTTTGCCGCTGCCTTCCTGGTCAGGCAAGCTATCAAATTCCAAATTAAATGCTTTCTTAAACAGTTTTGGCAAACACTGAGCAAATTGGCGGCTTTCTGTTATGATACGAATACCGTCATAAGCAAAGCTGTTGCAAAACAGCAGAACGCCGAAGCACTGCGCTAAGGCGCAGCAATTCTTTTGCGCTGCACTGCGGCATATTTCAGCTTTTGCTTTCGCAGAAAAAGAACTGGCCATAACGCACTCCCCTCTCAAAATTTACCAAATACGAACTTCCGGCTCCAAAAGAATGCCGGTCTTATCCATAACCTTTTGCGCCACATCGGCAAGCACCTGCTTCACATCATCAGCAGTAGCGCTTCCTAAATTTACCACAAAACCGGCATGCTTTGTGGAAACAGCAGCGTCACCAACCCGGTAACCCTTAAGACCAGTTTCGTCGATGAGCGCAGCGGCGTAACCTACCTTAGGCCGCTTAAAAGCAGAGCCTGCTGAAGGATACTCCAAGGGCTGGGATGTTTTCCGGCGCTGCATCAGCTCCTGCATCTTTTCACGGATTTGTGCTTCCGGTGCAGGTGACAAAGCAAATGCGGCAGAAAGCACAATGTCACCGGATTCTTCCAAAATGCTGTGCCGGTAAGAAAATTTCATCTGCTCATTGCTAAGGGTACGGATATTGCCTACTCTATCCATCACATCCACACTTTGCACAACCTGGCAAAGCTCACCGCCGTATGCACCGGCGTTCATATAAACGCCGCCGCCCACAGAACCGGGAATGCCATGAGCAAACTCTAACCCACTCAAGCCTAAGCCAGCAGCAAATAAAGCCGCACGGGTCATGGTTACGCCGGCAGCCACACGGATATGGGTTTCATCCAACTGCTCCATGCCAGCAAAACAATCCTTTAAGCAGATCACAAGACCATCACAGCCATCATCCGACGCAAGCACATTTGTTCCTGCGCCTAAAATAGCAATTTTGCAGTCCAATAATGCGGACACTTTTAATATTTCCTTTAGTTCCTCGGGAGATTTCGGCATAGCCATCACGCTGGCCGGGCCGCCAATCCGAAAAGAGGTATGCTTACTCAGCGGTTCATTTATTAATAGCTGAATTCCGGGAAGTAAAGTTATAATTTTATCTTGAAATTCGGTATTTTTCATCATAAACGCCTCCGGGTGTATGATCTATCCTAGTATAGCATATTGCACGCATAAATGCAATTGTTACAATCTTTTTTTCAGTTACAATTTTCGTTTTTTAATAAAAAAATCCCCGCTCATTTGAGCGGGGAAAATATGTAAGTTACTTCTCTACGATCTCCAGGATCTCCATGGGGCACGCCTTAACGCAAATACCGCAAGCGATGCACTTAGTGGTAGTTCCTTCAGGGGGACAAACCATAACTTTCATGGGGCAGACCTCAGCGCACTTGCCGCAAGAAGTGCAGAGCTTCTTATTGATCATATAAACGCCGGTCTTGGGATTCTGGGTAATCGCACCAGCCTCGCAGGCCTTGGCACACTTACCGCACTGAATACAGGTCATAGGCTTTGCGCCGCTGCCTTTTGCCACAATCTGGATGCAGCTCAGATCCGGGTTAAACTCCTTGTAGAAAGCAGTAGAGCAAGCCCGTACGCACTCCAAGCAAGCCATACACTCAGTGCCTTTTTTAACCATAAGCTTCTTCATAAGAGAAAAATCTCCTTTTCTGATTTATTTCCATATCATTATACAGGATTAAAATTAAAATAGCAATGGGAATTTTCCTGATTTGCAAATTTCGTTATGATTTACTGATTTTGCAGGAGTAAAGCAGAATTTACGGGCAATACTACACATGAAACTTATTTCAGGAGGTTTCCAATGAAGAGAATCGCAATTATCTGTTTAACTATGCTTCTGGCATTCTCCCTTGCAGCCTGCAGAGGAAATACCACGCCGGAAGAAACTCAGCCCACCGTTCCCACTACTCCCGCAACCGATCCCATTCCCACGATCATTCCTACCATCCCTGATGAAGTAGAGCCCAACGTGCCTGATCCCAGCGTGGATAACGGCACACTGGAGGATATGATCCCCGATGGGACCGACAACGGAATGAACGGTGACAACGGCAGCAGCGGCGCAAGAAAATTTGTTCGCTAAACTCGGGTAAATCCCGAGTACATATCAAAGGACCGTAATATAACGGCAAATATTCTTCTTTATGCGCTCGCAGGCAGTTAAGGCAGATTCCACATATCCCCTACCGTCCGTGCCATCTTGCTGCCAAGCAGCTGTAATAGACGTACCAGCACAAATAGCAGCGCCGTGCCCCAGCTGATCAAAAGCAATGGCGCAGTTTTTTGCATTGGCGTTGGGATAATCATAGCCATCTACCAAAAGGAAAATATGCTTATATTTTGCACGCAGATTACGCAAGCTATCCCCAGAGGTTGCAGAGCCCATCATACCAATACGGCAATAACCGCTGCGGCCAATGAATGGCTCAGCCATTCGGTTGACAAGATCTGCCTGGGCTATATGCGCAAGACGGGTGCCGGACAGCAAATCCTGCAGTTCGGCTGCGCTCTTATTGCCAGTACGAAGTACGGCAAAAAAGCTCTTTTTATTACCCTTAATGCGCTCCGCATAAGGCTTTAACCCATCAGAACCGATATAAGAACATATAACAAAGCAATCTGCTTTCCACTGTGCAGCATCAGCGCAAAATGCAGCAGCATTTTCCTTAGCCTGCTGGGCCGAAAGGGCTTCCGGTACGTCCAAAATAACATAATAACCCAAACGGGAAGCACGATCCAACAGCTTAGAAAGCACAGCAAGACCATCCGAGCCAAGCACAGCAAAGGCGCTGAAACTAAAACGTACAGCGGGTACAATACCGGCTAAACCTTCCATAAGCTCAATGCAGAACCTACCATATGCCCGCAGAAAATTCCCTTCCTCTTCCAAAATATGAGGAGGAATATGCTCCGCCTGCGCGCCAAAATCAACAACAGTAGGGTTTTTATATTTTCGGATACGTTCCTGCAGCTTATCAACGGACATAACCTGGCCTCCTTACAAATGGATTACTTTTTCTACATTATAACACAAATTTTACCATCTGCAAACAAAAAGCTTTTTATTTAGCCACATTTCTGCAGGGTATACTAATATCAGCGCTGAAAAAGCGCATATTAAAAGAAAGAGGATGATAAAATGGGTGTAAAAGGTCTTGCCGTAACCCTTGGTGTTGGCGCTGCCGTTGGCGCTGTTGCCGTGCTGATGATGCCGCGCAGCAATCCCACCAGAAAGCTGGCCGCTAAAGCCGCAGAAAAGGTAGAGGACGCCGCCTGGCGCTTTACTGACAGAATCAGCGATCAATGGGATCTGTAATAAAAATTGGGAGGCATGCCTCCCAATTTTTATTTTACATTCAAAAGGATCCTGCCTTCAGCCATAGCAATATGGATAGAAGAAATCGGCTTTTCAAAAGAATCGATAATCTTTTCACTAATGGGATCTTCAATCAGCTTTTGGATCGTTCTTCGCAAATTTCGGGCGCCATAGGTTACAGAATATGCTTCTTTCACAAGATGCTCACGCACAGCAGCATCCCATGTAAGCGTCAGACCTCTTGCCTGCAAGCTGCTGCGCAGCTCTTCCAGCATAATATCCGCAATACCCAAGAAGTTTTCTTCGTTTAAGTGATTAAAGGTAATGATCTCATCAACACGGTTAATAAACTCCGGGCGCAGGAACTGCCGCAAGGCTTTCATCGTCTTTTCCCGCACCATATCCTGCTCTGTTCTTCCAAAGCCAAGACCGCCTACAGAGCCCTCAGAGCCTGCGTTGGAGGTCATCACAATAATAGCATTTTCAAAATTCACCGTTCTGCCCTGTGCATCGGTGATTCTGCCATCATCCAACACCTGCAAAAGAACATTCAGCACATCCGGGTGCGCCTTTTCGATCTCATCGAACAGCACAACGCTATAGGGTCTGCGGCGGATCTTCTCGGTAAGCTGGCCGGCCTCATCATAGCCCACATAACCAGGAGGAGAACCGATCAGCTTGGAAACCGTGTGCTTCTCCATGTACTCGGACATATCCAGACGAATCAGAGAATCCACGCTGTCAAAAAGATCATTGGCAAGGCACTTTACGAGCTCCGTTTTACCCACGCCGGTAGGGCCAACGAAGATAAAGGAAACAGGCCGTTTCTTGGGGCTGATACCCACACGATTTCTGCGAATGGCTCTGCTGACCGCATCTACAGCTTCGTCCTGACCCACAATATGCTCCTTCAACCGGCTGCTTAAGCCCTTGATCTGCTCATATTCCTGTGCCTTGATTTTGCTGGCAGGGATCTTCGTCCACAGCTCGATAATGCGGGCCAGATTCTCCATAGTTACTGCAGGTGCAGGGATCTTATCCAGTTCCTCGATCTCAGCGGCGATCTTGCAAAGCTTGCTGCGGATCACAGCCAGCCGTTCGTAATGCTCATTTTCCGTATCTTCCGTGAGCATACGCAGCTCCAGCTCATAATCATCCCGCTCTTTTTTCAGCTCCGCAAGCCGGGAAATCTCTTTGCTGCGCAAATTAAGGTCAGAACAAGCTTCATCCAAAAGGTCAATGGCCTTATCCGGCAAAAAGCGGTCAGTAATATATCTTTCAGAAAGGATAACGCACTGCCGGGCAATTTCCGGCGTTACCGTAACGCCATGGAACTCGGAATAGCTCTTGGCGATACCCTGCATGATCTGGCAAGCTTCCTCAATCGTAGGCTCTGCCACCGAAACAGGCTGAAATCTCCGCTCCAACGCAGCATCCTTCTCAATGTGCTTACGGTACTCGTTAAACGTAGTTGCACCAATGACCTGAATTTCGCCTCTGGATAAAGCAGGCTTCAGAATATTGGCAGCATTCATAGAACCTTCTGCATCCCCTGCGCCAACAAGGTTATGCACCTCATCGATCACGAGGATGATATTGCCGCAGGTCTTGATCTCAGTAATCAAGCTCTTCATACGGCTTTCGAACTGGCCACGGAACTGCGTACCGGCAACAAGTGCGGTCAAGTCCAAAAGAAAAACTTCTTTATCTCTGAGTTTATAAGGCACATCACCGGCAGCGATCCTCTGTGCAAGGCCCTCAGCAATAGCAGTTTTGCCAACACCGGGCTCACCGATCAGGCAAGGGTTATTCTTCTGGCGGCGATTCAGGATCTGGATCACCCGCTCCGTTTCTACATCCCTGCCAATCACCTTATCCAGCTTACCCTCTCTGGCTCTGCCGGTCAGATCCATGCAGTAAGAATCCAGGAATTTATGCTTTTTCTCTGTTTTCTTATTGTTTTTCTCTTTAGGCTCTTCCTGTTTCTGCTGCTTTTCCGGCAAATTACTGGGGGGCATAGCGCCGCCAAAGAGCTGATTCAGCAACGGGAAAGTTGCTGTCTGACTTTCCGTAGCATCATCTTCTCCTTCAGCGCCCTCAATCTGACCGAACATACTGCTCATCTCATCGCTGAGGGTATCCAGGTCTTCCTCAGAAAAACCCATTTGCTTTACAGCTGCATCAATCTGGGGAATGCCAAGACTTCTTGCGCATTTAAGGCAATAACCCTCATTTAAAGTAACGCCGTTCTCCACCTTAGTGATGAATACAACAGCAATATTTTTCTTACATTTGGTACACATTTTAGGCTGCATACACAATCACTCCCTTTCCTTGGGATCTATTCTTTTCCGGCAGTATAGCACAAATACTGCCGGAATGTTAAAACAAATTATAAACTTTACAGCGTAGGCTCACATTCAAAGCTCTCCACACCGTCATCATACCACAAATGAGTCATATACAAACCGCCTGGCGGCACGGTAGGACCGGCTGCAGTTCGGTTACCGGAATCCAGGATTTCACCGATCTGCTCAGGCTTGATTTTGCCCTCAGCGCAGTATACCAACGTACCAGCCATAGCCCTTGCCATATTGTAAAGAAAACCATTTGCACAAACACGAAGCTCGATCAGATTTCCCTTGCGTTCCACATGATAGTAGTATACGGTGCGGACAGTAGATTTAACATCCGTTCCCACACTTCTTACTGCAGCAAAATCATGTGTGCCCACAAACTGATCTGCAGCTTTTTGCATAATCTTCTCATCCAAATGCTTAGGATAAAACCATGCTCTATTTACATAAAAGGGATCCCGAACTCTGGAGTTATATATGACATAGGTATATTCTTTTTTCGCACAGGAACCAATAGCATTAAAGTCCTCGTGTACATCAAAAGCCTTGGTAACCACAATATCTACAGGCAGATGAGTATTCAGCGCATAGGGAATCCGATCAGCCGGAATGGTGGATTCTGTACGGAAATTGGCTACATAGCATTTGGCATGTACGCCGGCATCCGTTCTGCCGCAACCGGTCACATGAACGCTATGGCCAACTACCATTGCAACGGCCTTTTCCAAGGTCTGCTGAACAGTAGAAAGATTCTTCTGCATCTGCCAGCCGTGATATGCAGTTCCCTCATAAGTCAAAAACAGGGCAATATTACGCATAGAAACCTCACAGGCCAAAAATATTCAGAAGAATCGTACCACCAAGCAATAACATAAGCACAAAAAATGCCATTAAATCACCACGGTGGAAGCGCAGGATCTTCATCTTCGTCCGGCCAGTACCACCCTGATAGCAGCGGCACTCCATAGCAGTAGCAAGCTCATCGGCTCTACGGAAAGCGCTGATAAACAGAGGTACCAAAATAGGCACAAGGGCCTTAACGCGGCTAATCAGGCTGCCGCTTTCAAAATCAGCGCCTCTGGCCTTTTGGGCAGACATGATTTTGTCTGTCTCTTCAATCAACGTGGGAATAAACCGAAGAGCAATACACATCATCATTGCCAGTTCATGAACCGGAACCCGAATCAACTTAAGGGGGCTGAGTAGAGACTCCAGGCCATCGGTCAAAGCAATAGGCGATGTAGTATAAGTCAGCAAGAAAGTGCCGGTGATCAGCATTAAGATGCGTAGCACCATAAAGATGGCGCGGATCACACCTTCCACAGTAATCACAACTCCCCAAAAAGAAGCCAGCACCGTCTCACCGCCGGTAAAAAACAGATTCAAAATACCGGTAAAAATGAGAATAAAGATCAGCGGCTTCATTCCCCGAAAGATGGATTTGAGGGGAATTGTGGAAATGGCGATCACCACTGCCAAAAGCAGGAAGACAATGCCATAAGATATCCAATTCACCGCAACAAACAAAGCTACGATGTAGATAATCAGACCCAAAAGCTTGGTTCTGGGATCTAAGCGGTGAATATAAGAATTGCCGGGAAAATATTGACCCAATGTAATATCTTTAAGCATTCCCAGCGCCTCCCTTCAGGCAAAGCACCTGCTCAGTTGCCTGCTCCATAGTATAGGCGGGGTCTACATTAATACCCAGTTCTTTTAAGCGTAAAAACACTCTGGTTACATCAGGAATATCCAATCCCATATCCAGCAATTCCTTTGATCGGGCAAAAACCGCATCAGGAGGTCCATCCATTACCAGCTTAGCACCATTCATTACCAGAATGCGCTGTGCCAGGCGGGCAACATCCGTCATAGAATGGCTTACCATCATAATGGTTGCATTTTTTGCCAAACGGTAAGCCTCGATATTGCGCAAGATATCTTCCCTTCCCACAGGATCAAGGCCGGCAGTAGGCTCGTCAAGAATCAAAACCTCCGGCTCCATAGCTATCACACCGGCGATAGCAACACGCCGTTTCTGGCCGCCGGAAAGATCAAAGGGAGATACTTCGAGCTGCTCCTCAGAAAGCCCGACAAAGCTTGCAGCCTCCCTGACACGACGATCGATCTCATCCTTGGAAAGGCCCATATTCTTAGGGCCAAAGGCAATATCTTTGTATACAGTTTCTTCAAAAAGCTGGTATTCCGGGTACTGGAAAACCAGGCCAACACGAAAACGGCTTTGCCGCGTAGTGGCCTTATCTGTCCATATATCTTTACCATCCAGCAAAACCTGTCCGGATGTGGGCTTCAGCAAACCGTTCAAATGCTGGATCAGGGTAGATTTACCGGATCCGGTATGTCCGATAATACCGATAAACTCACCGGAATTTACATCAAAAGATACATCCTGCAAAGCAACATGCTCAAAGGGCGTACCAATGCTGTAGGTATGCTGTAGGTTCTTAACCTGCAAAATTGGTGTCAAAGCGTTCTCCTCCTGCGGTCAAACCTCTTCTATTCCGTCATTACGAACGGCATCAAAAAGTGTCTGCGCACAATCATCTATGCTGAGTTTATCAAGGGGCAGAGCCAACCCCGCTTGATTCAGGCTATAACAAAGTTCCACCGTTTCCGGCGCACGTAATCCGATCTGGTGAAGTTTTTCCACCTGGGAAAATACCGCCTTCGGATCTCCGTCCAAATAAACACTACCCTTATGAAGCACCACCACCCGCTGGGCCATAGCTGCTTCATCCATGTGGTGCGTGATCAAAACAACTGTAATCCCCTTTTCTTTGTTCAAACGGATAACAGTCTCCAGAACCTCACGACGTCCCTTGGGATCCAGCATTGCGGTTGGCTCGTCCAAAACAATACACTTGGGCTCCATAGCAATTACGCCGGCAATGGCAACCCGCTGCTTTTGTCCACCTGAAAGCAAGTGAGGCGCATGTTCTTTATAATGATACATGCCCACCTGCTTCAGAGCATCATCTACCCGCTTACGAATCATAGGGCTGGCTATGCCTAAATTCTCAGGTGCAAAAGCCACATCTTCCTCCACAACATTGGCTACGATTTGATTATCGGGGTTTTGAAATACCATCCCAACAGTGCGACGAATCTGAATCAGCTGGTCAGCATCCTGCGTATCCATTCCAAACACGGAAACACTACCGCCGCAGGGCAGTAATATGGAATTAAAATGCTTGGCAAGGGTGGATTTTCCACAACCGTTACTGCCTAATACGGCCACAAAGCTACCGGGTTCAATGGATAAATCCAGGTCCGTAAATACGGCAATGCCGGGCGTGTTATCCACGCCCGGATAGGAATATGCCAAATTCTCTACGCAAATACCAGTGCTCAAAGCAGCACCTCCAAAAACATTCAAGGGGTCCATCTACCTGCGGCGCCGCAAGGAAGCATCAGGCCGGTAGATTTTACCGGCAGACCCAACTCACCTACAGCAGTACTGCCGCCATGGGTAGCGCCAAATACCACGTCGGCTGCATAACCAACCGCAGAAGGCGCAAGGCCGGTGGTATAAGAATTAATAATTACAAAAAGCGGATTATCAGTCAGAAGCTTGCCCACCTCCAGCAAGAACGGATAGAAGCTGGTTTCCATCTTCCAAATCTCGCCGCTGGGGCCTCTTCCGTAGCTGGGAGGGTCCATAATAATACCGTCATAGCGGCGTCCTCGACGGATCTCCCGCTGAATAAACTTACCGCAGTCATCCACGATCCAATGGATGGGCTTATCCGCAAGGCCGGAGGACTTGGCATTTTCCTTCGCCCAAGCCACCATCCCCTTGGAAGCATCCACATGGTAAACCTCTGCGCCGCCGGCAGCTGCTGCCAATGTAGCGCCGCCGGAATAAGCAAACAAGTTCAGCACACGGACAGGCCTGTTAGCATCGGCAACCTTTTGCCGGATATAATCCCAGTTTGCTGCCTGCTCAGGAAAAACACCTGTGTGCTTAAAATTCATGGGTTTTACATTAAAGGTCAAATAATCCTTATAACGGATCTGCCAATGATCCGGAAGATTATGATCTGTCCAATGTCCGCCGCCTGTATTGGAGCGAACATACCTCGCATCATAATGCTTCCATGCTGGGTCAACACGAGGAGAATCCCAGATCACCTGGGGGTCAGGACGCACCAAGAAGTGCTTTCCCCACCGCTCCAGGCGTTCACCGGCTGTAGCGTCCAGGAGTTCATAATCCGACCATTCATTCGACATCCAAATCATGTTTAACTCCTCAATTAACCTACAATATCCAGACCAGGTTCAACCGGATCTTCCGGGTCAACGGGCGCATCCGGATCTGTAGGGACATCAGGTACATCCGGCACAATGGGATTATTCAGGATATACTCCTCCCAAGCCTCCTTGGTATGCTCAGGGCAAATAACATAAGGCGCATCTACATCCTGTTTCAGCTTATTATCCAGCCCCTTAAACACAAGGTCATTGCCCTTTTCATCTACATAGTAAATATAGTCCTGACCACAGAATTCCTGCCACAAACCATAAGCTTCATTCCGAGCGCGCAGAACCTCCTGCAGTTCCTTCTGGGTCATCTTGACGAGCGCGCGCTCCTCAACAATCACATTTTCATCCACTTCGGCAAAAAGCTTACAGTACTCTGTTGCAACACCATGATCCTTGCAATATTCCACCACAACATGCTTATCACAGTATTCTTCAGGCTTATCATCCTTATGAACCATAGCCTGCTCAACACGGCTAAAGTTACTTCCCTCCCGAAGGCGGATATCCGATCTGCAAGCATCGGTAGCAAGTAAGCCGGAATCCAGGCATACATCAACATACAACATATCCTTGGTGCTGTAAAGCTCCACATTGCTCTTACCTCTATGCAGCGGACCCATTACCTTCTTAAACAACTGAGCAGAGGGGTTGCCGCCGTATACCAGGTAAATCGGTTCAGGCTGGTCAAAGCCAGTCCAAACCGCTGCGGTATAGTAACCTGTAAAACCACAGTACCAGCGGTCATAGTTATCTGCAGTCGTACCGGTCTTGCCTGCAGTCGTAATGCCATAACTCCAATACAGGTCAGCCTCACCACCAGTACCGCTACGAGTAGCATTTACAAGACAATAATTCATATAATTAATTGTCTTCTCGCTAAGGATCTCACGGGAATCCTGTGTGTTGTCCAGCACCAGGTTACCATTACTGTCAAAGACCTTCGTATAGGATCTTGCCTCACGGTAAATGCCATCGTTTGCAAATGTTCCGAACGCAGCTGCCATATCCCGGATCGTCACGCCCCAGGTCTGTGCGCCCATAGCAAGGGGCGCATAGCCGTTATCTGTAAAACGCTGGCTGCCGGAATAATACTCATCCACCAAGGTGGAAAGGCCAAACTTGTTCTTGGCAAAATCGTAACCGTAATCCGTAGTGATCATATCCAGGGTATTGGTTGCAATAGCGTTGATGGAAGATCTTACGCCGGTCAAAATAGTACGGGCATAACTATAAGACCAGTTGTCGTTTCTAGGCCAGTAACCGCCATTATAGGTAAGCGGGAGATCCTTAACAACTGTCGCAGGGGTAATTACACCCAGCTCAAATGCGGGAGCATAAATAGATATAGGCTTGATAGAAGAGCCGGACTGCCGGGTAGATTTTGTAGCTCTGTTCAAAGTCAGTGCGCTATCCTTAGGGCCAAATCCGCCAGCTATACCAACGATATCTCCTGTTCTGTTATCAATGACCACAATGCCGGATTGCAGCTGCTGTCCACCATAGTATGCGGGCATCTGATTCAGATCAGAATAGATCTTATCCACCTGCTGCTGCACGTCATAATCCATGGTGGAATAAATATGATAACCGCCTACCTGAATACGCTTAAGATACAATTCCAAGGTAGAGTCATTCCATTCCACGCCTTCCTTTGCAGCAAGGTCGCGCGCTACATCTACAATAACCATATCAGTATGATAATTATATCCGCCCTTTGTCGCCTGCGCAAAAATCTCCTGGCTGCACACGGGGCAGAAATAACGATTCCCCTCCTTAGAAAGGGTACTGACAATATCTTTGTAATTACATTCTTCGTTATCGCAGAATGCCATGGAATCTTCAAAATCGATATACCATTTCAGCCTGGAACTAAGGGTCTGTGCTTCCGCAATAGCCTCCTCGTATTCTCCCTGAGTGATCATGCCCTGATTGCGCATAGTCCAGAGAATTGTCTCTGTGCGGGTCAAATTAGGACCGGGGTTCTGATAAGGGTCATAATAAGTGGGACTATTGGTGATACCAACGATGCAGGCGCATTCCGCAAGAGAGAGCTTTTCCAGCTCCTTGCCAAAATAAGCCTTTGCTGCAGCCCGGACACCGTAAGCACTCTGTCCAAAATAGACTTCGTTCAGATAATGCTCGAGAATAGCTTCCTTGCTGTATCCCTTCTCTAACTGAATGGCCTGGAAGATCTCCAGTACCTTACGCTGAACAGTAACACTATCGTTACCGGTAATATTTTTGACCAGCTGCTGCGTGATGCTGGAACCGCCAGCAGAATCATCACCAAAGAACATTCTGGCGCATGCCTGAATAGTCGTCACCCAGTCTACACCCTGGTGCTGATAAAAACGGTGATCCTCAATGGCAACAGCCGCGTTGATCATATATTGCGGAATATCCTCATACTGCGCCCACTTACGGTTAATAGAAGAGTCGATATTCTGCTGGATCTGGATCTGCTTATTACCATCCACATAGTAAATGGTAGAATTCAGCTCCGTAGATACATTGCTCATATCCATGCCTGCAAGGGTAGCAATATCATTTTCCAGATAATTGGCCAGCATCATACCAAATGCAAAGCCACAAACAAGCACGATCAAAAGCACTGTAGCAGCCGCACCTGCAGCGATCTTAGCGGCAGCAAATACAAACCGCCAAATCTTGTAGATCACGGCAATTGCAGGGTGCGCGCGCCAGGCCTTACGTTCCTGACCGTCCCCACTATTCCTTCTCTTTTTGTTCTCCATATAAAACCTCCAATTCTCCGGCACAATACCGGAATCGGTAAAAAAGCGATAAAATGCATAATGGCATAGCTTCGTTCATATGATTATAGCATACCCAATTCAAAAACGAAAGACCCAATTTTTAATAATCCGTTAAATATCAGCAAATAATACCCTTGACCTTCCAAAAATGAACTGCAAAATTTATTACAAACGCCGAAAGTGATAACCTCCCCTTGATTTTATAGGCTTTGAAAGCTAAAATAAGGATGACTAAACTTCCGGAGGTACAGTTATGGAAGATCTTTATGGATCCGACTTTATTACCATTGTAGATGAAGACGGCACAGAATTTGAATTGGAAGTGCTCTATACTGCAGAGTACGAAGGCAACACATATCATGCAGTCATCTTGGCAGGCGCCGAAGATGAAGAGCGGCTGAATGTCAGTATCCTAAAGGCTGTTGAAGAGGACGGCGAACCTTTGCTGTGCGCAGTTGAAGACGAGGAGGAATTAGAGCGCGTATACAATTATATTATGGATGCGCTCTACGAACAGGAAGAAGAACAATAATCACAATCGCCTGCTTGGTGCGTAATGCGCCCTTTTGGACCCACATCTATGTATACGGGATGCCCGTTTCCCGGCCGGATTGCAGACCTCCCGCCCCCGCTTTGACGGTGCGGCGGACGTTGGGAGCAGCGAAAGCCGGGAGCTGCAACCCACCTGCCATTTCGTGCAGGTCATAAATGGGTGCATACGGCCAAAGCGGGTCTAGCATGGGGAGTTTTGCTCCCCATGCTTTTTATTGTGTCTGAAAATTTGAACTTTTTAATAATTTTACGCCAATCATAGATATTTAGGCTTGAAACTTGAAACGAAATCGGTTATAATGTCGCATATTATGCGCCGGATTCTCCGGTGTCAGCACATGCAAAATGAGAGGAATTGATTACATGAGCGCTTCCAGCAAGAAAAAGATGCGCAAGGAGCAAAACGCTTCTGCCATGACGGAAAAGCAGCAGGCTGCTAATATTGAAGCCAAAAAGCTGCGTAGGATGACCATCTCCTTTATCGTGGTAATTGCCCTGATCTTTGGCGCATTTGCCTACATTACTGTAGACGGTGTTCTCACCAAAAACGCAGTTTTTGAGAAGAACACCATCATTGCAAATGTAGATGGCCACGATCTGAACCTGATCGACTTTACCTACTATTATGTTGATGCGGTAGAGTCCTTCTACAATAACGTTTCCCAAACATACAGCACCTCTTCTGAGCTGTACCTGTCCACTATGGGTCTTGACCTGACCAAGCCCCTGGATCAGCAAACCAATACCGCAACCGGTGAAAACTGGTTTGAATATTTCTACAAACAGGCACTTGCTGTAGCCAAGCGCGACTTTGCTATGTGCAAGCTGGCTGAAGCGGACGCCGAGTTCGACGCTACTGAAGCAATCAACACTGCAGTATCCAATGTGCAAATGAACCTGTCCTGGAGCGCAATGTACTATGGTAATGCAGATACTTACCTGCGTAACAAGTACTGCAACGGTGCTAACGAAGGTAGCTACTTAGAATACGCAAAAAGATCCGCTACTGCTGTCGAATACATCAAGGCGCACGAAGCAAGCTTGAGCTACACAGATACAGATTTCCGTGCTTATGAAGCTGATAAGTACCACAAGTTCAGTTCTTTCGATTTCGCTAGCTACACCATAAGCTACGAAAGTTTCCTCACCGGCGGTCAGGAAGATGAAGAAGGCAACAAAACTTATTCTGATGCAGAAAAGGATGCCGCTCGTCAGGCTGCTAAGGAAGCCGCTGACAAGCTGGCCGAATGCAAAACTGTAGAAGAACTGGACGCTGCAATTGCTGCCCTTCCCTTCAATGAGGGCAAGACGGTTGCAAGCAACAAAAATACTTCCATCCTCTATTCTGCTCTGAAGGATGTTTACGGCGATTGGCTGGGCGATGCAGCCCGTGTTGAAGGTGATGTTAAGGCCTTCCCTGTAGAAAGCAAGATCACCGACGCCGAAAACAATGAAAAAACTGTTGTTAACAGCTACACTATTGTAATGTACCAGGATACCATTGAAAACCTGATGCACCTTTCCAATGTTCGCCACCTGCTTGTTGAGTTCGGCGCAACCGGCAAGGACGATAAGGGCAACGCCATTACCTCTGAGGACGACAAGAAGAAAGCCAAGGAGGATGCTGAAAAGCTGTATCTGCAGTGGCAGGAAGCTGGTGGTTCTGAGGAAGAGCTGATCAAGCTGACAGACAAGTGCCTGGAAGATAAGACTGCTGCTGACGGCGGTTTGCTGGAGGACATCACTCCCGATACAAACTTCGTAAAAAACTTCCTGAACTGGTCCATTGATCCTGAGCGTCAGAAGGGCGACAGCCAAGTGATCGAAACTGAGTACGGTTACCACATTATGTACTTTGTTGATTACAGCGATGAGACATACCGTGACTATATGATCAACAACACTTTGATCGACGAAGCAATGAATAAGTGGTACGATGAAACGCTCGAAACCATTACTACCACCGATAAGGACTTCGGCAAGCTGGATAAGGTCGTAGCCGACAACTTGATCTGATCGCAAAAGAATAGATTCCCCCTCCTGTGGAAAACTTCCACAGGAGGGGTTTTTATGAAGATACGTAAATATATTGGTATTACCGCTGCAGGATTTTGCGCCGGCGCAGTTAATGGCCTATTTGGTGCAGGCGGCGGTATGGTGCTTGTTCCTTTGCTTAGTCTGCTTACTGATTTAGACAGCAGCGAAGTCTTCCCTGCCTCAGTCAGTATTATTTTGCCCGCCTGCTTAGTTTCTCTTTCCTTCGCCATATACCACGGCGGTTTCTCTTGGGATTTTGCGCTCCCCTATCTTGCCGGTGGCTGCATCGGCGGCACATTAGCTGGCTTAATAGGCAAGAAGATACCTGTTACCTGGCTGCACAGAATCCTGGGCATCATGATCTTATGGGGAGGTTTTCGGTATTTATGCTAAGCAGTTTACCTGTCACTTTAGCCGTGTCTGCAGCCCTCGGTTTCTTAGCTGGCCTGGGCGTTGGCGGCGGAAGTCTTTTAATATTATGGCTGACCTTAATTTTAGAAATGAGCTATCCACAAGCTAGAGTACTAAACCTATCTTTCTTCATTCCCTGTGCAATCATCGCTTCCATTTTCCGCTGGAAACAAGGAACATTAAAGATCAAAAAAATACTGCCGGCCATCATTGCCGGCAGTATAGGGGCTGGATTATTTTCCATTATCGGAAACCGTATGGATCTATTTTTGCTAAAGAAGCTATTTGGAGGACTTTTGCTATTAACCGGAATCCGGGAACTGTTTTACCGGGAGCGGAAAGCCAAATAGCCTTCCAGGATCAAGGACGCAGCCACAGCATCCACCGTATCCTTCCGCTTTTTACCGTGATAATTGTGCTGAGAAAGAATATTGTGCGCTTCTACAGTAGTTCGCCGCTCATCCCACAGCTTCACAGGCAAACCGGTTGCGGCTTCCACTTGCTGGGCAAATTCTTTGCACAGCTGGGCTCTGGGTCCCTCAGAGCCGTCCATATTCTTGGGAAGACCCATTACGATCTCACCTACCAGATTATCTTTGACCATTTTGCAAATTTCATCTATTGTTTTCTCTGGTCTGCGGCTATGAATCACCGCCGTGGAGCCAACAATGGAACATAAAAGATCGGAAATTGCGATGCCTGTACGGGCATCGCCGTAATCAATACCCATAATTTTCATTTGTAATTTCACCTCAATACGAATTTACACCCATTATAACCCCAAAAAACAGAAAAATAAAGAAGAAACTTAATAAATTATGTAAAATAATTGTTGACTTATGCCCTCCCCCTGTGTTAGAATGTCTTTACCTGTGAAAAAGGGCTTTTTTTATGCGCCTTTTTCAGCTCCGGAGCGGTTATTGTAGTGGCCGCTTACTAAATTTTTCTATAGCCGGAGTGATACAGGGAGGCAATTTAAGGAGGTGCCGTTATGCGCGTTAAAGTCACTTTGAGATGCTCCGAGTGCAAGCAAAGAAACTACAATTCCATGAAGAACAAGAAGAATGACCCCGACCGTCTCGAAATGAAGAAGTACTGCAGATTCTGCAGAAAGCACACCGTTCACAACGAGACCAAGTAAGGAGGCACGACCATGGCTGAAGCAAAAAAGCAAAATGGGTTTAAGCGCTTCTTCGGCGGTATCGCAAGATACTTCCGTGAGCTCCGCAGCGAGCTGAACAAGGTCGTTTGGCCCACCCCCAACCAGGTGTTGAAGAACACCCTGATCGTTTTGGCCTGCGTTCTCGTGGTCGGCGTGTTCATTTGGGTATTTGACTTCGTTGCTAACGAAGGCATCATGGCACTGATCAAGGCCTTTAAGGGTTAAGGTGTTGTGCTATGGCTGATACTGCAAAATGGTATGTAGTCCATACCTATTCCGGTTATGAAAATACCGTGAAGGCTACCATCGAGAAGACAGTTCAGAGCCGTCAGCTCCAGGATCAGATCCTGGTGGTATCCATCCCTATGGAAACCGTTACCGAGATCACTGAGTCCGGCGTAAGCAAAACTTATGACCGCAAGCTCTACCCCGGTTACGTTTTCGTTAAGATGGTATACAGCGATGACACCTGGCATGTCATCCGAAATGTACGCGGCGTGTCCGGCTTCGTCGGCGCGTCCAGCAACGACCCCCTGCCCCTGACCGAAGATGAAGTGTATCAGATGGGTGTTGAGAAGAAGGAGATCGTGGTCAACTATGCAGTTGGCGACACCGTTCGGATTCTTGATGGCCCCCTGTCCTCCTTCACCGGTACTGTGGAAAGCATTGAGGTCGATCAGAACGCGGTCAGCGTGATTGTTTCCATGTTTGGCCGTGAAACCGCAGTCGAGTTTGAGCTCGACCAGGTTGAAGTAATTTCCCAATAACGCATCGGACCGTATTCGGTCGGAACGTGGGAGGGGCATAAGCCCCGAACAAATGCGCAATGCGCATCATTACCACATTTTATTCAGGAGGTGCTTATTATGGCACAGAAAGTCACTGGCATTATCAAACTTCAGATCAACGCCGCTAAGGCTACCGCATCCCCCCCTGTAGGCCCTGCTCTGGGTCAGCACGGCGTTAACATCGCCGCTTTCATTAAGGAATTCAACGCCCGTACTCAGGCTATGGAAGGCTACAAGATTCCTGTTGTTATCACTGTTTATGCAGACCGCAGCTTCACCTTCATCACCAAGACCCCTCCGACCCCCCTGCTGATCATGAAGGCTATCGGTCTGGAAAAGGGTTCCGGAGTCCCCAACAAGACTAAGGTCGGCACCATCACCCGCGCTCAGGTTTCTGAGATCGCCAAGACCAAGATGCCCGATCTGAATGTGAACTCTCTCGAGGCCGCCGAGGCTCAGGTTGCCGGCACTTGCCGCTCCATGGGCGTCACCGTTGTTGATTGATTATTTGCTATCCGAGAAAATTACTCGGAAATGTGGGAGGATTTTTCCGCATCACCACTATATAGGAGGATATAACAAGTGTTTAGAGGCAAAAAATATCAGGAGAGCGCCAAGCTGATTGACCGCTCTGTTCAGTATGATCCCAGCGAAGCCCTGGATCTGGTTGTGAAGGGTGCTTCCGCTAAGTTCGACGAGACCGTCGAGCTGCATATCAAGTTGGGTGTTGACTCCCGTCACGCTGACCAGCAGGTCCGCGGCGCTGTTGTTCTGCCCAACGGCACCGGCAAGACCCGCCGGGTTCTGGTGTTCGCTAAGGACGCCAAGGTAGACGAGGCTTTGGCTGCAGGCGCTGATTACGCCGGCGGTATGGAACTGGTAGAGAAGATTACCAAAGAGAACTGGTTCGAGTTCGACGTGGTTGTCGCTTCCCCCGACATGATGGGCGTTGTAGGCCGTCTGGGTAAGGTTTTGGGCCCCAAGGGTCTGATGCCCTCCCCCAAGGCTGGTACTGTTACCCCCAACGTGGCTGCCGCTGTTCAGGAAATCAAGGCTGGTAAGGTTGAGTACCGTCTGGACAAGACCAACATCATCCACTGCCCCATCGGCAAGGTTTCCTTCGGCACTGAAAAGCTGACCGAGAACATGGACACCCTGATGCAGGCTGTCGTTAAGGCTAAGCCCGCTGCTGCCAAGGGCCAGTATATCCGTTCCTGCACCGTCGCCTCCACCATGGGCCCCGGCGTCAAGGTCAACACCACCAAGTATATCTAATCGTATACGGATCACACCCGCAGAGGATTCTCTGCGGGTGTTTTTTATGTACAAATCT
>JAZSPA010000016.1:0-8604 GCA_045537165.1 Faecousia sp.
AACACACCCGCCATATATGTCAGCTTCAATGTCGCGGTGCCGGATTCCTTTACTCCGGCGGTAAAAGGCTTCCTTCCCAACAGCCTGCGTTCGGATACCATCACGATTCTGGAATCCGTAAAAAACGCGTTCAAATCCGTATCCGAAGAAAAAAACGCGAAATGTACCGCATTGTTCTGGTATCTGTATTACCAAATTGTCGAAACAGCCGCCAACAATGAGCATCCGCACATCAAACATATCAAGCAGTATGTTGCGGAACACCTGTCGGAGCATATTACTTTGGATCAGGTAGCGCAAAGCGTCCATCTTTCCCCTCAGTACTGCTGTACGCTTTTCTCAAAACATATGGGGCAGACATTGTTTGACTTCATCCTCAAGCAAAAAGTGGAATACGCGAAATCGTTGATCATCACCTCTCCGCTTCCGCTGGCAGAGATTGCGTGGCGCTGCGGATTCGCGGACTATAATTATTTCTCGCGGGTGTTTAAAAACACAACCGGAATCACCGCAAGGCAGTATCGCACACTCAGCAAATCCAAATATTGCGGATAAAAGGTCCATCCTATTCGGAAGCCAAACCCCCGGCCGTCTTTTCGTGGTACAATATACCAAACGAAAGTGAGGAAACTCGCATACTACTTTTGAAAAATAACCACATTTTGCCCCCAACATGACACGAAACAGCACAGCCGCCGACCATCAGGGCGGCGGCTACTTTTAACTGTTCGACATATTGGAATTGGCTTTACTCTTTGCCTAACACTTTTTTCTGCCAAGACTTTTTTCCGCATTGCGGGCAACGCATATATCTTGTTCTGCCCATATGTGGTGCGAAATTGACCGCTTTGTATGTGGGTACATATCTGTGTCCGCATTCTTTACATGCATAATACCCTGCTACTTGCTCAATCCGCAATGCATAGAAGCAACCTGCAAAAAACAAAATGAATCCAAGCACCATAAGAGAAATCCTTAGGCCGTTTGACATCTGCACAAAAGAGGCAAGGAGAACCATGGCGAAAAGAACGACTGTTGCAGTAATGCCTATAAACACTTCTACAGACAACAATCTTTTGTCTGCCTGTTCTTTTTGCTTAATCATTTCAAGCAAATTGTTTTCTAATTCTTTGTTGTAATTATCCATTGAAACTACCTCCCCACATAATAAATCATTAACACTGATACCCAGAACATCACAAAGTTCAAGCATAATAGACGAGTCGGGCAGAGATTTGCCTGTTTCCCATTTTGATATTGCTCTGTCGGTAATGTTCAGTTTTTCTGCCAACTGCATTTGGGTTAAGTTTGTTTTTCTTCTGCACTCGGCAATAAACTTTCCAATTTTTACTTGGTCCATAGGCTGCCTCCTTTCGCTTTCAGTATAGACAATTTGGGTAACAAAGAACACGAACTGATGGTTGAGTGGAGAGAAATCAACCATCAGTGAGGGAAAATTGACCATCAAATCGGGATTTGTCGAATTGATTATACTTCCACACCACACAAGAATCAAGATTTACCCCTAAATTACCGCTACCCGCCCTTATCTGCAAATGCAGCTAAAATAGAGGTAGCGGATTTTTATACCCATTCTGTCGGTGTTTGCGACCCTGCTCAAAAGCCGATTTTTCGTCATCTACTTTAGAGGCGTATCTCTTGCCGACGGGATGGGCAAAAGCCTCCCTCTGACGAGGGAGGTGGATTTTGCGAAGCAAAAGACGGAGGGAGAGAGACAAATTCTCTCCCCCAGTCAGCTTCGCTGCCCCTGTTTATTGTTTTACCACGATTTCTTTATATAAAAAAGCAAACGCCGTATAACAAATTGTTATACGGCAAAACCAGCACAGCCGCCTACACATCGTAGGCGGCTGTTTTCATCTGTTCGACAAATTGGAACTTATGAAATAAGAATAGTTTCTATCTCTAAATGTGTTTCATTTGCCAAGATTAAACTGGTCCGCAACACGCTTTCCCATCTCGCCCTCAAGGTCTTGCGCATCTGGCCATGCTATTAAGTCTAAATCGTGGTCATCAAGATAAAGGTAGTACAGCGTGGAGTTGTCTCTATCAATACCAATCATATATATTTGCTTAGGAAAATAATCTTCTTCTCCTTCGGTTACAACCTTAAAAAAGATTCCTTCGTAATGAAACTCAGGTGCGGCAATAAGGTAATAACCATCGTAGTCAATAACAGGCTCTGTCAAAAACTGATGCGAGTCTATGTAAGCCTTGTAGTCTGCCTCGCATAGTTCAAGGCTATCGTATTTTACGATTGCGGTGATAGACTGATAAAAGAAAAGTCCAGCATTAACCTTGCCAACAAATTGAACATTCTGCTCATCGAATTCGTTGTACTTTGGGAAATTACTAAAATCGGTTCCCATATCATCTGCGCACTGGTTGAAGTCAGCTTCGCTTTCAATCGTATAGTAATTCACAGTTGTTGGAATCCCGATGAGGCATAAAACAAAAGTAAACGGATTACACAGTGCTATGATAACAATTATATTCACCAATGCAGAAAGCCATTTTCGCTTAATATGCATGTTAAACAAGAGCATCAAAACGAAAACAACAATACAAATGCCAACAACAAGAAGCTCACGGTACGGCGTATAGCTTCCATACAGATATGGTGTTTCTTCTTTCATTTGAAATCCACAAATTATTGAAATAACTGCCAAACACGAAATGAAAACCAAGGCAAGTCCAATCAATATGACGGCTACAATTTTAATGGGAGAAAGTTTAACTTCTTTCCTATTCATAGTTACCCTCCTTTGTGATTTCGTTTTGTTGTGCTGGTGCGGTGCGAATCTGTTAGACAAATTCAAACTTAACGAGTTATAAATGTCTTCTCTTTCCAGCCAAATTTCTCTTTAAAGTCACGGAAGCATTCTTCGCATATCCAGTGATTCATATCTTCGGTGCAATAGAATGTGCATGCTTTGTCGGTCAATGCTTTCTCCCAACAAAGCTCGCAATGTTCATGCCAAAAGTGCTGAATCTTTTCGCCCTCAAGATATTCGTGCCCACGGTTTGTGGCTTCAACATGCTCTTTAGCATACCGTTCAATTTTTTGGAAAAAGGCATTTTTGCCTTTGTACGCAGCTTCCCAGAATGCTGGGAATATAATCTTATATAAGGTTTTGTTGGACAGATATTCTTCCTGCCCATTCAATCGCCAGTCAGACATGGGAAACCTCCTTCAAATTCATCTAATAAAATTATACTTTGATTATACGCAGAAAGCAAGCACCCCAATCGCCCCGGCTCACTCTTATCTTTTCCTAATTCTTAAATGCCGTATAACAATTTGTTATACGGCCAAAACAGCACAACCGCGGGCTTTCCGGCCCGCGGCTGCTTTTGTTGATTATATTTCAAAATCCGGAATAACACCATTCATTACATAATTAACAATTTTCATGGCTTCGCCTTTTGCCCGCTCAATGCCCACGGGCGTATTCATCCAATTATCCCGTCTTGTGTTGGTATCATTTGCCGGGCAAGGAATAACAGCAATATGCTTCGGAAACAAATACCGGGCAATCGCCAAACTGCGTCGCATATGGTAGGCCGTTGTCACCAACAGCACCTTGCGGACTTTATTAAGGAAAAATGTTCGCTGCAATTCAGTCAGCGCAAAAAGGATATTTTCCACTGTATTCTGCGATGCGTTCTCTAAAATAACATCTTCTTCGGCTACACCCAACTCCAAAGTAGTTTGGCGCATATGCTCGGCCTCACTATATTTTCCTGCAGGAAAATCCCGCAATTTACCGCCGCATAGCATGATTTTACCTGCCCGTCCGGCCTTATAGACATCCACCGCCACAGGCACTCTGTACTTTGCAGCCTTAACACTTCCCAATACAATAATGCAATCCGCATTTTCGCCCGTGTCCTCTAAACCTTGAAACAACAATCTATCTACCACTTCAACCGTTAAATCTTCTTCTTTTATCCTCGAAACCAACATTTTTATCCCTCGCTGTATTCAAGTTGATCTAACAGAATTATACTCCCATAATAAAGAAAAAGCAAGAGCGGTCATTGACCGCCCCAAAGCCTCCCTCTGACGAGGGAGGTGGATTTTGCGAAGCAAAAGACGGAGGGAGAGAGACAAATTCTCTCCCCCAGTCAGCTTCGCTGCCAGCCCCCTCGTCAGAGGGGGCCTTGGGTTGCAATCCCCCAAATTCCATGCTATAATACCCTCACGAAAGCGAGGGCTTTTTATGGTAAAAATTCTTTTCGTCTGCCATGGCAATATCTGCCGCAGTCCTATGGCAGAATACATTATGAAAGATATGGCTGCCAAGGCAGGCATGGGGGACAAGCTGGAAATTGCCTCTGTAGCTGCCAGCCGGGAGGAGCTGGGAAATCCCCTCTATCCCCCTGCCCGCCGGGAACTGGAACGGCACAACATCCCCTTTGGTAATCACCGGGCAAGGCAGATCACAGAAGCAGACTGCCGGTACTATGACCGGATCTATTATATGGACAGCCGCAACCGCAGCTATCTTGCCCGGATGTTTCCCCAGGAAACGAAGTTCCGCCCCTTCTTAAACCGGGATGTGGCCGACCCCTGGTACAGCGGCGATTTTACCGCCACCTGGCGGGATTTAGAGGAAGGCTGCAAGAACATTTTGCAAGAGGTAATAAAATGAACAAAGAATTTTTAGAGCAAGCCTTGCAGGAGCTGCCTTTATACACCTACGCTTACATCGATCCTCAAAGCATCGATTTTTCCCCGCGCATCCGCCACATCTGTCAGGCAGAATGCCCTATGTACGGCAAGACCTGGGCCTGTCCCCCGGCAGTTGGCGAAGTAGAAAGCTGCAAAGCCAAGTGCCTTTCTTATGAAAACTGCCTGCTCATCGGCACCATCACCGAATGCGCTGACGTGGCAGACATTAACGAGACCTTAGCCACCCGGGGCGATCACGAGGATGTAACCAATCAGGTGGCGGCGCTCCTGAAAGAGCAGGGCGTACAGCCCTATGTGCTATCCACGGAGGCCTGCGCGGTATGCGAAGAATGCGCTTACCTGCAAGGCAAGCCCTGCCGCTTCCCGGAACGGATGCACCCCTGCGTGGAAAGTCAGGGCATCAACATCATTCCCACTTTGGAAAATTTGGGGTTGGATTTTTATTATGGGCAGAATATCATTACCTGGTATTCCCTTTTATTCTTTTAATACGGAAGTGGTAAATCTATGAACAAGAAGATCCGCTGGATCACCGAAACCGCCATTATGCTGGCGCTGCTGGTGACCCTGCAAGCCATCACCAAGCCTTTGGGGCAGCTGGTAACCGGCTCATTTGTCAACGCTGTGCTGGCGGTAACCGTGTTGGTAGCCGGGCTGTACAGCGGCATCACCGTAGCCATCATCTCCCCGATACTTGCCTGGTTGCTGAATATCGCCCCCCAAATTTTGACCGTACCGGCTATTATGGTGGGTAACACGATCTACGTGGTACTGCTCTATGTTCTGGTTGGCAAACGTAGCGGCCTGCCCCGAAAGCTCCTTGGCTGGCTGCTGGCATCTGTGGCAAAGTTTATTGTGCTTTACGGTATTGTGAAATGGCTCATCTGCGGCGTGCTGGCAGAAAGCCTGCTTGCCGCAGGCACACTGAAGCCGCCTATGCTGAGCGCCCTGCCTGCCACCTTCTCCTGGCCTCAGCTTTTCACCGCCCTTATTGGCGGCGGCGCGGCGTTGCTGATCGTTCCGGTATTGCGAAAAGCACTTCATAAGTAAAAAGAACCGCTCATTGAGCGGTTCTTTCTGCATTTAATGGGTCTACCACAATATCCGGATAGGGGTTCACAATTACCGTCTTATAGGTATGGTAGATCACCATACCCGGCTTACCGGCGGGGGTCTTTTTTACCTGTTTAACGCTGGTTACATCCACAGGAATATTTTGACCGCCGGTTGATTCTGCATAGTAAGCCGCCAGCTGGGCTGCCTGGGTCACCGTATCATCCGGGGGCTGAACACCGCCGCAGGAAATGATCACGTGGCTGCCGTGGACTTTTTGGGCGTGGAGCCAAATATCGTCCTTGCGAGCCAGCTTAAAGGTCAGTTCCTCGTTCTGCCGGTTGTTTCTGCCCACATAAATGGGGAAGCCGTCCGTGGATTCAAAGCGCATAGGGGCGGATTTTGCCGCCTTCATCCGTTTTTTATCCGATTCTTTTTTCAGGTAGCCCCCATCCTGCAGCTCCCGCCGCACTTCCTCCAGCTCTGCTTCTGTTTGCGCCCGGGTCAGCTCCTCCAGCACACTTTCCAGATAGGAAAGCTCTGTTGCGCCTATTTCCAGCTGATGCTTTAATTCCTTTTCCGCATTTTTCATACGGCTGTAATCCTTATAGAACTTGGCAGCATTCTGCTGTGCAGAGAGCAAGGGTGACAGGGGGATATCCACCACTGTCATATTCTCATCGTAAAAATCTTCCGCCTGCAGCACCGTCTGACCCTTGGTAATACGGTGCAAATTGGCGGTGACAATATCCCCCAACTGCCGCAGCCGTTCCCGGTCATAGGTAGCCAGCAGTTCCTTTTCCTGAACCGCCATTTTCCGCCTTAAACGCTGGCACAAATTCTGAACCGTCTTACGCACTGCCTGCCCCTTTTGCCGCATGGCATCCTGACGGTCTTTCACAATGTAAAAGCCATCTAAAAGGGCGGTGAAGGACTCCGCTTTTTCATAAGCGCCGTACTGACAGATGGGGCAGAAAGCAAATTGCTTCATATTGCCCTGCCGGTCTGCGTAAAAATAGGGCGCAGGATTCTGCAAATACTCGTTAAAGAAGCCGCAGAGCTTTTCTGCCACCACGGTCACATCCAAACCGGTGACCCGGGCATCCGTATCGCCTGCTGCAAACAGCGCCGCCTCCCGGCACACCAAGGCGGACAAGCCGCCCAAATTATCCATTAACCGATCGGAAAGCAGATCTGCGCCGGCAGCGGATAATAGGTTTATATAATCCTGCTCATTTGCATTGACCGGATCAATCTTTTCGATATTTTCCGGGTACTGGTAGTAAAGGCCGGGCAGCGCAGGTCGTTTGGCAGTCTCGTCAAAGCCCACACGACGCAGACAATCGATGATACGCCCGTCCGAGCCTAAAAGGTACAAATTGCAGGTTCTGCCCATCAGCTCTGCCACCAGCCGCTTTTCCACCAAATCACCCATTTCGGAGGTGCATTGGAAGGTAAATTCTGCCAGCCGCTCCATGGGCTGCTGCCGAATGGCCAAAAGTCTGCCGCCGGACAGGTGCTTGCGCAGCAGCATACAGAACATAGGCGGCTCTGCCGGATTTTCCGGGCTTGCCTGGGTCAGGTACAGCCGGGGATTGGCAGGATTGATACCGAACAGGAGTTTTTCTCTGCCCCCGTCGCACCGCAGCTGCAGGATCACCGTATCCCGGCTGGGCTGGTGGATTTTCTCCACCCGGCTGTTTAAGATCCGGTTTTGGGCATCCCACAGTACCGCACTTAAAAAATACGCATCAAAGGCCATATACTTCCTCCATCGCCTGCAGGAACAAATCGTTCAGCCGCTGCTTTTGTCCCAAAAGATACAGCGCCCCAAACAGCGCCTCCAAGCCGGTGGCCAGGGCATATTCCCGGCGGCTGGCAGACTTGGGCGCTGCGTGCGTGTGGGCATTTTTACCCCGGCGGAAATAATCGTATTCCTCCGGCGTCAGGTGGGGCTTCAGAATGTCCGCGTACTTGGCCTGGGCGGGAGCTTTCACCATATTCACCGTATCCCGGTGGAGCTTCAGTACTGTCTGATCGCCTTTGGCACACAGATAGGTGCGGCACAGCAATTCATAGACCCCGTCTCCCACATGGGCAAGGCCCAAATTGGAGATAGCATCCACCTGGGCCTTGGTGAAATTCAGTTCAAAATAGTTTTCCATAGTTTCTTACCCCGATTCACAAGGAGCTGGGCACAAAGGCCCGTAAAAATTCCGGTGATGATGCTGCATATCAGCAGGGCCGGCAAATAAACAATAATAGATGGGGTGCCTGTTACCAGCACCGCCATGATCATCTGGCCGATGGAATGGGCCATGGCGCCCAGGCAGCTGGCCACCCACATTTGATTTTCTTTTAAGATTTTCCGGATGCCGATGGTGGCAATAATGGCCAGGGCGCCGCCGGCGGCGGAATACAGAATGGAGCTGAAATTGCCCGCAAACACAGCGCCAAGGAAAATGCGGCCTGTCAGAATCAAAATGGCCTCTACAGGGCCAATGACAAATACGGCAAACACCGTGACGATGTTGCTCAGGCCCAATTTCACGCCGGGCAGGGGCACCGGTGGGGGAATCTGGGCTTCGATCATAAATATGGTTAAGGCGATGGCACAAAGCAGGGCCATCAGGGTCAAGCGTTTGGTCTTCAACTGCTTCGCCACCTTTCTTTGCCTATGGTAGCAGATTTCAGGCAAAAAGTAAAGGATTCCGGGGCAGCATAAAAAATGTAAAAATAAATAAGAATAATTCTTATTTACCTATTGACAAATGCAGAAGCGTGTGTTATATTCTAGTTGTAAATAAGAATTATTCTTAAATAGGAGGTGACCC
>JAZSPA010000006.1:0-28498 GCA_045537165.1 Faecousia sp.
AGGAGTTGACTATAAAGCTTGTCTTCCTAAGATCGCTTGGCCTCCGACTTCTTTACCGCATGTACACCCGCTGGGCAGAAGCCCACGGCTACACCTATAAGATCATGGACTACCAGGAGGGTGAAGAAGCTGGCCTCAAGTCTGCCGACAAAGTCGGATCGTAGCCATGTCGTTCTGTGAGCCAAGGAGTTGACTATAAAGCTTGTCTTCCTAAGACCGCTTGGCCTCCGACTTGATTTCCACATCCTGGCTGTCGTCCTGAATATCGGGAATCACTTCGATAGCGGCAAAGGAAGTCTGCCGGCGGGCGTTGGCATCAAAGGGAGATACACGCACCAGACGGTGCACGCCATTTTCACCCTTCAGGAAGCCATAAGCATTTTCGCCTTCAATCAAAATATCGGCGCTCTTAAGGCCGGCTTCATCGCCTTCCTGATAGTCCATGATCTTATAGGTGTAGCCGTGGGCTTCTGCCCAGCGGGTGTACATCCGGTACAGCAACTGGCCCCAGTCCTGGGCCTCTGTCCCGCCTGCGCCTGCCTGGAAAGAAACCATGGCGTTGTTGCCGTCGTAGTTACCGGTAAGCAGTGTCTGCAAACGGCAGCGCTCCATATCCTCACTGAGAGTCTTGAAGCCATCCTTCAGCTCGTCCAGCATGGAATCGTCATCTTCCTCGGCAGCCATTTCGCAAATGGTCATCAGGTCATCCCACAGGCCGGTCATCTGGGCATATTTTTCCAGCTTGTTTTCCGCAGCCTTGGTCTTCATCACAATCTGCTGGCTCTTTTCCGGATTATCCCAAAAACCGGGGGCTTCCTGCATGGCGTGAAGCCGCTCCAGCTCGTTACGCAGGCCCTCTAAGTTGAGGGATGCGGCCAAGTCCTCCAGCGCAGGCTTAATTTCATTCAGCTTTTGCTTGTAAGCATCAAATTCAATATTCATAGAGTTCTCCTCAAATCCCTAAAGTTCCGATATATTATAGCCTAAAACTCCAATCCTGTAAAGAGTTTAACCACGCAAAGGACTTAAAATATCGTAATGCACCGTTGTATAGAAGCCTTTTCGGATGGCATCGTAATCCCCAGGATGTTTGGCCATCAGGTGCATCAACTTGGTCACGGCCGATTCAAAGGTCATATCATAGGTCTCCAAAAGGTTAAATGCCCGCTTCACCCGCTGGCCCACCTCGTAAACCTCCATATTGCTGCCTTCGTTTACAACCTGGGTAGTGATCACCGCCAGCTTGCCAGCCTTTGCAAACCGCTCCATCTGGGCATAAAAAGCTTCTTCCAAATGGGCTGGCAGACCGCCTACGCCGAAGCCCTCGATCATCAGGCAATCGTACTGCTGGAACATATATTCCAATAATGCAGGCCGGCTGCCGGGAATGAGCTTTAGAACTGCGATTTGGGAATTCAGCTTCGTAAAAAACTCCACCGGGGCGTTATAGCGCACCGCAGGCAAATAGCGGATGATCTTGCCGTCCTGAATCGCCGCCAGAGCAGGAAAATTCACGCTGGAAAAGGCATCGTAGCTGTGAGCATGGGTCTTTTTGGCCCGCGTTCCGGCGATCACCCGCCCGTCAAATACGATCTGCACGCCGGAGGAATCGTCATCACAGGCATAACACAGGCTGTCAATCAGGTTCGTTTTGGCATCGGTCACATCCAGACAGATAGGCTTTTGCGAGCCGGTAAGCACGATGGGCTTCTGGGAGTTTTGTATCATATAAGACAGCGCCGCTGCGGTATAAGCCATAGTATCCGTTCCGTGGAGGATCACAAAGCCATCATAATCGTCATACCGCTTACGAATATTCTCCACAATAGCGCACCAATGCTCCGGTGTCATATTGGTGCTGTCAATATTAAAAAGCTCCTCCACATCGATATGGCAATAGCCACGCATAGAGGGGATGAATTTCAAAATCTCCTCGCCTGTCAGCATAGGCTTAAAGCCGTCGCAGCTTTGGGAGGCAGCGATGGTTCCGCCGGTACACAGGAGAAATATTTTCTTGATGCTTTCCATACGCAGCACCTTTCTTTACAAGAATCATTTATATTCTACCATAAATTTTCCCCAATGCAACCGCAAAAACAAAGAAGCCGGGCAAAGCCCGGCTTCTCAATCTGCCCCCAATATGTGGGGGCAGATTGACAGAGCACAAAGATGGCCCAAAGACAAACAAAATGAACGCGTAGGCGTACATAGGTACGTTAGTCGTTCATTTTGTGCAGTAAGTCAAAATAACCTCTTGCGCAAGCCATAATAATGTGGAATGCAAATTTTGTTTGCTATGTGCTACAATAAATAAAGCCCCAAATCATCAAAAACATTTTGACGGTTTGGGACATTTTTGATGCTCTGAAAGCCGGGCAAAGCCCAGCTTCAGCGACTACTCGGTTCCCACGATTCATCCTCAAAAAGAAGATCATCCAAATCAACGTAGGTGTTTTCCTGCTCCATATTCTTCCTCCTCTCTATGCAATACTGCTGACAGTATATGCTGCAAGAGGCGAAAAATGTGTCTTGTTTTTGGTTGACACAACCATATTTTTTCGGTAAAATAACTGCGTTAAATATGCGCCCGTAGCTCAGCTGGATAGAGCATCCGCCTCCTAAGCGGAAGGTCGCGCGTTCGAATCGCGCCGGGCGTGCCAGCATCTTTTCCAGTCTTTTCTACCATACTGCAATTTTCGGGGGTAATACACTTGTCTGAGATCATGGAAATTATTGGTCGTTTCCGCTCTGGCTGCAGCTGCGGTATACGCCACGATACCACCATCCGGGACATCCGCATCGGCTCAGGTCTTGTGCATCAGGTGGGCAACATTCTGAAAGAAAATAACTTCCCCCAAAAGCTTTTGCTGGTGGCTGACAAAAACACCCTGAACGCCGCCAAGGGCATTGTAGAAAGCCTTACCGGTTTTGATATTACTTATCATATTTATGACGATCTGCGAGTGGCTGAAATGCGCCACGTAGAAGAGCTGGAAGCCCTGGTAAAGGATCAGGAAATCGGTATTCTGTCTGTCGGCACAGGTTCTGTCAATGATCCCTGCCGTATGGCCGCCAGCCGGCAAGATAAAATGCTGTGCATCTTTGCCACCGCTCCTTCTATGGATGGCTTTGCCTCCTACAATGCGCCTTTGGTTCAGGACGGCTTTAAGATCACCTACGGCGCGAAAAGCCCGGAAGTGGTGATTGGTGACACTGCTATTTTGGCAAAAGCGCCGATAGAATTAAAGGCTGCCGGCTTTGGCGATATGATGGCAAAATATGTGGGCCTCATTGACTGGCAGATATCCCACCTGCTGACCGGAGAATATTACTGTGAAGCTATTGCAAATTTAGTGCGTACCGCCGTGGATGACTTAATGGCTATGGCGGACAAAGTAACCGCCAACGATGAATACACCGCCGGAAAGATTTTTGAATCGCTCCTTATGACGGGCATCGCCATGAGCTTTACCCAAAATTCCCGCCCTGCCAGCGGCGCGGAGCACATGATCTCACACCTCATTGAATGTGTCCAGCTCAGAGATAACATTATCCCCAACTTCCACGGTGACGATGTGGGCGTTGCCACACTAACGGTGCTGAAATATTATAACGAGCTGGCAAAACGCCCCAGTATCACCGGCCAAAAAGAACAGGTGGATTGGGACACCGTTTACCGCTTCTTTGACAACATGGCCGAGGAAGTGCGAAAAATGAACGAGCCGGACAACATCGTGGATCAGGTCGATCCCCAAAAGCTGCAAGAGTGCTGGCTGGAAGTGGTTGAAATCATAAAAGGTATGCCATCTTATGAGAAGGTTTATGCCGCTATGAAAACTGCCGGCTGCAAACTGACTTATGAAGACATCGGCAAGCCCAAAAAGCTTTTCGAGGATTGCTTCTATTACGCTCCCTACATCCGCCGCCGCCTGACCTTGCTCCGCCTGAGAGATATGATCGCATGAAAAAAGAGGTGCATCAGCACCTCTTTTTTATTTGATGATTGTATCCAAAATGGCGTGGGCGGCTTCATCCTTGGTCATTTGGGGCAGCTGTGTGCAGCTATCGTTGGTGATGAGGGTCAGAATATTGGTATTGCAGCCAAAGCCTGCGCCGGCCTGGGCGATAGAATTGGCGCAGATCATATCGCAATTCTTACGCTCCAGCTTTTTCCGGGAATTTTCCAGCAGATTTTCCGTTTCCATAGAAAAACCGCAAATGAACTGATTGTCCCTCTTATGCTGACCCAGCCAAAGCAGAATATCCTCCGTCCGCTTTAAGGGAATCGTCATATCCCCATCGGTCTTCTTGATCTTATGCTCAGCAGTTTCTGCCGGCGTATAATCCGCCACAGCGGCAGCCTTAATAATAATATCCTGCACATCTGCGTGACCGGTGACCGCATCAAACATCTCTTTAGCGGTATTTACCCGGATAACATCCACAAACATAGGCGGCTCCACATCCGTATGGGCGCAGACCAAAGTCACCTCAGCGCCACGGAGCATCGCAGCCTTGGCCAATGCAATGCCCATTTTGCCGGAGGAATGATTGGTGATAAACCGCACCGGATCGATCGCTTCCCGGGTAGCGCCGGCGGTAACCAGCACTTTTTTGCCGGCTAAATCCTTGGGAAAAGCAATTTCTTTCAAAATATACTGCAAAAGCACCGTTTCCTCCGGCATTCTGCCGTCGCCCTGATCGCCGTTTGCCAGCATACCTGTTTCCGGGGGGATGATCTCGTAACCGTACCGGGCAAGCTTTGCGATATTATCCTGCACGATTGGGTTGTGATACATATTGTGATTCATAGCGGGGGCAACGATCTTCTTGCAAGGGCAGGCCATCACGGTAGTGGTGAGCATATCGTCGGCAATACCGCCGGCGATCTTGCCGATCACATTGGCGCTGGCAGGGGCAATAAGCACCACATCCGCCTGCTTGGCAAGGGCCACGTGTTCCACACTATATTGAAAATTCCGATCAAAGGTGTCGATGAGGCACTTATTGGAGGTCAAGGTTTCAAAAGTAATGGGGTTAATAAAATTGGTGGCATTTTGGGTCATCAGCACCTGCACATTGGCGTGCAGTTTCTTCAGCATCCGGGCCAAATTGGCGATCTTGTAGGCTGCAATCGAGCCGCTGACACCCAGCACAACGGTTTTATTTTTCAGCATAAGGCATTCTCCTTTTGCGTATTTTTTTCATTGTAACACATTATTTTCAAAAAAGATATATAGATTTTTCTTTGTTTCGTGTTATAATAGCTTTGTATTGTATTATATCTGCCCCGTGGCAGAATGATAACAAGGAGGAACTACATATGAAAAAGAGGTTTAAGCCCAGAGAGCTGACGCTACTGGGACTGCTGACCGCGCTACTGCTTTTAATGTCCTACACGCCGCTGGGCTACCTGAACATCGGCCCGCTGGCCATCACCTTTAATATGATCCCCGTAGCCATTGCCGCCGCAGCCTTAGGCCCTTGGGGCGGCGCTTTTGCCGGCGCTGTTTTCGGTATTACCAGTTTTCTGCAATGCTTAGGCATTGGCGGCACCAGCCCTATGGGCGTTATTCTATTTGATATAAACCCTGTTCTGGCTTTTGTTCAGCGCTTTGTTCCCCGGCTGCTTGCCGGCCTGCTCACCGGCTTCATCTACAAAGGCGCAGCCAAGCTGAATCGCACCTTTGCCGGTTTCGCTGCCGGTTTCTCCGCCGCTTTCTTAAATACCGCCCTGTTTATGTTTGCCCTGGTGATTCTCTTTGGCAGCACCGATTATCTGCAAGGTCTTATGGCAGGCAAAAACGTGCTTTTATTCATCGTTACCTTTGTAGGCATCAACGCTTTGGTGGAAATGCTCGCATCCACCGCTGTCACCGGCGCGCTGTGCAAACCATTGGACAAAACCGGTTTTTTAAGGAGGTAATGATATGATCTTAGCCATTGACGTAGGCAACAGCAACATCGTGCTGGGCTGCTTTGAAGATAACAACATCTTAATGGTGGAACGGCTTTCCACCGACCGGCACTGCACCGCATTGGAATTTGCGGTGAAGATCAAAACCGTTCTGGATTTGAACGGTTACACCGGCAGCTGCTTTACCGGCGCGATCATTTCTTCTGTTGTACCCTCCGTAACCAATATGCTGAGGATCGCCGTGGAAAAGCTCATTGGCAAAACGCCCCTAATCGTAGGCCCGGGTCTGAAGACCGGCCTGAAAATCCAGCTGGATAATGCAACCCAATTGGGCAGCGACCGGGTTGCTGACGCCGTAGGCGCTTTGGCCCAGTACGCCCCGCCTATGATCATTATCGATATGGGTACTGCCACTACCCTTTCGGTCATCAACGAAGAAGGCTGCTTCATCGGCGGCACCATTATGCCCGGCCTGCAGATCTCCATGGATGCTCTGGCCCAGCGCACTTCCCAGCTGCCCCAAATCAGCCTTGACCCGCCCAAAAAGGTCATCGGCCGCAACACTGCGGACTGTATGCGCAGCGGCATCATCAACGGCAACGCCGCCGCTTTAGACGGGCTGATCGATATGATCCAGGCAGAGCTTGGTCATAGCTGCACTTTAGTCAGCACAGGCGGTCTTTCCAAGCTGGTGATTCCCTACTGCAAGCACAAGATCGCGGTGGACGACCAGTTGCTCCTAAAGGGTTTGATGTATCTATACGACAAAAACGATCCGGATAAAAAACATTAAAAACACATCCACCGGCTGATGCAGTCGGTGGATGTGTTTTTATTACTTGAAGAAAAATCGCCACAGGAAAATACCTTTTTGATTCACGAGCATATAACCCATACTGAAGAAATAATCCGCAAGCAGTAATACACCTAAAGTAATGGCGCATATCTTAAGCAATTTCGAATTCCAATTCTGAAAATAACGATTTAAGGGTAAAAGCACCCAATCCATACCCGCAGTAAGAGCCGCACCCAGTCCAAGGCTGGTGTAGAGGGAAACATAAGGGGTAAAATGCAAAGGCATATTCCGGTAATCCCACCAAATATTCCCCGTTATCTTTTCCACAGTAATACCCAGCGCCAGCTCTCCCAGACTGACTGAAACCACCATCAGCATAAAATAAATCAGCCTGCAAAGCCAGGGATTTTTTATTTCCACCTTACACATCAGTATTCGCATATCACGGGGCGTACCAAACAAAGTGTAAACAAACACCACCGCCAACCCATATCCCAAGAGAAAAGGCAGGCACATATTCCGATTATCCATGTGCTTTTGAATAAAGGCCATCCAAATGTCCTCAATCCAAAAACCCGCAAAAGAAAACACCGCAATTACCATGATCCACGCATATATCTGCTTTTTATCCCTCACTGCGCCACACCTATCTTTCTCTTACCTAAGCTTTTTACAATCCTTATTCTGCCTAGGTTGGTAATATGTCAGCTAATACAATATGGAATATTTTAATGCTCTAAAGCACCTGTACCCCAAAATAAGATACAGGTGCTTTTATGATTATTTGTACAGAGGACCGTAAGCAGCGCAGGCGCGATAATCCTGGCCTTCCTTGTCCATACCAAAGGCATTCCATGCAGCAGGACGATAAATATCCGTCTCAGGCACATTGTGCATGCACACAGGAATACGGAGCATAGAGCACATGGTGATCAGGTCTGCGCCAATGTGACCGTAAGCGATGGCGCCGTGGTTTGCGCCCCAGTTGTTCATCACATCATAAGCGGAGCAGAAGGGGCTGCCTTCCTTGCCGTCGCAGCGAGGAGCAAACCAGGTGCAGGGCCAGGTGGGGTCAGTCCGCATCATCAGAGTCTTGGTCACATCGTCAGGCAGCTGCACAGTCCAGCCTTCTGCGATCTGCAGCACAGGGCCCAGACCCTTGACCAGATTCAAACGGATCATGGTTGCGGGCATTTCAGCGCGGGTGGTGAAGGAAGAAGAGAATCCGCCGCCACGGAAATAGCCGTTGTCAGCAGCAGGCCAGGTGGTAGCTTCCGTCATCTTCTTGATGTCCTCGTCGGTAACTTCCCACCACTTCTTCATCACGTGGTTACCGCTGCCATCGGTGCATTCGCCGCAAGCATCCAGAGCAGTAGCGCCGGAATTGATCAGGTGGATAAAGCCGCCGTTTTCTGCAGCCTTACCGGTAATATCATAGCCGGATGCCCGCTTGCAAGCTTCCTTGCTCCAGTAAGTACGTACGTCAGAGAACATCGCTGCCCGGTTAGTCAGCAGCTTAATAAACAGCATACCCAGGCCATTGAGAACATCGTTCTCAGTTGCCAGGATGTAGGGCTCACGGGCGCCGTTATGGTCAAAAGTGGAGTTGAGCAGAGCTTCGGGGAAATCACAGTTGGGATAGAAGTCCGTCCACTGGCGCTGACCCTGGAAACCACCGGCGATGGCGTTGTGACCCACCATCTCTTCCTCTCTGCCCTCAGGCAGATTGGGATTACCGTTAAACATATCCTTGATAATGCAGTACATTTTTGCCAGGAAATCCCACTGCTCGGCCTTCTTCTCATCAGAAGTCTTAACGAAGTCAGGGTTCTTATCCCAGCCTTCCTTGCAGTTTTCCTTGATCCAGGCTCTGCACTTTTCCACCTCGGCGGCATCGTAAATGCCCTCAGACATGCGGCGGATGATCTCCACCTCGTCCACGGATTCCACACGCATACCCAGATAGCTTTCAATAAAGTCGCTGTCAATAATAGAACCGCCGATGCCCATACAGATAGAACCGATCTGCAGGTAGCTCTTACCACGCATGGAGGCAACCGCCACAGCACTTCTTGCGAAGCGCAGCAGCTTTTCCTGTACGTCTTCGGGAATGTTAGCCACTTCGTCCAGATTCTGAACATCGTGACCGTAAATACCAAAAGCGGGCAGACCCTTCTGCGCGTGACTTGCCAAAACGGATGCCAGGTAAACTGCGCCGGGACGCTCTGTGCCATTGAAGCCCCAAACGCCCTTAATGGTCATGGGATCCATATCCATAGTCTCGCTGCCGTAGCACCAGCAGGGAGTAACGGTCAGGGTAATATCCACACCGTTTCTCTTGAACTTTTCAGCGCAGGCGGCAGCCTCAGCCACACGACCGATAGTAGTATCGGCAATGATGACCTTAACAGGCTCGCCGTTGGAGTACTGCAGGTTTTCTTCAAAAAGCTTCTTGGCAGCCTGGGCCATTGCCATAGTCTGATCCTCCAGACCCTCACGGACCTTCAGAGGGCCACGACGGCCATCAATGGTGGGACGGATGCCGATTACAGGGTATTCGCCAATGTATCTGTTCTTTGCCATAGTATTTCCTTCCTTTCGTATATGAAGTAAATATGCTAAGATATTATATATTATACCATTGACATAACCTAATTTCTTGGATTATAATAATAAAAAATAGGACAATTTTAAGATTTGGAGGTGTTTTTATGGCGTCTATGTCCAACCACGAAAGCACCGCCCACGGCACGCCCGATTTTCCCTGTGAATATCACTGCATACAAGAAGGTCATCCCCGATACAATATGGATTTCCACTGGCATAAGGAGTGGGAGCTTATACGTATCAAAGAGGGCATATTTTCTATGCATGCAGGCGACTTTCCTATTGAGGCAGGCCCGGGGGATCTGGTGCTCCTACACGACAGTATGCTCCACGGCGGCCGCCCAAAGGATTGCGTATATGAATGTTTTTTATTTGACCTGCACCAGCTTTTTCACAGCTTTGAAGGCGTCAAGAAACATCTGCGACCCATCTACCGCTTAACGCTGCTGCCCCAGGTCTACTTCCCTGTTGGCGCTAGTCCCAGAATAACCCGTGCAGCAGCCGAAATACTGGATTGCTGCCACATAGAAGACGGGCAGCCTGTATACAATGAGCTGCGGCTGCTGGGCGCTATCTGTCAGTTTTTCGGTTGTATTCTGGAGGAAAACCGATGCACACCTAGCGATGAAGCAAGCAGACTGCACAGAATCGGCTCCGTAAAGGCTGTGCTGGAATACATCGAGCAAAATTACGCCGCACCGGCAGACCTGCAGCTTTTATCCCAGATAGCCGGTATGCACCCAGCTTACTTTTGCAAGCTGTTCCGCCAGGTGGTAAAGCAGACCCCTATGGCATACTTAACCAATTACCGGGCCGATCAAGCCGCTATTCGCCTTTCCAGCGGCAACGCTTCCATTACCGAGGTAGCTTTAGACTGTGGTTTTAATGACCCTTCCTACTTTATCCGGGTCTTTAAGAAACTTAAGGGTATCACACCAAAACAGTACCAGCTGCAGAGACATCAATAAAATGGCATAAGAGCATTGCTCTTATGCCATTTCTCTTATATGGAATTTCCTTATCTTGCAAAAGAATATGTTCCGGCCTTCAGCTCCTGAGTTGTTCGGCCTAAAACAAGGGTAAAGTCATAGGGACAGACAACTTCCAGTTTTTCCGGCGTATACGCAACCTGGATCTGCTTGAAATTTGCCTTAAGATGGTTGATCCCGTCCACAAACTTTGGCTGGATCACGACCTTGCCGCCCGTCAGGCCCTCCAGCTTAATTCCGGCAAGATGCTTATAAAACCATGCATCTACAGGACTAAAGAAGTGGTGATTCAAAGAGCTGTCCATATAAAAGCTTTCAGGAAGGGTCGTCAAACCGGCCTGGATACATTTTGCGTATCCTTCGTACTTAGGATTGGTTACAGTATCAAACAGAACCTGGCTTTGGCCATGCTCACTCAAGGCATCGAAAATCATATTCAAGCCGTGGGCGCCAAGGAGGAACCGATAGTCATTCTCCTGCAGCAAGGTCTTCAGATCATTAACCGCTGTTTCCAGTTCCGCTGCCTCAAGGAATTCACCATAGATCGCCGCTGCGATGGCTGTCTGCCCGCGGTAGGTAACATGGCCATCCTTTACATATTTATCCCGGAAATCCGCTTTGATTTTTCCTGCCAGCTGCAGGAACTGCGCCGGATCTCTATCCGTATTTTCCGCCATTTCCGCCATCATAAGGGCAGCTTTTCTGTAGTACGCCGTGTCTGTGATCTCCACCGGACACTTTTCTCCCACTACCGACCAATCGCCAATACCGGCAGAAAGCAGGCAGTTTTCGCTAAGGGTAGCAAAGTAAGTCAAGCTTCTGCACATATTCTCCCACATCAGATCCACGATCTGTCTGTTACCGGTATATTTGAAGGTATAGTAGGGAATATGGAAAATCGCACTGTCCCAGTCAGGGCCATTGGCAAAATTATATTCCCAAATGCCGTTGCGCATAGGAATCAGGCAGGGCAATCCGCCGCTGGCAAACTGATCGTCCTGGAACTTGAGCATCCACTCATAAAAAAGATCGTAGGCATCTATGTTGATATTCATAGCCTCGCTGCTCAGCATTCCGTCACCGGTCCAGGGATTTTGCTCCCGTGTGGGACAGTCCGTCAGAAACCCGTGACAATTAGTCAACAAAGAGTTTACCGTTGCTTTATGGATTGCATTGATTATTTCATTGTCACACCAGAACTCAGCCTGCTTTTCCATCTTATTGTGGGCAATAACGCCTGTGACCGCGTAAATATCTGCATTGCCTTCGATCTTCACATAGCGGAAACCATGATAAGAGAAAAGCTGCTCCAAAACTTGTTCCGTTCCATCTAAAATGAACACATCTTTAAGGAACATAGGGAATTTTTTGTTGGTAATGGCGTCATTATCAATATCCAGACCATCCGGCGTTAACTTCTCGGAGTACCGTATGCTCACCTCTGCTCCCCGGGTGCCTTTTACCTTAAGTCTGACATGACCGCTGGTATTGATCCCGAAATCGTAAATGCCCGGGGCAATCTCCTTGCCCTCTAAAAGCCCAATTTGGCAAACAGGTGGGCAATTGGTGGTGCGCAGCTTACCGCCGGGAGCTTTTGTGATCTCTGCCCGAGCCAGCTGTACATCGTCGAAATCGGCGTCAAAGCATCCCTTTATGATCATATTGGTATCTTGTTTCTCACCGCAAAGCCGCCGGCTGTACAGCACATGAGAATCCGCGGTTTTGAAGGACGTATCGCTGACGATCTGTTCTGCATCGCCATCTTCATAGGTAATATCCAGCTGCAAAAGCAGCTTTACATTGGAACGCCAGGTCGCCGGATCATTATAGCCGATGTTGCCTAAAATCGCGCCGATTCTGTTGCTTCCGCTTTTTAAGTAGGACGCAACATCGTACACATTGTAAATAACCGTTTTCGTAAAACTGGCAGGATGGGTAGGCCGCACGCAACCATCGATCCGCTGACCGTTCAAATAATACACCGCTTGACCCAAACCGACCACAGAAAGCACAGCGCTTTTTACCGGTTTTGTTACAGTAAAGCCTTTGGTGAACAAGGGACACGGGCCCATTTCCTCATCACTGGGGACTCTCCATGTAGGCCAGTTCTTGCCGGTGATCCATTTTGCATTTTCAAACATACTATCCCTCCTGAGGCATTTTCAGGGCAAATTCCCTTCATGCAAGCGCATTTTGTATTTTCCATCATACCATAGCAGACCACGAAATTCAACAGCAAATCCGCCTTTACTTGCTCAAGCCCTAAAGTCAAAATCATCCAAGCTTTTCAAAGGCCTCCAGCCATTTTTGTTTGATAAGCTCGTGACCGGCAGGTGTAGGATGCACACCGTCTGCAAGCCAATAATCTGCAGGGGCTTTGGCGCAGGCTTCATCAAATATGGCCTGCAAAGGCACATAAGTAAGGTCAAATTCCTTAGCTACCCGCCGGGATGCCTGTTGACGCAGGTCGCACTCAGAGCGGAAATATTCCCAACGGCCGGGGTGTTCCTCGTTGCTCTCGGTAGCTGTTCCAGGCAGAACAAAGGGCTCTAAAATCATGATCTTAATATCAGGCAGCGCAGCTTTAACTTCCTCAATGAGCATTTTATAGATTCGCTCATATTTATCCCAGGCAACGCCATTTTCCCGAACATATTCGTGCCAAACATCGTTGATGCCGATAAGAATGCTCATATAATCAGGCTTTAAGTTGATGATATGCAGCTTGATACGGGCATACAGATCCACCACCCGGTTGCCGGAAATGCCCCGGTTATAGCAAGTGTATACACCGGGAAAATTACCTGTAAGATAAGCGGCAGCCATGTGAGGATAGCCCTTTCCCCAATCCATAGGATTTGCGCGATCGCGGTCACAATCTGTAATAGAATCACCCTGAAACAAAACAATTTTAGTATCCATACCCCACGCTCCTTTTATATATCATCCAGTATACAGCAGCATGGAAGTAATTGCAATATATAAGTAAAGCATTGCAATCCACCGCTATCTGGTGTATAATATTCTGCGGTCGTAGAGATTTTCAAGAGGAAATGCGAGGAAACAGCTATGTTTGAAGGGATTTTGAAAGAAATCAAGGCCTTTTCACGAATCATTATCCACCGGCACAATAAGCCCGATGGAGATGCTTTGGGAAGTCAGATCGGCCTGAAGGCGATCTTACAGGAAAGCTTTCCGGAAAAGGAAATTTACATAGTAGGTGACGGTGCCCATTTTTACAGCTTTATGGAAGGCTCTACTATGGACGAAATTCCGGATAGCTGCTTTGAAAATGCCCTTGCGGTGATCCTGGATTGCGGCGATGAAGGGCTGATCAGCGATTCCCGTTATACCCTTGCCAGCCGTACCGTGCGCATCGATCATCACCTGTTTACCCGCAAGTTTGCCGATACCGAAGTGATCGACAGCAGTTTTGAAAGCTGCTGCGGCCTCATCGCCCAGTTTGCTATGGAAAACGGCATGAAGCTAAACCGCCTTGCCGCCAAATCTCTGTACACCGGTATGGTCACCGATTCCGGCCGCTTCCGCTACGATGCCACCACCTCCCGCACCTTCCGTTTGGCATCCTTTTTGCTGGAAACGCCCTTTGACATCACCGAAATTTACAAAGAGCTGTACGCCGATTCCTTTGAGAGCAAGAAGCTGAAAAGCCAGTTTGTGCTGAAGACCCAGTTCACCCCCAACAATGTGGCTTATATCTACACCACCAAGGAAGAGCTGGCAGCGCTGGGCGTAGACACATTTACCGTTTCCCGGGGCATGGTGAACACCATGGCAGATATTAAAGGCGTCAGCATTTGGTGCAACTTTACGGAAACGGAGCTGGGCGTTTTGTGTGAGCTGCGCTCCAATGCCCACAACATTAACCCCGTTGCCGTGAAATACGGCGGCGGCGGTCACGCAAAGGCCAGCGGCGCAACGGTTTCCGACCGGGAAACAGCCATGGCTATGCTTAACGATTTAGACAAATTATCTGGAGAAAACCTATGAATACACCTGTAATGAGGGAAATCCTCAACAAAATCAAAGAATATGACCGGATTATGATCTTCCGTCATCTGCGCAACGATGGCGACTGTGTGGGTGCGTCTAAGGGCTTAAAAGCCATCATCCAGCTAAGCTTTCCCCAGAAGGAAGTTTATCTTATTGACGCAGATACTGCCCAATATCTGGAATTTATGGGTCCTGAGGATGAGGAGGTTGCCGACGAGGTTTACGCATCCGCATTGGGTATCGTGGTGGATACCGCCTCCGAAGCCCGGATCTCCAATAAAAAGTATGCTCTTTGCAAAGAACTTATTAAGATCGATCACCATATTCCTCTGGAAAACTACGGCGATCTTGCCTGGGTAGAGGAAGAACGCTCCTCCTGCTGCGAAATGATCGTAAAGTTCTACGACACCTTCCGGGACGAACTGCAGATCAATTCCGAAGCCGCCACCCATCTGTACACCGGTATGGTCACCGATTCCGGCCGCTTTAAGTATGAAGGCGTTTCCGGCGATACCATGCGCTGCGCCGGTATTTTGCTGGATGTAGGCGTGGATACGGATACTTTGTTTGCCCGGCTTTACCTGGAAGCCTTTGAATACCTGAAATTTAAGGCAGAGATCTACCGCCGTATGCAGATCACCCCCGCCGGCATCGCCTATATTTATATCGACAAGGCTATGCAGCAGGAATTTGGCCTTACCTTGGAACAGGCCAGCGCCTGTGTTGGTAACTTAGACTCTATCCGGGGCTGCATCTGCTGGATGGTATTCGTAGAAAACGGCGACGCAGAAGGCTCGATCCGGGTACGGCTGCGCTCCCGCTTTGTACACATCAACTGCATTGCCGAAAAGTACCACGGCGGCGGCCACGCCTGCGCCAGCGGCGCTACAGTTTACTCTGTAGAAGAAATGCAGGCGCTCCTGGCCGATGCAGACGCGCACGTGAAGAATTATAAAGAAACCCACGAGGGCTGGTTATGAGAATTTTAGTAACAAACGACGACGGCGTTGGCGCAAGCCAATTACTCCCCCTGATCCGCTGGTGTGAAAAATTAGGTGAAGTCACCGCCGTTGTGCCGAAATTTGAGCAAAGCGGCAAGAGCCACGGCATCGAGATCCACAAAGCTTTTGAAGCTAAGCAGGTGGAATTAGAGCCGGGCGTTACCGCCTGGGCGGTGGATTCCACCCCGGCGGACTGCGTGCGTTTTGCAATTTTAGGCCTGAAAATGGAATTTGATCTGGTGATCTCCGGTGTCAACAAGGGGCTGAACATCGGCGCGGACACTATGTACTCCGGTACAGTTTCCGCTGTATGTGAGGCTGTAAATCTGGGCGTGCCTGCGGTGGCCCTGTCCACCTCCCCCAAAAACTATGACAATGCAACCGCTGAACTGGATCGGGTGCTTGCCTTCTTCCGGGAAAAGCAGCTGCTTAGCATCCACAACCTGTATAATGTTAACATTCCGGGCGATCCTAAGGGCATCCGCATCACCCACCAGGGCGGCCCTTACTTCTCCGATGATTTCAAGCCGGAAGAAAATGATATGTACCGCCCCATGGGCAGGGCAGTTTGGGAAGACCAAAGTGACGACACTCTGGACACCGATGCCACCCTCCACGGCTACATCTCCATCTCTCCCCTGACCATCATCCGCACAGATATGGAGGTTTACCGCAAGCTCACACAATGAACACAAACAAAAAGAACCACCGGTTTCCCGGTGGTTCTTTTTTATTTGGAAATTAGTTCAGAGTGCAGCCTGCGTCGAACTCGTAGGTGCCCTGGTAGTTCTTCAGGTTACCGGTGACAGTGATGGTGTCGCCAACCTTCAGATCCTTAGCGCCCTCGCCCTTCAGGCGGTAGCACTGGATGGGGTAGTTCTCCAGACCTGCCACAACGATGGTGACAGTGATGTTCTGGTAATCCTCGCTCCAAGCGGTGTCGATGGAGGAAACAGTACCGGTGATGGTCTTAGCAGCTTCCTGCTTTTCGCCGTCCTGCAGCTTGTAGGCAGACAGAGCGTTCTTCACAGAGTGGTAAGCATCGTTGGGAACCAGCACGCAGCCCTTGTCGAACTCTACCAGACCGTTGTAGTTCTTGATGATACCGGCAACGGTGATGGTGTCGCCAACCTTCAGGTTCTCAGCGCCCTCGCCGCTCAGGCGGTAGCACTGGAAGGTCTTGCCGTCAAACTCCATATTTACGGTGATGTTCTTGTAATCGGGGCTCCAAGCAGTGGGGATCTCGGTAATCACACCGGTCACAACTGCGGGGTAATCCATGGAAGCACCGGGGGCCAGCTCGTAAGCAGCCTTCAGCAGAGCTCTCTGGTCAACGTGCTCGCCGTAGCCGATCAGCACACCCTTGTCGAACTCGTAAGTGCCGCTGTAGTTCTTCAGTACACCTTCCACAGTGATAGCGTCGCCGACCTTCAGGTCCTTAGCGCCCTCACCGCTCAGGCGGTAGCACTGAATGGGCTTGTCTTCCTTACCGGCAACAGCGATGGTAACAGTAATGTTCTGATAATCATCGCTCCAGGCAGTGTCGATGGAGGTAACAGTACCGAACAGACGGTAGCTATCCTCGGTAACAGCCTTATCAGCCAGAGCATAAGCCAGCTCCACGATCTCGTGGTAGGTCAGGCCGTCCACATTCATAGCGGCAGGCAGGGTATGATTCCAGGACAGGGTCTTGGTGGTAGTGCCGTCGGTCAGGGTAGCGGTCAGAACGTAAGCAACTTCAGCAGAGCTGTTCTCGTTCACGTCAATGGTGACCATGCCGTCCTCGCCCTCAACGATGGCGACCACGTCTTCAGTAACATCAACAGTCCAGGTAACTTTGTAGGTCTCGCCGTTAGAAGGAACAGAGCCTACGACCTGATAGTCCTTAGCGGTAACAGTGCCTTCATCATTCTTATAAATGGTCTTGACATATGCAACGGCATTATCAAAGCCATTAACAGGCTCAGCCTCGGGTTCATTATTGGAGCAGCCTGCAAACATGGCAACACACATAGCCAGCAGCAGTGCCCAAGCAGTCAATTTCTTCATGGTTAGCTCCTTTACTTAATAATAATATGTTTTTCAGTAAGCACCTTGATCTGATACCCGCCGTCGTAATATTCTACAACGCCTTTCACATCAATGGTCTTACCCAGGTATGCATCTTCAGTTACGCGCTTGCCGGCTTCATCCAGCAAAAGCGCTGTGCGCACAGTAATCGTAACGCCATCTGCCATACAGGTCAATGTCATAGCGCCGTCAGAAGAACCGCCGGTAGCGGTGGTATGTACATCTACCACCTGCAGACCTTCCATCTGGATGGAAGTGCCAAGTACCGCCTCGGTATAAGGAATGGTACGCTGGCCCTCATCGCTAAGCATAGTGACCTGTCCGTTTACAAAGGTATCCGGATCTGTCAGCACATAAGCCGGGCTATGGCCCTCGCTGAGCTTTTGGATATTGCCCGGATCATCGGGCTGCATCATCCGGTAGCTCAGGCCGCTGACCTGCCAGGTGCCGCCTGCCTCATAGTACTGCACTGTACCTACGATCCGCACCCGATTACCAATACTGATAATATCCAGGCCGGTGCCGTTCAGGCCGTGACCGTAATAAATGTACATGCCGTAATAGAGGTCTGTCTCCGGATCGTATTCTTCCACATAAACGCCCTGAGAACCGGAATTGATGGTAACTACGCCGTTGAAAGCAACCTTTTTATTATTGTAGCTTTCAATGTTGGAGCGCAGCTCCTTCAGGGTCAGCTCATAAGCATCGCCATAATAGAAATCCGGGTCTTTTTTGCCGGAATACAAATTCAGCTTTTCGCTCCGGGCCTGCGCCACAGCAGCCAGGCAGGTTTCACCGTATTGGTTCTGACCTGCGTTATTGGCCAAGGCCAAACCGTTTTGCAGAAGCTCAATGTTCAAATTCCGGTAAGGCTCATCTTCTCCGGTTTTGTACCAAACCCAAACCAGATAGCGGTCACCGGTGGAATCCGGATCCCACTGGGACGTTTCCGATTCAATGATGATGGAGGTGGCTTGGGAAAGCTTTTCCTTGGTAAAGGTGGATGCCGCCTTTCCGTATTCCTCGATCTTACCGGTAGATTCCGGGGTGTTCACCGCAAGATATCTTGCTTTCAGCACGCCGGTTTCCATCACAGACTCAGGAACGTAGAAATGCGTGGTATCACCGTCAATAAAAGATTTAACGGTAACCTCCTGCTTTACCGTACCGGAGCTTAAATCCAAAGTCACAGCAGCTGCGTAGTCCTTGATCCCGGCAGGCTCTGTGGGAGCATTGCTCCCACAGGCACTACACAACAAAGAAACCAGGATCATAGAAACCAGCAGCGTTCGAAGCGCCTTCATTTAATTAACCGGCAGAGTACTCGCACTCTTCCACAGCGATGGAGAAGGCCTCAGCGATCTGCGCATCGATGTCATCGCCCTTCATAACCAGGCACTTAGCCAGCAGAGCGCCAACCTGGTCACGGGCTTCAGAGGAGCCGTTGAAAGCGGGAGAGGTGTAGTAAGCGTGCTCCTGCTCCAAGCAAACCTTAGCGGACAGAGCGGAAACAAACTTGCCGCCGTCAGCGCTGGCGATGAACTCAGCATAAACGGGGTTCTGGGAAACGGACTTGATTACGGGAACGTAACCGGAAGCCATACCGAACTCAGCCTGGAAATTCACATTGGTGGTCAGGAACTTAACAAACAGCCAGGAAGCGATGACTTCCTGAGGATTGCTCTTCTGGAAGATGCAGAGGCTGGGGCCCTGAGAAATGACCTTAGCCTTGTCGGGGTTGACCTGAGGAATGGTGGCAATGCCTACCTCGAAGGGATAGGAACCGTCAGCATTGGCAGCAGGACGCTGATAGGTAGCGCCGGCAGAGGAGCCGATGGACATATAGCTTCTGATGCCGTCCAGGGTGGTGAACAGACCGGAAGTGTAAGCGCCGTACAGCTTCTGGGTGGTCACATAGCCCTTCTGAGCCCAAGTGTTGAACATCTTGATGAAGGCGCGGTTCTGCTCGTTGTCGAACAGGAAGTGGTCACCGGAAGCGCTGGTGTAGGGAGATCCATACTGCTCGCACATGGTGATGAACCAGTTGGACTCGGAGTCATAGCCCAAGGGGATGGAATCGGGATCCAGAGCCTTGATCTGAGCGCACAGAGCTTCCATTTCTTCCCAGGTCTTGGGAACCTGCAGGTTGTTGGCATCAAAGAAGGTCTTATTGTAGTACAGAACCTCGGTGGACTTGGAAAGAGGCATGGTGTACATCAGGCCGTCGCCAAACTGCTTGCCTTCGTTGTAGTAGCCTTCAATGAAGTCAGCGATCTGCTCGTCGGTCAGACCCAGAACTTCGGTGGTGCCGTCAGCATGGGTAACGGTCTCCTTGCTGGCGATCAGGCTGTCCAGAGTGGTAACTGCGCCAGCCAGGTTGTACAGTGCAACGTGGTCGGGGTAGCAGTAAGCGATGTTGGGCTGGTTGCCAACGGTGATCTCAGTGGAGATCTGGTCGCGGCAATCATCATAGTTGCCAACGTTGGTGCTGACAACGGTGATATTGGGGTACAGCTTGTTGAACTCCTCGATGTAGGTGTTCAGAACGGTGGACAGGTTAGAGCCCATGGTGTTATAGAAGGTGATGGTAACGGCGCTGCCGTCATAACCACCTTCAGGAACAACAAAGTTACCGCCGATAGCTTTGTTGCCGCCGCAGGCAGTCATCAGGCTCAGAACCATGACTACCATCAGCAGAGCTGCTAAGATTCTTCTCTTCATAGTGATTTGGTTTCCTTTCTTAATGTGTTTTTTATGCTAAAAGACGCTTTGCGTCGATTAACCCTTGATACCGCTGCGGCTGACGCCTGCCATAATATACTTACGCAGGAAAACGAACACCAGGAACAGCGGAGCAGACACCAGCGCAACCGCTGCCATCTGTACAGGATAGTTCACATCGCCGGTGGTGTCAGTAAAGGCGTTACGCAGACCGTTGGTGATCATACGGTGTGCCTCGTCATTGGCAACCAGCCGGGGCCAGATATAGGAGTTCCACGCGCCCATCATCTTTAAGATGGTGATGGAGATCAAGGTGGGCAGGGACAGAGGCACCATAATCTTCCACAGGTATTTCAGGTCGCCGCAGCCATCCACCTTGGCAGCCAGATACAGCTCGTTGGGGATCTGCAAAAAGTTCTGCCGCAGCAGGAAGATGTAGAACACGCTGACCAGGAAGGGAACGATCAGAACTGTGTAGGTATTCATCCAGCCGAAGGCGCTGACAGTTGCATAATTGGTGATGGTAAACAGCTCACCGGGGATCATCATGGTGGCAAGCAGCGCGGCAAACATCAGATCACGGCCCTTAAACTCCAGCCGGGCAAAGGCGAAAGCAGAAAGCACGGTGATCACCAGACTCAGCAGCGTGGATACCACACCGACCAGCATGGTATTGTAGAAAAGCCTGCCCAGGCTGGCGGTGGTAAAGGCCTCGGCGTAGTTGCTCAGCATAATCTTCTGGGGGAAGAAGGTGGGCACATTGAGGCGATATTCCGTCAGGGTTTTCAGGGAGGAAATGATCATCCAGTAGAAGGGGAACAGAACGATCAGGGCCATCAGGAGCAGGAAGGTATAAATACCGATCTTGCCCAGCATTTGGCCGGCAGTCTGCTTGGCGGAAAGGCTCTGAATATTTCTTTCGTGCATTGTCTTCATTCTTTCCACCCCCTCTTAGTAATGGACACGCTTCTTGCTGACCCAGTTATTAATAATGGTAACAACAAGAATAATGCCGAACAGGATCAGGGCGGCAGCGGATGCCCGGCCCTGCTGGTTGTTCTCCAGGGCGTCGTAGATGAAGCCCACCATGGTGTTAAGCCTGCCTGCATCGTCTACAGGGCCCATAGTCTCGCCAAAAATACCCACGATGCTGGTGTATTCCTTAAAGCCGCCGATAAAGCCGGTGATCACAACGTAAGCCAGCATGGGAGAAAGCAGAGGCACGGTAATGCGGGTGAATACTCGGCGCTTCGGCGTGCTGTCGATCTTAGCAGCGTCATAGTACTGCTTGTTAATGCTCTGCAAGCCGCCCAGCAGCACCAGGATCTTAAAGGGCAAGGCGTTCCATACGATGTAAACCACCATGACGAACATATTGGCTTCATAGGATGAGCCGTAGTTGATCCAGTTTACATGGGTGCCGCCGAAGAACTCAATAATATTATTAATGATACCGGCGGTAACCACCAGCTCGTTCTCCGTGCCGTAGAAAGAACCGACAACGTTGAACATTGCCGCAAACACCATGCCGATGGCGATGGAGTTGGTAACATAAGGCAGGAAGAAGATGGTCTGCAGACTCTTCTGCAGAGCCTTGATGGAATTAAGCGCTACAGCGATGAGCAGCGCAAGAATCGTAGAAATGGGCACTGTCAGAACACAAAGCAGGCAGGTGTTCTTCAGGCACTGCAAAAAGCGCCGGTACTCAATAACCTTCAGGAAGTTGCCAATGCCGAAATTGAACTGCACGCCGGCAGCCGCTTCCAGGCCACGGTAGCCTTCCAAAAAGGCCATACGCACCGTATTGATGATGGGCCAAACTGTAAAGACCAGCAAAAGGGCGATCGCCGGTGACAGGTACAGCCAAGCCTTCCATTGTTGCTTGCTATCGACCATATCACTTCACCTCAAAATAGATGCGCTCTTCGGTTTCCTTATTAAATAGGAAGCACTTATGGGGCTTAATATTGTAACGCACAGTCTTAGCGGTCACATCCATCTTGTTATCTGCATTGATGATGGAGCGGATCACAGGGTTCATGGATGCTGCGTGGGTGGAAACGATGCTTACGTCGCGGCCCATAACCTCCACGTTGGAAAGCTGGCAGGTCAGCGCGCCGTTTTCATCCAGCTCGAAGCCTTCGGGACGGATGCCAACGATCACTTCCTGATTCTCTACACCGGCTACATCCAAAACAGCTTCTTCACCGATGATGAGCTTGCCATCCTCTACCCTGCCCTCCAGCACATTAATGGGGGGCGTACCCAGGAACTTGGCAACAAACAGGTTGGTAGGATCGTCATAAACCTCCTGAGGCTTGCCGATCTGCTGCAGCACGCCCAGCTTCATCACAACGATCATATCGGAAATGGACATGGCCTCTTCCTGGTCGTGGGTAACGAACACGGTGGTAATGCCGGTCTCCTTCTGAATACGGCGGATCTCCTCACGGGTCTGCAGACGAAGTCTTGCATCCAGGTTGGAAAGGGGCTCGTCCAGCAAAAGGACGCGGGGCATCTTAACCAGGGCCCGGGCGATAGCCACACGCTGCTGCTGGCCGCCGGAAAGCTCGCTGGGCTTGCGCTCCAAAAGCTCATCGATCTGCACCAAACGGGCAGCTTCCTGGGCGCGCTCCAGCATTTCGGGCTTGGTCATCTTATCCTTGCCCTTTAAGTTCTGCAGGGGGAACAGAATGTTCTGCAGAACAGTCATGTGGGGATACAGCGCATAGTTCTGAAACACCAGACCGATACCTCTGTTTTCCGTGGACAGCTCCGTCACATCGTCGTCGCCGAAATAGATCTTACCGGAGGTGGGCTTCTGCAGGCCGCTGATCATATACAGCGTGGTGCTCTTGCCGCAGCCGGAGGGGCCCAAAAGACCGATCAGCTTGCCATCGGGGATCTCAAAGGTGAAGTCGTTGACCGCCACCACCTCTTTGCCAGCCTTTTTATCCCGGCTGGGGAAGATCTTAGTCAGATTCTGCAGGACTACTTTCATACCAATTTCCCTTCCTATGTTCACATTGTTTTTCTATTAATACTTCTGCTGAGCAGCTCGCTCGGCAGCAACTTTTTTCTGATATTCCACCAGATCTTCTGTCGATCCAAAGATCCTCTGGCTGGCGGCATCCACCACGATAGTGCCGGCCATCAGATCGTGCAGCGCCGCATTGTTCTTGGAAGCGCAAACACATACCACCGGAGCAAGGAGCACGCCCACCAAGACAGCGATGCCAAACACACCGCTGATACCCCAGGAAACCGTCAGCAGAGCAAAAGCAGGAACCAAAGTTTCCAACGTTCCTTTGCACAGCAGCGCCCGGGTCAAAAGCTGCAGGTTATTCACCTTAACGCCGTCATTGCGGATCAGGCACAGACCGAATATCTTCTTGCCCACTGTTTGACCGTTATGCAAAAACAGCGGCACAACAAACTCACAGATAACCACAGCTACCAAAACGCTCAGCGCCGTGATCAATAATGTCAGCCCGATCACGTTGCTGTAGGCTTCCAGCACAGCTTCATCGGTGCGCAGCGCATTGGCCGCCGCGTCCCAATTTTTACGTTCTGCCTCCGACAAGGCTCCGTATTCTTCATAAGAAATGTCCAGACTCACGCCATACTGGGTTTCATACCTGGCATAACCGTCATTTACCACCTGATACTGCGCATCATAGCCCAGCAGGGCGGAAAAGCCTGAGCCTGCGCCAGTGGCCAGAATCAGCACCAGAATAGCATCCAGCATCCAGGCAGCAAACCGCTTCCACATATTTGCCTTTTGAATTGAAAATAACATAATCCAAAGTCTCCCTTCAGGGATATACATATCAACGCCAGCATATTATATCATAAAGGCTTTCAAATTTCTACAGCATTTATGAAAATCTATCAAAAAATTTACCGCCAATTCCCATTTTTTTTCCTTCCTTCGCCGCCACGCGCCGGTGAAAACAGGCCCCACCCATAGGTGGAGCCTGTTGCTTCCTTGCCGTTTTTCTAGAGCAAAATATTCTGCCCATTTTCAATTATCTTTGCCACCGCATCAGCGCCCAGTTTTTGCCGAATCCGCGCAACGGCAGCCCCAAGATTGGGCTTCCTGGAGTCTAAGTTATGGCAATCAGAACCCAGAATATGAATCTTTCCGCTGCGCAGCATTCCCATTGCAAAAGCAGATGTGTTTTTATTTAAGAAAAACTCTGCATTCGCCTGTACCACAACCGGCAGTTCTGAGAGCCTGCGAGGTATGCCAAATGTCCTAAAGCGGCGAATATATCGATCCACATGGGCGATCACAGGGATCAAATTCTGTTTGAAGTAGATTCGCTCCAACTCACGGTACATGCTGTCCGTCCAGGGAGATTGGGGCATTTCGATCATAATATAGTTAGTAGAAGAAATGGCTAGACGGGAAATATCTCTGGATTCGCTGATCCCGGTAAAATAATACACCTCTGCGCCTATACGCAGCTCCGGCAAGCCCCCATGCTTTCCCATTTCCTTTCGCAAAAGCTCCCCAGCTTTTGCGCGCCGCTCCAAAAAACTTGTCAAATTATCCTGGCTGGCATAAAAATGGGGCGTTGCCACCACATGGCCAATTCCCTGCTCCGCCTCCTGCGTCAGCATCTGGACAGATTCCTCCACAGAGGAACTTCCGTCATCAATCCCGGGCAATATATGGCTGTGAAAATCGATTACAGTATCCATTACATCTTCTCACTAACTTTTCTGCGGAGTTTACGCTGATGATCGTAATCATGCATGCACATCCCACAAATTTGCATTCCAAACAATTTTCCTAATATAAGTGTGCAAAAACCAGCATATTATCCCCAAAATACGCCAAATTTCACATCAGTTAAGTTGATTTAGCAATATTAGTTTAGCACAAACGCGCTTGTAAATCAACAACGAATTACCCCAGCTTGGCGAGGTATAAACGAAAAACATCAGTGTTTTTCAGCAGCTTTAATGCAAGGAGTCTATATAGCTTCTTAATGCCCAAAATTGATTGCTTGCGTATTTTTCATGGTTTATACAATCGCAAATGTAATTTGTTTTGTAATTCATTAAGAGCGTATCTAAAGTTTGGTTTTCCAAGTCTGCCAACGATATTTTTGTTCCTTCAAAGCCCAGGTCCAACAAATAATTGCGTGTTTTGCAACTATACATAATTGGCAAGACCGGCTTTTTACAGTGAATACCAAGGATTATGCTGTGAAATCTCGTTCCAACGATATAACTTGCATTGGAAAATAATTCTATAATTTCTTCAAAATCGCCATTATAATAGCTCGTTTTGATTTTATCCGGGTCTTTTATCATTTTAAGCAACTTTTTTATAGCGTTTTCATCGCCCTCCTTTTTGCAAAACGAAACTAACGTTACAGGAATATTTTGATCGCTAAAATAATTTATTAATTCTGTCAGCCGTTTATAATATGCGTCTACAATATTAACGTCCTGTGTATGTATGGAAATATCTACTACAGAAATCACAACTCCGTTATTGGCTGTAACTGTAGGAACTTTTACGCCAAAAACTACATCCGGTGCGTATTGCACATTTGTCAAATGGCGCATTTTCATATAAGAGGAATAATCCCTTAAAGTTACGTGTTTACATTCGGAAAAGACTTTTTCTATATGTTCCCAATATTTTTCAGAATAAACCGGCCCCAAATTTGCTCCGATTACAAATGCGGGCGCGCCCTCGTTTAAAGCGCTGACTATTTCGTATGCAGGTAAATCTTGCGTTGAAAAATCCAGCTCTTTCTGATCTGAATGCGACATAAATATGGAGCCGCCAATTTTAACTGACGCATGACCTCTGCTTTTAATTTTGTCCTTAATTTTAGCGCATAATTTTAGCAAGATTTTCTCGAATTTTGTGTTAGAAAACAAAGTCGACGCTTTGCCTAAAATCATCAAAATATATGATCCGACATGCATTCGTACGTTTTTATTGAAATGTTTTGTATACATCAGCGGATTGCCCAATAGCACTATTTTGCAATCTGCAAATTGATCTGCCAGCACTTGCACAAATAAGTCATCGCCTAAATTTTTACGAGAATAATATTCAACAATGATTTTTTCATAAATTTCTCCTTCGCCATTAATTGATTCCAGATAATGTCTTGTATAAACCGTTGAAATATTTTAGCTTGCATTATAAGTGTATAACTTACTCTGTGTATTTGCACTTAGTATAATATATGTACCATAAAAATTCAAGGAGAACTATCAGGAAATAGCCATTGCCTAGGCAGAGAGGACTTGAACCCAAGCAGGTTTTCAGGCACCTACATTCCCCAATACATCAGAAAATCCCTTGATAATACACAAAGTATTGTCTGCGTGATTTTCTTCGTCTTGGAAAATGCAGGCGGCTGAAAACTGTCAAGCATCTCTCAGCAAGTAATATTTGGTAGATTTTTGGCGCAGATGACGCCGCCTTGCTGGCGCAAGGCAAGGAAGATAAGGCAAAAAGCAGCAAATAGGGCTGCTGAGAGGCTACTTGGGTTCGAGTCCTCTCTGCCTAGGGGTCTGTTGCAAAATGAAAATTTTGCAACAGACCCCTAGGCTATCACATCTTAGGCGGATGTTTCAGATCATCGGTAGCCGGGTTATTCAGCACCCGGCCGTTTTTATCAAAACGGGAACCGTGACAGGCGCAGTCCCAGGAATGCTCCTGCTTGTTCCAATGCAGGGCGCAGCCAAGGTGAGGGCAGCGGGGTTTTGTTGGGCGAAGCAAATTCAGGGTCGCTTCTGCCCCGTTAACAAAAAGCTGCTTGTGCAGCATACTGCGGGATGGAGAAAAAAGAGCCGCATAGGGATTTTCCTTGCCGGTTATTTGATCGGTCAGAATCCTGGACGCCACCATAGAAGAAGTCATTCCCCATTTGCCAAAGCCGGTAGCCACATATAAATTGGGCGTATTTTTACTGTATTGACCGATATAAGGCATTCCGTCCAGGGTCATACAGTCCTGGGTAGCCCAGCGGGCGGCGATCCGCGCCTGGGGATAATACTGCCGGGCCGCCGCCTGGGGCATTTTCCAGCCAAGGCCCTCTTTTCCGGTGCGGTGTCCCCCACCGCCCAGCAAAAGGTACTCTCCTGCTGAGCGAATGGAAAGGCCGTTGTCGCCGCAATCCAAATACATTCCTTCTGCCTTGGAAGCATTTTCCAGCGCCAGCACGTAAGAACGCTGCTGATACATTTTCAAAAAGTAAGCGCCATTTTTATTGAACAGGGGAAAATGGGTAGCCACAATGATTCGCTCTGCCCGAATCATTCCCTTGGGGGTCTGTACCCTGTCCCCCAAATAGGCCAGCGCCTTGGTGTTTTCATAGATCTGCAGCCCATCTGCCAAATGTGCCGCAAGCTTTAGAGGGTGGAACTGTCCCTGATCCGGAAAGCGAATCGCCCCCGCAACATCAAAGGGCAGGGGCAGCCTGGTTTCCCACTGGGCGGGAATGCCCAATCGGGCGCAGGCCTCCATCTCCGTTACCAGCTTTTCCCTGCTGAGCCGGGCATACAAATAGCTGCTTTGGGGCATAAAATCAAAGTCTGCTTCCTGCGCTAATTCTTCATACTGCGCCAGAGCATCTTCGTTGGCCTGCCAGTATAACTGTGCCTGCTCTGCCCCAAACCGGTTCAACAGCTTATGATAAATCAGACCGTGCTGGGAAGTCACCTTGGCGGTGGTTCTGCCGCTTACCCCCTGCATCAGCCTGTTTTGCTCAATGAGTACGCAGTCTACCCCCGACTGCTTCAAATTCCAGGCACACAAAAGGCCGGCAAGACCGCCGCCAATGATGAGTACATCAGTGCGCAGCTCCCCTTCCAGCTGAGGAAACCCTGGCAGCTGTACGTCCTTATCCCAAATTGAATCCATTCATTCATCACCCACTTTAGTATGCGCCGCTCTGCATAATTTACTAAAATAACCATAGGCTTTGTAAAACAATCCGCCGACTTTACATCTGCAAAGAATTATGCCGAAAGCCGTCGGCAAATTCAGGGTTGACAAAGGCTTTTGAATATGGTAGTATATACAGGCACTCAGGTGCAACCCACATCGCGGAGTAGAGCAGTTGGAAGCTCGTCGGGCTCATAACCCGGAGGTCGTAGGTTCGAGTCCTGCCTCCGCAACCAAAAAGAAACCCCATCCACCCGGATGGGGTTTTCTTTTTGGTTATGAAGCCAGATTCCAAACGACCTCCGGGTTATGAGTCCGACGAGCGTAGCTTGTTGGGCCTAAACGGCTTTGCGCTGCCTGCGGCAGATACAGCAAGGCCGTTTAGTGTGCAGCGGTCGAAAAAATCGAGGGAAAGCGTAAGCCCGATGATTTTTTCGGGCACCGCAAACCGGGCTGCAG
>JAZSPA010000003.1:0-7388 GCA_045537165.1 Faecousia sp.
CACCGGTGACACCTTCTGTGATGAGGATCATCCCATCATCCTGGAATCCATGGTCTTCCCCGAGCCCGTTATCGAAGTCGCTATCGAGCCCAAGACCAAGGCTGGTCAGGAAAAGATGGGCATCGCTCTGGCTAAGCTGGCAGAAGAAGACCCCACCTTCCGGACCTACACCAACCAGGAAACTGGTCAGACCATCATTGCTGGTATGGGTGAGCTCCACTTGGAGATCATCGTTGACCGTCTGCTGCGTGAGTTCAAGGTGGAAGCTAACGTTGGCGCACCCCAGGTTTCCTACAAGGAAACCATCCGTAAGGAAGTCGAGCAGGATACCAAGTATGCTCGTCAGTCCGGTGGTAAGGGTCAGTACGGCCATGTTAAGATCCGTGTCGAGCCCAATGAGCCCGGCAAGGGTTACGAGTTTGTCAATGCTGTTGTCGGCGGCGCTATTCCCAAGGAATATATCCCTGCTGTCGATGCTGGTATTCAGGGTGCAATGGAAGCTGGCGTTCTGGCTGGCTATCCCGTTGTCGACGTAAAGGTCACCCTGTTCGATGGTTCCTACCACGAGGTCGACTCCTCTGAAATGGCATTTAAGATTGCCGGTTCCATGGCGTTCAAGGAAGCCTGCAAGAAGGCCAACCCCGCAATTCTGGAGCCCATCATGAAGGTGGCTATCGTTGTGCCTGATGAGTATATGGGTGTCGTTATCGGCGACGTTACCGCTCGCCGTGGTAACATCCTGGGCCAGATCACCCGTACCGGCTCCGTTCAGGTGGACGCAAACGTGCCTCTGAGCGAAATGTTTGGCTACGCTACCGACCTGCGTTCCAAGACTCAGGGCCGTGGTCAGTACTCTATGGAGCCCAGCCACAATACTGAGCTGCCCAAGAGCAAGACCGAGGAGATCATCAAGCTCCGTTCCAAGGGTTAATTTCGAGAAATTCGAAAAATTTCTCTTGTATTTATAGGGACTTTGTTGTACAATGTCTCTATGAGCGAATTTTTCAATCGTCATTAAAAAATTAACAATAATTCATTACAAACAGGAGGAAATTTCAAATGGCAAAGCAGAAATTTGAAAGAACCAAGCCTCACGTCAACATTGGTACTATCGGCCACGTTGACCACGGCAAGACCACTCTGACCGCTGCTATCACCAAGTACCTGTCTCTGCAGGGCAAGGCTGACTTCGAGGACTACGCTTCCATCGATAAGGCTCCCGAAGAGAAGGCTCGTGGTATCACGATCAACACCGCTCACGTTGAGTACCAGACTGACGCTCGTCACTATGCTCACGTTGACTGCCCCGGCCACGCCGACTATATCAAGAACATGATCACCGGTGCTGCTCAGATGGACGGCGCTATCCTGGTTATCGCTTCTACCGACGGCCCCATGGCTCAGACCAAGGAGCACCTGCTGCTGGCTCGTCAGGTTGGCGTGCCTGCTATCGTTGTGTTCATGAACAAGGCTGACCTGGTTGACGACGCCGAGCTGCTGGAGCTGGTTGAGATGGAGATCCGCGAGACTCTGTCCTTCTACGAGTTCCCCGGCGACGACATCCCTGTTATCCAGGGTTCCGCTCTGAACGCTCTGATCTCCGAGTCCAACGATGTGAACGCTCCCGAGTACGCTTGCATCAAGGCTCTGATGGATGCTGTTGACGAGTATATCCCCACTCCCGACCGTAAGGCTGACCAGCCCTTCCTGATGCCCGTTGAGGACGTGTTCACCATCTCCGGCCGTGGTACTGTTGCTACCGGTCGTGTTGAGCGTGGCCAGATCAACAAGAACGACAAGGTCGAGATCGTCGGCCTGCGTGATGACAAGCAGGAGACTGTTGTTACCGATATCGAAATGTTCCACAAGCTGCTGGACTACGCTGAAGCTGGCGACAACATCGGCGCTCTGCTGCGTGGTATCGACAAGAAGAACATCGAGCGTGGCCAGGTTCTCTGCAAGCCCGGCTCCATCAAGCCCCTGACTAAGTTCGCTGGCCAGGTTTACGTCCTGTCCAAGGAAGAAGGCGGCCGTCACACTCCTTTCTTCAACAACTATCGTCCTCAGTTCTATTTCCGTACTACCGACGTTACTGGCATCATCTCCCTGCCCGAAGGCACTGAGATGTGCATGCCCGGCGATAACGTTGTTATGAACGTTGAGCTGATCACCCCCATCGCTATCGAGAAGGGCCTGCGTTTCGCTATCCGTGAAGGCGGCCGTACCGTTGGTTCCGGTGTTGTTACCGAGATCTACGAGTAATTCATAGCTCACAAAAGACCGTTACCTTCGGGTAACGGTCTTTTTAATGCACAATGCATAATGCACAATACACAATGCACAATATACAATGGTGGGAGAGCAGTTGAATAAGTATTCAACTAGTTTTGATGTTGACAATTTATTTTCATCTGTGTATATTAAAATTATCAAGCAGAAAGGAGAATATTATGTTTGATTTTGATGAAGTGGGTAAGGATATAAAGGGTTTAGCAAAAGTATTGGGGTACATAATATTTGCTGGTTTTGTGATTTCTGCTATTGCATGTTTGATCGGTGGATTTGCTACTGAAAATGGCCCGATGATCATCCTTATGCTTTTGCTGGCAGTTGTTATTCTGATGATTGGATATTATGTTTCCAGGGTATCGGTGATGTTATTGTACGGTTTTGGTGAGCTGATCGATAATGTGATGTCCATTAATGGCCGTGTAGAAAAGCTTGAGAAAAAGGGTTCTCCCACCAGCGCAAATTCTGAGCCTAAGCCTGCACCTGCTGCTCCTGCGAAAATGGCGGCGAATGTCAATCAGTCCCAGCCGTCCGGTGAGAAAATTCCTACCGGGAAAGGGGTAGAAATGGAAAAGCAAAAGGAGACTGCAGACAAACCTGCATCTGTAAAGCCAGAGTGGGTGGATGAGGGTACAGTGACTTGTCCAGTTTGTGGCCGTGTGCAGAAGGCGGATAGAAAGTGCTGCTGGGATTGCGGTGTAAAATTTGACCGTTAAGGGTCTGCTCGGTTAAACAATAAAGAATTTGCAATTCATAATTAATACATAATGCTTGATATTTAGCAATAGGGAAGCGGTCCAATAGTTGTTCGACGAGTTATGTTAACTAAGCATTTATAATTCATCACGCACCGTGAAATTCACGGTGCGTGATGTTTATTTGTAATTGATCTCTTCTTCGATCATCCTTATCAGTTCACTGGGTCGCATATTCAAAGCCTGCGCGATGCTCCAGACGGTTTTTAGATTTGCCTGTTTTGTACCGCTTTCAATCATAGAAAGATGCGTGCGCGCAATTCCAGCAAGTCCGCTTATAACTTCTTGCGAAAGCCCTTTTTTGGTGCGGATATTGCGAATAACTTGGCCTATAGCTTTATGGTCGAATTGCATAGTATCACCCCATATGTATAGTGTATAAAATTTTGAACAAATTATGTCTACGATGGTAGACAAACGAAGATTTATATGCTATACTTACTCCGTCATTGTGTTAAAAGTGGTGACAAATAGAAAGAAAGGGGAATACAAATGGCTGTTGCATCTTTGGTTTTGGGCATCTGCTCTCTCGTGTTCGCTGTTCTGTTCAGCGGTATGGGCTGGCTGGCATCCGTTCTGGGCATTGTCGGTATTATTCTTGGCGCTTTGGCTAAGAAGAAGGGCGCAAGCGGCGCTGCTACTGCCGGTCTGGTTATGTCCATCATTGGTACAGTTTTAGGTCTTCTGCTGTACATTGCTTGCGTTGCATGTGTAGCTGGTATTGCTGCTGCCGGTAATGCTATGTAACAAAATGATCTCCCTGTCAGTAGGATTGACAGGGAGATTGCTCTGATTACGGAGGTTAGTTATGCTTCCTTATATAAATGTTTTCGGTATTTTCATTGGATCTTATGGGGTGCTGATGGTTTTAGGTTTTTCGCTGGCTGTCATACTTTCATATCGGAGGGCAATAAGGTACTGTCTTGTTATTGAGGATATATTGATCGTCGCGGCATTTGCAGCGCTGCTTGGTTTACTCTGCGGCGCAATTCTGTATGCCCTTGTCACTTATCCGGTAAGAGAGCTTTTGAACTCTTTAATAAGAGGCGATTTTCGCGTGTTTGGCGGCATCGTTTATTACGGTGGGTTTATTGGCGGTGTTATTGGCGCATTGATCGGCACTCGCGTTGCAAAGATACCCTTTTCTGCTATTGAAAGCGCTGTTGTACCCCACATTCCCTTGGGGCACGCGATTGGCCGAATTGGTTGTGTACTGGCTGGTTGTTGTAACGGAATGCCGTACAGTGGCCCATTTGCTGTTTATTATCCTAACTCTGTAGCCGGCTTAGACCCTGCTCAAGGGTATTTTCCAATACAGCTACTGGAAGCATTATTGAATATTGGCATCTTTGTTTTGCTGCTTCAGATTGATAAGAAACGCAGGTGCCCATTTGACTTGCTGGCATCTTATTGCATTCTTTATGGGATAAGCAGATTCATATTGGAGTTTTTAAGAGGGGATGCTATACGCGGAATAGCGGGCGGTTTGTCTACCTCTCAATGGATCAGTATCGTGCTGCTGGGTATTAGTCTGCTATATTTTGTTTTGCGTAGGATGATTTATAGCCATATCGACAGCGGAAAAGAAGTTGAATAAGTATTCAATGCGTTATGTTAACTAAGCGAATATAAAATAATACGCACCGTGAAGGGAATCAAAGGAAAATCACGGTGCGTTCATCTTTACTTTTTATTTGGAGTTAAACCGAGCAGGTAATCAACAGACACATCATACAGCCTGGAAAGCTTGATCAGTACCTCGGTAGGAATATCACGCTGCCCTAATTCGTAATTGCTGTATACCTGCTGTGAGCAGTTTAGATATTCTGCAATTTCTCTCTGCTTTAGATCCCGATCTTCTCTTAGGTCACGAATGCGCTGATACATATCTACCACCTCTGTTGGTAGCATACCACACTGCATTTTGTTGTATTGACAATTACTGCAAAATGCAGTAAACTTGTTGTAAACTTTCAGACTGCATTGTTTTTTTGACAAAAAAAGCACTTACGCATTACGCGCAAGCACTTTTTTGCGACACGGGTCTGTAAGCCGGGTTCTGTTATAGACAGTCATCTATCTAGCCCCACGGTCGCCCGTGGGATCAAGCCACCTCTTGGGGACGGCCGGGCAAGCCTATTGTCCCACACACGGTGTTGCTCCGGATAGAGTTTACATCGTAAAACCCATGTTGCCATGGGCCGGGTGGGCTCTTACCCCACCTTTTCACCCTTGCCTTGCGGCGGTATATCTCTGTTGCACTTGTCCTGGGGTCACCCCCGGCAGGCGTTGCCTGTTATCCTTGCCCTGTGGAGCCCGGACTTTCCTCACCCGGTGCCTTTCGGCATCCGGCCGCGACTGTCCGACCCGGTCGCAAGGGTTATTTTACTTTATGTTTGCTAAAAAGTCAAATAAAAAGGGAGGGCGTGGCCCTCCCGGAGTTATTTGATTTCAACGTTTTTAACACCGTGCCGTAAAATGGTGTTGATTAGCTCATTGCGGGAGCAGTTTGCTTCGCTGGCGATGCGATCTAATTCCCGTAGTGTATCTTCCGTGATCCGTACAGATATTATGCGGTGACCGTCGTCACTTTTGCGCTTTACAGTAATAGAGGATTTGTTGTCAGTTCCCAAATTACTCACCTCGTTTCAATATATACCTATAATATATTGACATATCATATTATAATATATTAAGATTATATTCAAAATATATTCAAAGGAGAAATCGCAATGCAGAAATATACAGAAGAGTTTTTAAACCGTTTGTTGGAAGAATGCATGCTTATTCGATCTGACTATGTTACGGTATACTTGACCGAGGAGGAGAAACCGATAATTGGAGAAATTATGATGGAGTTAGCTAATAATGGTTACATAAGCGGTTTTTGCCCGCAAATGGATACTTTCTTTCGTTGTGATCTAACTGACAAGGCGTTAGATTTATGTGTTTTTAACAATGATGTTTTCCTTTAATTTGATGTAGGGGTCAAATGTCTTGCAAAATGTTCTTTAAGAGGCTATACTATATCCATAAATGGAAAAGAGGGATCATATGGCTTCTGTATTTGATAGCTATTTTAATAGCCTGAAAGGTAAGAATATATTGGTGATGGGTCTGGGCGTGAGCAACCGTCCTCTGGTAAAGCTGCTGCTTTCCTATGGCTGCACTGTCACCGGCTGCGACCGGACGGAGCGTGAAAAGCTGGACCGGGAGGTACTGGAGCTGGAGAAGCTGGGCTGTACCCTGTCCCTGGGGGAAAGCTACCTGGATGGAATTTGCGCGGATGTGGTGTTCCGTACCCCCGGCATGCACCCGGGGAATCCCGGCATTGTCAGCCTCCGGGCGGCCGGCGCGCAGATCACCAGCGAGATGGAAGTGTTTTTTGAGCTGTGTCCCTGTCCCATCATTGCGGTCACCGGCTCTGACGGGAAAACCACCACGACGACCCTGATCGCCGAAATGCTGAAGGCGGAAGGAAAAACCGTGTGGTTGGGCGGCAATATCGGCACGCCCTTGCTGCCCATTTGCAATCAAATCAAGACTTCTGACTATGCCGTGGTGGAGCTGAGCTCCTTTCAGCTGATGGATATGCGGTGCAGCGCGCAGCGGGCCGTGGTCACCAATCTGTCTCCCAACCATCTGGATGTCCATAAGGATATGGAGGAATATGTGGAGGCTAAGAAAAACATCTACCGCTTCCAGGACGGCGACGGCCTTCTGATCGTCAATCAGGACAATCCCTTGACCGCCCCACTTTGCGGCAACGGTACGACCTACCGCTTCTCCCGCCGGGAAACGCCCGGCAGCCGGGTGACCCTCCGGGAGGACCGGATCTGCCTGGACGGGCAGGAGGTTCTGCGTACCGAGGATATTTTGCTGCCCGGTGTGCATAATGTGGAAAACTACATGGCCGCGATTCTGGCGGTGGAAGGCCTGGTTTCCATGGATACGGTTCGGAAGGTTGCCAGAACCTTCGGCGGTGTGGAGCACCGCATTGAGCTGGTTCGGGTGAAGGACGGCGTGCGGTATTATAACGATTCCATCGCTTCGTCTCCCAGCCGTACGGCGGCGGGTCTGCGCAGCTTTTCCAAAAAGGTGATCCTCATCGCCGGCGGCTACGATAAGCAGATCCCCTTCACGGAGCTTGGCACGGAGATCTGCAGCCATACCAAGGCCGTGTACCTCAACGGCGCTACCGCCGAGGCAATGGGAAAGGCCATCCGGGCGGCGTCAAATTACATACCCGGAAGCCCGGAACTGGTAATGTGCAGGGATTTTTCCGATGCGGTGCAGAAAGCCTGTGCCGGGGCAAAGTCCGGGGATATTGTACTGATGAGCCCG
>JAZSPA010000018.1:0-12853 GCA_045537165.1 Faecousia sp.
GCCCTTCTTCATAGCGATGGCAGCGCCAACGCAGTATGCCCAAGCGGCATCTTCAAAAGCGATGGGCTGAATGCCCTTTACGATCTCGTAGGGATCGAAGCCCTTAGCGACACACAGCTCACGGCATTCCTCAACGGAAGAAAGGCCGTACTGAGCGAGGACGCCGTTGATCTTATCAATTTTTCTTTCGTAACCTTCAAACAGAGCCATTGTACAGTCCTCCTCTTATTCGTGGCGGGGGTCGATGTACTTAGCGGCATCTGCGAAGCGGCCGTAGGAACCCTTAGCCTTCTTCAGAGCCTCGTTAGCATCGTCGCCCTTCTTGATGAAGTCCATCATCTTGCCCAGGTTGATGAACTCGTAACCGGTGATCAGGTCATCCTCGTCCAGAGCGATGCGGGTGACGTAACCCTCAGCCATCTCCAGATAACGGGGGCCCTTAGCCTTGGTGGCAAACATAGTGCCAACCTGGCTGCGCAGACCCTTGCCCAGGTCTTCCAGGGAAGCGCCTACAGCCAGACCGTCTTCAGAGAAAGCGGACTGGGTACGGCCGTAAACGATCTGCAGGAACAGTTCCCGCATAGCGGTGTTGATGGCGTCGCACACCAGGTCGGTATTTAAGGCCTCCAGCAAGGTCTTACCGATGAGAATTTCGGAAGCCATAGCTGCGGAGTGGGTCATGCCGGAGCAGCCCAGGGTCTCCACCAGAGCCTCCTCGATGATACCTTCTTTAACGTTCAGGGTCAGCTTGCAGCAGCCCTGCTGGGGAGCGCACCAGCCAATGCCGTGGGTAAAACCGCTGACATCGCTGATCTGCTTGACCTGCACCCACTTGCCCTCTTCGGGGATGGGAGCGGGGCCGTGGTAAGCACCCTTGCCAACGGGGCACATGTGCTGTACTTCAGTACTGTAAATCATGGCAATTTTCCTTTCTTATAAGGCAGCTGGGAACTGCCCAAATTTTCCGATAATATTATAATGTTTGGTGACGGAAAAGTCAATGCCGAAGGCAAAAAATACGATTTGCGGCAAAAAATACGATTTGCGGTCAAAAAGGGCAAAATGGCAAATTATTCGTAAAATACGCGTCAGACCCTTGCGCCTACAGGGCTTTTGTGTTACTATTTTCAGGATAAATAAAAGTAGAGGTTAATTGTATGCTTAGGCGTTATTTTGGTGACCGGGCGTTTTTGCGCCGGGTCTTGGGTTTTGGTATTCCCATCCTGATCCAAAACAGCATTACCACCTTTGTGGCGCTGCTGGATAATATTATGGTGGGGCAGGTAGGCACGCTGCAGATGAGTGGCGTGTCTGTTGCAAACCAGCTGATTTTCATATTCAACCTGTGCGTGTTCGGCGCCAACGCCGGCGCAGGTATTTTCGGCGCCCAGTTCCACGGCTCGGGGGATAAAGAGGGCATTTTGCACGCTACCCGGTTTAAGCTCCTGCTGTCTGCGCTGCTGACTGTGGGCGCAATTTTGCTCTTTAACTTCTGCGGCCAGGATCTCATTAGTTTGTACCTGCAAGGAGAGGGAAGCCGGGAGGATGCGGCTAAGACGCTGGCCTTTGGATTCGAATATTTGCAGATCATGCTGTTTGGCTTGCTGCCCTTCGCACTGACCAATGTGTATGCCACCACAATGCGGGAATGTGACAAGCCTATGCTGCCAATGGTGGCTAGCGTTGTGGCGGTGCTTACCAATCTGGCGCTGAATATTATTTTGATTTTTGGCCATTTGGGCTTGCCTGCTATGGGGGCAAGGGGCGCAGCAGTGGCCACGGTGATTGCTCGGTTTGTGGAGCTGGGTATTTTGGTTATTTGGTCTGCTTGCCATAAAAAGGAGTATGATTTTTTTCGTGGCCTTTATCGGTCGTTTTACATTCCGCTGCAGCTTCTGGGCAGGATCCTTGCCAAGGGTATGCCCCTGATGATGAACGAATTTTTGTGGTCTACCGGTATGGCGGTGTTGAATCAAAGCTACAGTACCTGTGGCCTGGCGGTAGTGCCGGCGGTGAATATCTGCGAAACCCTGAATAATATTGCCAGCGTAGGCGTCATCGCTTTGGGCAATACGGTGGGCATCCTAATGGGACAGATGATGGGCGCTGGCTGCGCGAAGGAAGAGATCAAGGACAGTAACAATAAGATTCTGCGGCTGGGTGTCACAGTAGGCGCGCTTTTCGGCATTCTGATGGCGGCAGGGGCGTATGTATTTCCCCATCTTTATCAGGTAAGCGACGATATTCGCAGCCTTGCCTCCCAGCTGGTGCTGGTGCTGGCAGTGATGAAGCCGATAATGGCCTATTTGTTCTGCGCCTATTTTACCATTCGTTCCGGCGGCAAGACTTGGACTACTTTCTTCTTTGATTGCGGCATCATGTGGTGTTTTACCGTGCCGCTGTCCATTGTCCTTAGTCGGGTGGCAGGGCTTCCCATTTTGCCTTTGTTTATTTGTTGCCAGCTGGTGGATATTGCCAAGTGTTTTATTGGTTGGCGACTGCTCCGCAGCGGTTCCTGGATCCAAAACTTAGCCAAATAAGAAAAGCTCTCCGCATCTGCGGAGAGCTTTTTGTTTGGCAATGGACAATTGACAATGGATAATGGACAATTATGGTGTCGGCAAAGCCGACGGATTTAGATATATCGCAAAGCGATACCACAATTGTCAACTGTCAATTTTCAATTGTCAATTAAATAAGCAAGGGCATTTTGGGCGGCGGCCTGCTCGGCCCGCTTTTTGCTGGAGCCGGTGCCTGTGCCGACGGAAATGCCGTTTAGCAGCACTTCCACCGTAAAATGCTTGTCGTGATCAGGGCCTTCTTCGGAAACAAGCCGGTAGGAGATGACCTGATTTTTCTTTTGCTGCACCTTTTCCTGCAGAGCCGTCTTATAATCCCGGTTATGCAGCTGCTCTTTAGGCACATTGGGCAAAATCAGCTTTTCGATCAAGGCCTTGGCAGCAATCATACCGCCGTCTAAGTAGCAGGCGGCGATCACCGATTCCATGGCATCTGCCAAAATGGAGGCTCTTTTTCTGCCGCCGCCCTGCATCTCGCCGTGTCCCAGGAGCAGGTGCTGCCCTAAACCAAGGGTTTCCGCAGCTTTGGCAAGGCTGGTTTCGCACACCATATCGGCACGCATACGGGTCAGCTCGCCTTCGGGGCGGTTGGGAAAAAAGCGGTACAAGTGGTCAGCTACTACCATACCCAAAATAGAATCCCCCAAAAATTCCAGCCGCTCGTTGCTTTTTAAGCTATCGTGCCAATGCTCGTTGGCATAGGAGGAGTGGGTCAGGGCATTTTGCAGCAGGGTGATGTTATGGAATTTATAGCCGATGGCCGCTTCCAGATCCTTAATCATGGTTACTCTCCTTGAGCATCTGCTCCAGTTCTTCAGAAAAATCTGCCTTGGCTGCGTCCATAGCCTGCTTTACCGCGTTGCGGAAGGCCAAAGTGTCGGAAGAGCCGTGGGCTTTAATGACCGGCTTGCGGATACCCAAGAACTGGGTGCCGCCGATTTCCCGGTAGTCCATCATCTTCATCACATCGTTTACGCCCTTCTTGCAGAAGAGGTAACCGATCATACTTAAGGCATTGCGCTTGAAGATCTTGTGCTTCATAAGTGAGCCCATGAACATAGCCGTGCCTTCAATGGACTTTAGCAGCACGTTGCCGGAAAAACCGTCGCACACCACTACATCTACACCGCCTAAGAGAACATCTCTGCCCTCTACGTTGCCGATGAAGTTAATGATGCCCTGGTTATGGGCATTTTGCAGCAGGCCGTAGGCCTCCTTCTGCAAAGGTGTACCCTTGGTATCTTCCGTGCCGATGTTCAGCAGGCCCACCCGGGGATTTTCAAGGCCTAAGGTCTTTTTTGCGTACAAAGAGCCTACAAGACCAAATTGGAGCAAAAATTCCGGGGTACATTCTGCATTTGCGCCGCAGTCCAGCAGCAAGGTTTTGCCGCCGGCCTTGTTGGGCATAGCGGGGCCCATCGCTGCCCGGCGGATGCCCTTGACCCTTTTCACGATCAGGGTCGCGCCGGAAAGGAGCGCGCCGGTAGAGCCGGCGGAAATAAAGCCGTCGCCTTGATCCTCGGCAAGCATTTTAAGACCCACCATCATAGAAGAATTCTTCCGGGTGCGTACTGCTTGGGCAGGGTCATCGTGCATATCCACCACATCGTCGGCGTGCATAATTTCTACGCCCTCCGGTAAGGTTTCAATTCCCTGAGCGCGGAGCACTTCCAGGATCTTTTCTCCCTGACCGACTAAGGTGATCTGCGCGCCGTAAAGCTTATTTGCCTCGATTGCGCCCATTACAGGGGCCAGCGGCGCGTTATCGCCACCCATAGCGTCCAAAATGATCTTCATTCTCTCTACCTTCTTTCTTTATACCGTTTCTTTCAGGCGATCGATGATCTCCAATGAACGGTTGGCAAGGGCCAGATTCTTTTCCGCCTTTTTGCGGATTCTTTGCTCCAAAGGAGCGATAATGCTGAAATTCACATTCATGGGCTGGAAATGCTCGATCCGCTCGTCGCTGACATACAGACCCAGCGCGCCGATGGCGGTTTCCTTGGGAAATTCCGGCAGCGTTTTGCCCAGCACCTTGGCGGCCATAGCCACCGCTGCCAGGTAGCCCGATGCGGCGCTTTCTACGTAGCCCTCCACGCCGGTCATCTGCCCGGCAAAGGCAACTAAGGGATCCCGGCGGTCGGCATAATACCTATCCAGCAGCTTGGGGGACTGGAGGAAGGTGTTTCTGTGCATCACGCCGTAGCGGACAAATTCCGCATTACGCAGGGCGGGGATCATAGAGAACACCCGCTTTTGCTCCGGGAATTTCAGGTGGGTCTGGAAGCCTACGATGTTAAACACACTTTTTGCGGCGTTATCCTGCCGCAGCTGCACCACGGCGTAGGGCTCTTTGCCGGTTTTAGGATCCGTAAGACCCACAGGCTTTAAGGGGCCAAAGCGCAGGGTGTCCACACCCCGGCGGGCCATCACTTCCACAGGCATACAGCCTTCGAAGACGTTTTTATCCTCAAAGCCGTGAACTTCCGCTTCTTCGGCGTTCACCAGCTCCTGCAGGAAGGCCAAGTATTCTTCCTTGTCCATGGCGCAGTTGATGTAATCCGGTGTGCCACGGTCGTAGCGGCTTTGCCACCAGGCCTTGTCCATATCGATGGAATCGGCAGTGACGAGAGGGGCAGCGGCATCAAAAAAGTGGAGATACCCCTGCCCAAAATACTGGCCGATGGCCTGGGACATAGCATCAGAAGTCAGCGGGCCGGTTGCCACAATCACCGGGCCTTCCGGCACGGCGGTGACTTCTTCATCTACCACCGTAATATTGGGATGGTTCTTGATTTTTTCTGTTACCAGGCGAGAAAAGCCCTCCCGATCCACCGCCAGACAGCCGCCGGCTTCCACCCGGGTGGCGTCGGCGCAGGCGATGATCAGGCTATCTAAGCGCCGCAGCTCTTCTTTGAGAAGGCCTACCGCGTTTTCCAGCCGGTCGCCCCGCAGAGAATTGGAGCATACCAGCTCTGCAAAGGTATCGGCATGGTGGGCGGGGCTTTTCCTGTGGGGCTTCATTTCATAAAGCTTTACTTTTAGCCCTCGTTGAGCAAGCTGCCAGGCCGCTTCGCTGCCGGCAAGGCCTGCGCCTATTACTTTTACAGTATCCATTGTTTAGCCCTTCTTACGAGAGGTTTTCTTGGCAGGCTTTTCTTCTGCTTTGTCTGCCTTTTTATAGTAGCCCCGCTTATCCTCCGGCAGGAAGTTTTCGCAGCTTTCGTTGATGCAGAAGGGCTTATTGCGGCCCTTGCCTGCCTTCTTGAACATGGTGTTGCCGCACTTGGGGCAGTCTTCTGCTGTAGGCACATCCCAGCTCATAAACCCGCACTTAGCGCCGCCTTCGCAGCCATAGTAGGCAAAGCCACGCTTAGACTTGCGCTTTAATAAACCGGAGCCGCACTTGGGGCAGCGGCCGGGCATTTTTTCCACAATGGGCTTGGTATTTTTGCACTCGGGGAAGCCCGGGCAGGCCAGGAACTTGCCGAACCGGCCGATCTTCACCACCATATTCCGTCCGCACACATCGCAAATTTCGGTACTCACTTCATCCGGCACTTTCAGCCTTGTGCCGGCCAAAGCTTTCTCGGCATTTTCCATCTGGGCGTGGAAATCCTTGTAGAAGTCTGCAAGCAGCTCCTTCCAGTGCCGCTGACCGGCTTCCACCAGGTCCAGCTCGTTTTCCATACCTGCGGTAAATTCCACATCGATGATGCCCTGGAACTTATCCAGCATCAAGCTGGTGACTACCTCGCCCAAAGGCGTGGGCATCAGGTGCTTTTCTACCTTATTTACATATTCTCTGTCCTGGATGGTGGACACGATGCCGGCATAGGTAGAGGGGCGGCCAACGCCCTTTTCTTCCATGGCTTTTACAAGAGAAGCTTCGGTGTACCGGGCGAGGGGCTGGGTGAAATGCTGCTCCTTCACAAGATCGTTACAGCTTGCAGTATCCCCGGCTTCAATGTTGGGCAGGGGAGAGCTATCCGCCTGGGTTTCCTCGTCCCGGCTTTCTTCGTAAAGGGCCAAAAAGCCTGCAAACTTCACACTCTGGTGGGCAGCGCGGAACACGTGACCCTGACATACCGCATCGATGGACACAGTATCGTACACCGCGTTGGCCATCTGGCTTGCCATAAAGCGGCTCCAGATCAGCTTATAAAGCCGGTATTGCTCCCGGGTAAGGCTGCCCTGAATAGCATCCGGGTCCAGCTCTGCGTGGGTGGGACGGATGGCTTCGTGGGCGTCCTGAGCGCCGGATTTGGTCTTAAATACATGGTGCTTGCCGTAGTAATAGTTCTTGCCGTAGCGGCTGCAGATAAACTTGGCAGCATCGTCCATAGCCTCGTTACTAAGGCGCAAAGAGTCGGTACGCATATAGGTGATAAGACCCAAAGTGCCTTGGCCTGCCACGTCCACGCCTTCATACAGCTGCTGGGCGATGGCCATAGTGCGCTTGGGGGTCATATTCAGCTTCCGGGAAGCCTCCTGCTGCAGGGTAGAGGTGGTAAAGGGAGGGGCAGCGGAGCGCTTTTTGTCTGCTCGCTTGACGTTTTCCACCGTAAAGGTCTTGCCGGTTACGTCGGCAATGACCCGGTCAGTCATCTCTTCGCTACCCAGCTCAATCTTCTTATCCTTGCCAAAGTACCGGGCGGTAAAATTGCCGCCGGCGGCAAGAGAAAGCTTGGCGTCCAAGGTCCAGTATTCCTTGGGGACGAATGCTCTTATTTCGTTCTCCCGATCCACCACCAGACGGGTGGCTACGGACTGGACACGGCCGGCGCTCAGACCCCGGCGCACCTTCTTCCACAGCAGGGGAGAAAGCTGGTAGCCCACGATCCGGTCTAAAAGACGGCGTGCCTGCTGGGCATCCACCAAATTCAGGTCGATATCCCGGGGCTCGGCGATGGCCTGGCATACTACCTTCTGGGTAATTTCGTTAAAGGTCACCCGCTTTGCTTTTTCGTCGGGTAATTCCAATAGCTCCTTTAAGTGCCAGGAGATGGCTTCGCCCTCCCGGTCCGGGTCAGTTGCCAGGTAGACGTAATCTGCCTTCTTAGCTGCCTTTTTCAGTTCGTCGATCAGGTCTTTTTTATTCTCCAGAGGAAGATACTCCGGTACGAAGCCTGCGTCAATATCCACGCCCATAGTGCTCTTGGGCAGGTCACGCAGGTGGCCCATACTGGCCTTCACGGTATAGTCCGGCCCTAAATATTTGCCAATGGTCTTGGCCTTTGAGGGGGACTCCACAATAACAAGATGATTTGCTGCCATATTTCCTCCGTCAGCGTTTCGAAATGTATTTGCCAGGGTGGTTGATAATGTGCTTACCAACCGTCAGCATCGTAATGGCTACCAGCACGCGGGATGCTTTTAGCCCGGTTTTTGCGATGATCTCATCCACGTGGATGGGTTTATCTGTTAAAACGTCGTATACAAGCTTTTCGTCCTCGGTAAGTTTTTTTGGGGGTTCTTTGCCAATATACGCATCTTGGGCCTGCTTGTCAATGGGTTTTTTGTCGGTATCTATGGGAGCAGGGGATTGGATAGGTGGCATTTGGCGCACCCGATTGGGGAAACGGTCCTTGTAAAGCCCTACGATATCGTAGCCCGTAAGAGCGATCCTTGCGCCGCTGCGCAGCAGCTCGTTGCTGCCGGCGCAGGCGGGATTGCTGAGATTTCCCGGGGTGACGAAAATAGCTTTCTTTTGCTCCTTGGCATACCCGGCGGTGATGAGCGCGCCGCTTTTTGCCGGGGCTTCTACCACTAAGAGTGCATCGCTGATGCCGCTGATCAGCCGGTTGCGCCGGGCAAGATTGCTGGGGTAGGCCGGCGTGCCGGGAGCAAACTCCGACATCACGCAGCCGTTTTGCACGGTCATATCAAATAGCGGCTTGTTGGCCTGGGGATAGAGCACATCCACACCGCAGCCCAAAATACCCACCGAGGGGTAGCCCTGGCGCAGGGCGCCTTCCATAGCTGCCGCATCCACGCCCAATGCGCCGCCGGAGATCACCAGACCGCCGCAGCTGCCGATTTGAGCGCCCATATCATAGGCGCATTGCAGACCATAGGCGCTGGCCTTCCGGGTGCCAACCACAGCTACTGCCGGGAAGGTGTCCCACCGGGGGAGCTGCCCCTTAAAATAAAGGAGGATGGGCGGGTCAGAAATTTGTAAAAGGTTTTGGGGGTAGGCCTTGTGGGTGATGGGCAGGATGCTGATGCCCTTTGCCCGGCAAGTTTCTGCCAGCTTTTGGGCTTTTTCCAGCGTCCGGTTACCCAGGGCGTTTATCTCTTTGGCTGTGGGATCTTCCAGAGCGTCTATAGCCTGCTCGCCTGCTTCATAAATGGCCTTGGGATTTAGAAATGTTTGCAAAAGGGCCATTTTTCGTTTGGCAGATATGCCGGTGAGCTGGGCAAGCCAGATCCAATATTCACCCATAAAGATCCCTCCTTTTTATTTTTTCATTTCCCACATAGCGATGGCGGCGGCAATGGCCGCATTCAAAGATTCGCAGTTTTCATTCATGGGGATGATCAGCTTCACATCCGCACAGTCCATAATTTCCGGCCGTACGCCCTGACCTTCGCTGCCGATGACCACGGCCATATTCTTAAGGGTAGCATCCCGAATGTCTTTGGCCTCATCGCTCAGGGCAGTCACCGCTACCGGGATGTTCTTTTCTGCGCAAAGCATTTTTACCTGTTTCCAGGTGGAAACCCCAGGCACGCGGCGCAGCACCGCGCCCATGGAGGAACGGACGACCTTGTGGCTATAGGGGTCAGCGCAGCCTTCTAAAAGCACCACGGGAACGGAAAGGGCATCGGCAGTCCTGAGGATCGTGCCTAAGTTGCCCGGGTCCTGGATGCCGTCCAAAATCAGCATACCGGCTCTGACCTCCAAGGGTTTTTCCTCTGGAAGACGGCAGATAAACAGCGCGCCCTGAGGGGCCTGCATAGGGGAGATATATTCCATTATGTCCTTAGGGACAGTAACCTTTTGCACCTGCTGGGGCAGGGGGAGGTTTACATCCTGGGTGCAGATCACGGTTTGTAAACCCGGCCACCAGCGCACAGCTTCCTCTAAAAGCTTTGTGCCGTCAGATACGAAAAGCCCGGCGCTTTGCCGCTCTTTCCGGCTACCCAGTAACCGGCGTACTTGCTGGATCAGGGGATTTTTTCGGGAAGTGATGTGTTCTGTCATAATTTTTGCACCGCGCTTAATGCGTTTGTGTCGCCCAGCACCACCAAAATATCCTCTGCCTGTAAAGGCTCGTCCGGGTTAGGGGAGATGTTGATCTGACCGGCGCGCTTGATGGCTAAGATGTTTACGCCCAGCTTTGCCCGCACATTCAGTTCCTTCAGGGTCTTACCCTGCCAGGTGCGGGGAGCGGCTACGTCGATAATGCCGTAGTCGTCAGAAAGCTCAATATAGTCCAGCACATTGAGGCTACTCAGGCTCTTAGCCAGCCGGAAGGCATTTTCCTGCTCCGGGATCACTACCTGATCCGCGCCCAGCTTTTTGAGCACCTGTCGGTGGGTCTCATCGTGGGCTTTGCACACCACCTGACCTACGCCCAATTCTTTCAGGTTCATAGTAGCCAGCACAGAGTCTGCCAGGCTGCCGCCGATGGCCACGATGGCGCAGTCAAAGTCCTGAGCGCCCAAGGCCCGCAGTACGCTCTTGTCCCGGGCATCGCCTACCACGGCGTGAGTCACTTCGCTAGCTACCTGCTGCACTAAGTCCTCGCTGCGGTCAATGGCTAAAACCTCGCAGCCAAGCTGACACAGGCGACGGGCAACCTCAGAGCCGAATCGGCCCAAACCGATAACCATATAAGTTTTCATGTTCTTCACCTTATCCAATCAGTAGATTTGTATGGGCGTACTGATACCGGTCAGCGCCTTTGCCGCCGGACAAAAAGCCCAGGCTCAGGGTCAGAATACCCACTCTGCCAAAATACATAAACAAAATGATAAGCAGCTTTGCCGGGATACTCAGCAGGCTGGTCACATTGGCGGTCAGACCTACAGTGCCCAAAGCGGAAACGGATTCATATAAGCCGTCGGTAAAGCTGATGGGGGAGGTGGCGGTGATGAAAATGCCGCCAAACAGGCCAAGGCCTACCATAATGCCGAAAATGGTCATAGCGTCCAGCACCTTTTCCGGCAAGATCCGTCTGCGGAACACCGTAACGGTGTTTGCCCCACGCAGGCGGCTGATGAGAAACAGCACCAAAACAATGAAGGTCACGGTTTTCATACCGCCGGCAGTAGAGCCGGAGGAGCCGCCGATGAGCATAAACACAAGGCTTACTGCCTTGCCCGCATCTGTAAGCGCGCCCTGGTCGATGGAAGCAAAGCCGGCAGTACGCAATGTAACGGACTGGAAGAAAGCATTTAATACTTTATCGCCCGGCGCCATTGTTCCCAGTGTGGCGGGATTATCCCATTCTAAAATGAGGAACAGCACGCCACCGCCTAAGAGCAGCACACCGCTTGTCAGCAGCACCAGCTTGGTGTAGACGCTGAATTTCTTCCAGCTGTGCAGGCGCACCAGCTCGTCCCAAACAAAGAAGCCCAGTCCGCCGATGACCACCAGGGCCATCAGGGTGATGCACACCACCGGATCGGTGTTAAAAGCCATCACGCTGCTGCCCGGGGCGACCTTGCCGAAGATATCGAAGCCGGCGTTACAGAAGGCGGAAACGGCGTGAAAAACGCCCCATTTGAAGGCGGTTTCTGCCTCAAAGGTGGGAAGAAAACGGAAAAACAGAATCGTTGCGCCCACCGCCTGGATCACTAAGCTGCCGAAGATTACGATCTTTTGCAGCTTCCATACGCTTTGCATATCGTCTACACTCAGCGCCTGGGCGATGACCATGCGCTGTTTAAGGCCCACTTTGCCCCGCAGCGCCATAATGACCAGAGCTGCCGCGCTCATAAAGCCTAAGCCACCGATCTCGATGAGCAGCAGGATCACCGTTTGACCGAAGCCGCTCCAAAGGGTGTAGGTATCGCCGGGGACTAAGCCGGTGACGCAGGTGGCGGAGGTGGCGGTGAAGAGGGCATCCAGAAAGCCCCGGCTCTGGCCGGTGCGGGAAGCAATGGGCAAGCACAGAAGACCTGTGCCTACAGCGATGATGCCTAAAAAGATCAACGCGATCAGCTTTGCCGGGCTAAAGGATCGACGCCATTTTTGCTTGCGAATGCTTTTCCAAGCCATACTTTATTCCACCCCTCTTTCTGGTAACACTTCTCCATTATACATTAAATATAGTATATTATAACCATTTTGCGGAATTTTGCAAGAGGCACAGAAAAAATGACGAAGGAGAGTTTTGACTCTCCTTCGTCATTGTTCTAATTTTCAATTGTCAATTAAAAATTGTCAACTAATTCAGCAGTCCTGCGTAGCCAAAAATGATGCCCAAAACTGCAGAAAGGACAATCACCAAAATGGGGTGCAGCTTCTTAAAAGCAAGCAGCAGCATCACCAGGAAGATGCCAAGGCTTACATAAAAAACGGGGGTACTGAATACAGTCAGGGTAAGGCCGGCAGGGAAAAACACGGTGATAAATACGCCCAAAATGGCGTTGGCGATCAGGCCCACAACCGCCGGCTTCAGGCCGGACATAGCCCCCTTGACCAGCTTGCTTTTGCGGAACTGATCGTAGATCTTCACCACAATCAGGATGATGATAAAGGAGGGCAGCACCACGCCCAGGGTGGCCAAAGCAGAGCCCAGCACGCCGCCTACCTGATTGCCTACAAAGGTGGCCATATTGATGGCGAAGGGGCCGGGAGTGGATTCGCTGACTGCAACAAAGTCCACCATCGCCTCCTGGGAGATGATATGACCCCAGCGAAGGCCAACCTGCTCCTGGATCATGGGCAGCATGGCGTAGCCACCGCCAAAGGTCATGGCGCCGATGGTCAGAAAGGTCCAGAACAGCTCCAGATAGATCACTTCCCTGCCCTCCTTTCCGCCAGGGAAGCGGTGATCACACCGAACACCGCGCAGGCAAGGATGACAAGGAATACATTCACCTTCCCAACTGCCGTCAACAGAAAGGCTGCGCCCATGACCACATAGGCCGCCCAGCCCTTGGGACTCTTTTTATACATGGTCCACAGTGCTTTGAACAGCAGTGCCAGCACGCCTGCCCGGATGCCGTTGAAGGCATACTGCACCGCCTTGATATCCTGAAACTGTCGCAGGACATAGGAGATCAGCAGAATAATGCAGAAGCTGGGCAGCACCACACCA
>JAZSPA010000039.1:0-11852 GCA_045537165.1 Faecousia sp.
GTTCCTTCCGGGGTTATTCCACAGGAAACGCCTCCCGAGGCATAATTATCCACCCGGGAATCCCCCACGCCGATCCGCAATACGGATGAATAGATCCTTGCAGTTCCGTCCTTTCCCAAAATGGAGTAAATTCGCAAGGAATTGACGGAGGAACTGTTGAAAACAGCGCAATCCGCATGCTGTATCAGTTTCCTTTGAATCACGATGTTGCTGTGATGAGAGAGCATCCCGGCGGGATTTGTTTTTGAATTGCTTTATTCGGGTTCTCTGTGCGGAGAATCTTCTTAAAGAATCAAAGAATCCCTCATATATATTTTCAAAAGAACCTTATATACTCATATGGTCGCCTCCCGTATTTTTCAGCTGCTACTGCATAAAAATCACAATACGTATAACTTATTTTATGACACTAATATAACACATATCGCAGAAAAAGCAAGATTATTTCAAGAACTTATGATAAACGCGGCAGTATAATCTCCGGCCTTTTACAAATAATAGCATCGTAATTTGTAAAATTATTGTAGGGGCAGATGCCCACATCCGCCCGCGGGTCGATGTAGGCATCGACCCCTACGGGATGTCTGAAAAGGAGAAAGATATATGAAGGCAACAGGAATTGTTCGTCGTGTTGACGATTTGGGAAGAATCGTTATTCCAAAAGAAATCAGAAGAACCCTCCGGATTCGGGAGGGCGACCCGCTGGAGATTTATACGGAGAAGGACGGGGGCGTGATTTTCCGCAAATATTCCCCTATGAGCGATTTGCAGGATTTTGCGGCACAGATTTGCGAGTCCATTGGGGCCAGCACCGGGCGGATTGCGGCGGTGTCTGACCGGGATTCCATTATCGCTCTGTCCGGCGCGCCCAAGCGGGAGCTGATGGACAAGCCCAATTCCTATGACTTAAGCAAGATCATGGAAAGCCGGAAAACCTACCGCTATATGCAGGGGGAAACGGCGCTTCACGTAACCGACGGCTCTGAAAAGTACCATCTGGGCGTGGCCTCCCCTATTTTGTGTCAGGGTGACCTGATGGGCTGCGTAATGCTCTTAATGGACGAAAACAGCAAGCCGGTACAGGAAGCGGATCAAAAGCTTGCCCAGACTGTAGCCGGGTTCTTAGGCAAACAAATGGAAAGCTAAAAAGGGTGTGTTGCTCTTGCAACACACCCTTTTTACCCATTTAGCCCCTCCAAACGGATCACCACCACAGTGGCATCATCCGGGCCGGGAACTTGGGCGCCGTTTAGTATCCGCCGGGCAAGCTCTGACGGCGGCACTCCATTGCCCTCCATACAGCAAGCCATGGTTTGGGCCTGACCCAAGCCGTCGCTGACCAGCACCAGGTATTCCCCCCGGCGCAGGGATACCTTATCCACCGTTTCCCGGTAGTCGCTGACGCTGAGTCCCGGAGGCGGTCCGGCCACGCCGATTTTTTCTGCTCCCTGTCGGGTCACCAGGTAGGACGGCGCTGCGCCCCATTTATAAAGCACGGTTTTACCACTATCCAGCAACACCTCTGCCAAGTCTACAGTAACCGCCCCGGCTCTATCCCGCAAGGCGCACAGGCTGTTTAAGCTTCTCAGGGCATACTCTGCCGGGTAGCCGGCGCATAATAGCCGCTGCAATAATTTACCTGCGGTCTGGGCTTCCCGGACAGCCCCCAAACCTGTTCCCATCCCGTCGCATAAAAGCACGTAATACTTATTGCCAGTACCGGAAAAGTACATACACTTATCCCCATTGTCCGCCTCCGGGCGATTGCCGAACACGTGTACCCCCGGCTTAAAACCGGGGCTTACCGGGGAGGCGCGCTTGGAAAGAGAATCGGACAGATCCTGCAAAAATTCCGCCATAAACCGGTATTGCTGGGTCACCGCCGCCCGGTATTCCCTTTGCCGCTCCCGATCTGCCATAATGGAGCGCAGCTGCTCCTGAGAGCGGTGCAGCTCTGCCAAAAAACGGCCGCTTTTCCGGCACACAATAGGCAGCTCTTGATTGCTCAGCAGGGGCTTATGCAGCAGTAACGGCGGCAGCTGCCCCAGCCGTCTGGCATCCTTGCAGCTTTTCCGGTAGGAGCAGCCGTTGCAGGCTCGCTCTGCTGCCCGAGCCACCAGCACATCCTCATCCACCTCCGGGGGCTGTACCTCCAAAAGCAGCTGCTGGGTCTCCGCCATTACCCCGGCGGCCAATTCCAGCCGCACCTGGGCTACGCCGGTTTCTCCCCGGCGGTGTACCTTTCTTCCCTGCAAAGGCACGATCATACCCAGCACCGCACCGACAAGCAGCCCCGGCAGCGGGTAGGTTGCCCATACATTGCAAAGCACCATCATCCCCACATACACCAACGCCGGTGTAACCACACTGATAGCCTTAGGACACCGGGGGATAAAACGCACCAAATAGGATAACGCCAGCACCGCCGTCATCGGCACAGGCCCGACCTGCGCCAGATCCAATGCCAAGCCTGCCAGGGCGCAAGCCGGAAACGCACCGGCTGTGCAGAAATAGCCGGCGGCAAAAAAGCCTAAATTCAAGTACATTCCGGGGGCGATCTGCGCCAGAGCCAGCACACCGAAGCCGCCGGCGATCCAGTCCAATATGGGGTTTCTTCCTGCCAGCACCAAAACAAACACCCGGCATGCCCCTGCCGCCAGGGCTACCCGCAGCAAATAAGTAACTATAGAATCGGCGCTCAGAAACAGCCCCTGAAACAGCACTCCCGCCGCTGCCACCACGAAAGCGGCCAATGCAGGCATTAGAGCCGGGGCATCCTTTACGATCTGCCGCCCTGTCAGCAGCACCGCAATTGGCAGCGCCGCCACCATCCAAAATGCGCCCTGCTGTCCGGCCTGTCCCCAAAATATAAGGTAACCGCAGCAGCCGCCCACCGCCGCTACCACAGCGCTCCACCCCTGGCAGGCTAATAAAAACGCCATACTCAAGGGCAGCACCTGGTGGTAAAGGCTGGCTGCGCTAAGGATAAAGGCAGAAATAAAGTAAATAGCGCACCGTAACAAAATATGTACTCTTTCATCCAGCATCCATAAACGTATTGTCCGTTGGAGTTTCCGGACGTAAGACTGCAAAGTAACCATCATTGGAAGCACGACCTTTCCGTTTCTTTGATAAAATCCTACCACGAAAGAAAGAATTTTTTTGTCGTATTCGGTTTTACAGGAAAGATTCTTGCACGTTGCTCCCTAAAGGTGTATAATAACAAAAATGAAAGGAAGGTTTCGGTATGGGCGTAGAACTGGAATTAAAATACAAAGCGGATGAAACTGCGCTGCAATCTATAAACGCAGCCTTCCCGGAGCCGGGCGTAATCCTGCAAATGGAAACGGTGTACTATGACACCCCCGATGGCGCTTTGTCTGCCAAGCAATATACTCTGCGTAAACGGCTGGAAAACGGCGTGAGTGTCTGCACCTTGAAAACCCCTGCCAAGCAGGGCCGCAACGAATGGGAAACAGAATGTGACAATATTCAGGATGCTATCCCTGCGTTATGTAAACTTGGTGGTCCTGAAGAGCTTTCTTCCTTGACCCGGTCAGGTCTTATGCCGGTTTGCGGCGCAAAGTTTACCCGCATCGCCAAAACTGTGCAGCTGCCGGATGCCGTAGTGGAGCTGGCGTTGGATCGGGGCGTGCTTACCGGTGGCGATAAAGCGCTCCCCTTTTATGAAGTGGAAGCAGAGCTGAAAAGCGGCTCTGGAGCATCCCTGATGGTGTTCGCCCAAGCCCTTGCCCAGCGCTTTTCCTTAAAGCCCGAGCCAAAAAGCAAATTCCGCCGGGCACTTGATCTGAGGGGAGTATAATATGGCTCAATTAGATACGTTATTTGAACGCTATGACAGGCTGATGATCTTTGACACGGAGACCACCGGCCTTGTCTACAGTCGGGATGAGATCATTGAGTTTGCCGCTGTGGTGCTGGAAAAGCGGGATGGCAAGGTGTGCGTAGTAGAAGAATACGACGAACTCATTACTCTAAGCCCCGGTGGATTTATCCCCCCGGAGATCGTAAAGCTTACCGGTATTACCAACGAAGACGTTGCCCAGCGGGGCATTCCCAAGCAGAAGCTTTGTGAGGATATTGCCCGTATGCTTACCGGCAACACCCTGATACTGGCCTACAACGCCCATTTTGATCTGTGCTTTTTGTTCTATCTGCTTTTGCGCCACGGCGATCCTACCGTTCTTAAGGGCAAGGACAAGCTGGATCTATTAACCACTTATAAAGATCGGCGCAGCTATCCCCACAAGCTTTGCAACGCCATTGAGGCATACGGCCTTGCGGATAAGGTAGTCAACTCCCACCGGGCGGTAGACGATGTGCTGGCTACCGTAGCGGTAATGCAGGCTATGGAAGACGAGAAGAATGACCTGCACCGATACATAAACCTTTTTGGATATAATCCCAAATACGGCATTTCCGGAAAGCCCATCGGCTCAGTCACCTATAAGCCCCAGCATTATGACCCCCCTGCGCCCTTATATGAGCTGTAAGGGGTATTGAATCCCCTCACAATTTTTGGTACAATAAGGAAAAAGAAAAGGCGGTGATGGATTGAACGCCAAAGATTATATTGCGGTTTTTGACTCCGGTGTAGGCGGTATCAGCGTCCTGCGGGAGCTGGTGCGGGTTATGCCCGGAGAGAACTATTTATACTTCGGTGATTCCGCCAACGCCCCCTATGGCACGAAAACGCCGGAGCAGGTTCGGCAGCTGACCTTAAATACGGCAGAAAGTCTCTTTGATAGGGGCATCAAAGCCTTGGTCATCGCCTGCAACACGGCAACCGCCGCCGCCATCGATGATCTGCGGGAAAAATATCCTAACCGGATCATTACCGGTATCGAACCGGCCATCAAGCCGGCAGTAAAGCGCTTCCCCACCGGACGCATCGGCATTATGGCCACCCCGGTGACCCTAAAGGAAAATAAGCTTGCCCGGCAGCTGGCCTGTTTCCCGGATGCCAACCTCATCCCCATCCCAGCCCCGGGCCTGGTGGAGCTGATAGAAAGCGGACAGGCAGATAGCCCCGAAGCCGTGGCGCTGCTGCAAGATCTTTTGAAAGATCACATTGGCAAGCTGGACGCCCTGGTCTTAGGCTGCACCCATTATCCCTTTGCCGTGAATGCCATCCGGCAGGTAATGGGCGACATTCCCCTCTTCGACGGTGGCTACGGCACAGCCCGGCAAACCCAAAAGCGATTACAGGAAGCCGGTCTTCTCCTGAATGGGGAAGGCTCAGTACAAATGGAAAACAGTCTTGGCTGCAGTCAAATTCTGAAACTTTCTATGGAGCTGATGAACAATGGATAACATTTTGGTAATCGGCATTGCCGGCGGCAGCGGCAGCGGCAAAACCACCCTGATGAAAAACCTGGTGGAAAAATTCCAGGGCTCTGTTACTGTAGTGAGCCACGACAATTACTACAAACGTCACGACGAGCTGACCTACGAGGAGCGCTGTCTGCTCAATTACGATGAGCCGGGCGCCTTTGACACCGATCTGATGGTATCCCAGCTGGATCGGCTGCGTCACGGGCAGGCCATTGATTGCCCGGTGTATGATTTTACGATCCATAACCGCAGCGATGAAACCGTTCATATTGTCCCCGAACGGGTGATCATCGTGGAAGGCATTTTGATCTTTGAGCCTCAGGCTCTGCGGGAGCTGATGGACATTCGCATTTTCGTAGATACGGATGCGGACATCCGCTTGTGCCGCCGTATTAAGCGGGATGTAAACAAGCGGGGGCGCAGTCTGGAATCTGTGCTTAGCCAATACCAGCAGACGGTGAAGCCTATGCATGAAAAGTACGTAGAGCCCAGTAAAAAATACGCCAATATCGTCGTCCCGGAGGGCGGCAAAAATATAGTCGCCCTGGATATGATCGAAGGCGTGATCCGCCGCCATTTGGAGAATTAACTATGCCCATACCTGTTAATAGCGCTTGCATACAATGCCATTTGAATAAGCAGATCGATCTGGTTCGCAGCTTAAAGGGCGAGGAAGTTGCCACCGCCTTTGCCAAGGATATGCTCCGCATCTTTTTGGAGCTGCCGGAAGGTCGGGATTCCAGCTTTATCAGCCCCCGTGTGGCAGACCTGCTGCATAAATACTGCGATATTCCCTATGACCGTTTCCGGGAGGAAAAGCAGCAATCCAACGCATTTGCTTTGGAGCGTGTGCCCCAAATGGAGCAAATGGTGGCAGCAGCGGAAGACCCGGTTTATACCGCTTTGCAGCTGGCTATTTTAGGTAATTATATTGATTTTGGTGCCCTTTACGGCAAGGTCAGCTTCCAAGAGCTGGAAAAGCTTCTGGAGCAGGCGAAGGGCATTCCCTTGCCGCAAGATAGCTATCAGCAGTTCCGGAAAGATCTGCAAAACGCCGAAAAGTTCCTGCTTATCACCGATAACGCCGGTGAGATCGTGTTTGACCGCATCCTGGCAGAAACCCTGCAAAAGATCTATCCCCGGCTTAGCATCACCTTTATGGTGCGAGGCGGCCCTGCCCACAACGATGCCACCCGGGAAGATGCGGAAGCTGTGCAGATTCCTTTCAAGGTTATAGACAGCGGAAAGGCCATTGGCGGTACGCCCCTTACGGATATCAGCGATGAAGCCAAAGCTGCCATAGCGGATGCCGATGTGATCCTTGCCAAGGGCATGGGCAACACCGAAAGCATGTACGGCTGCGGCTACCCGGTATACTACGCATTTTTGATCAAATGCGGCCGTTTCCAGGAATATTTCAACGCCCCCATGATGAGCCCCATGTTCATCAAAGATCCCCAATATGCATAAAAAGAGCGATGCTTACGCATCGCTCTTTTTTAAAACTTATAGCCGGCGTCCAGCAGCCGCATCAAGGCATTGTTGGCCTCTTCATCGGTAAATAAGCTTGTATATGCCTTATTTACCGCCAAGGCTTCCAAAGAAAGCTTCAAAAGGCCACTATCTGCCAAAGGGAAAAAGCCGTCGCTCTCCCGCCGACCGCCAAGCTGCCGGTGCGCATTGGCCATGCTTAACTCCATAGGCCGCAGCCGCACGCCTTTCGCTTGGGCCTGCTGCCGAGCCTTTTCCCAGGCTGCCAGGAATTTTTCTTCCATTTAGCCCTCCAGGATCACAGGACCGCAGCCGGAAAGACCGGCTAAAATCCGCTCTGCTGCTTCTTCCGCCGTAACACACACCTGCTCGCCGGTTCGCATATTCTTCAAGGAACACATACCCTGATTCAGCTCATCTTCGCCCAAAAGCACAGCGTAAGGCACGCCGATCTTATCGGCATAGCTCATCTTCTGCTTAAATTTCTTCTGCTCGCCGTAGAACTGCACCCGCACGCCCTTGCTCCGCAAGATTTCCGCCAGGCTGATAGCCGGGGCAGGATCCTGGGTCATAGGCAGCACCAGAGCATCCGCCGGAGCATTGGGCAGCTCAGGGTTCAGCAGGCCCTGCTCATCCAGTACATAGAACAGCCGGGTCAGGCCAATGGAAATGCCTACGCCGGGCAGCTCCTTATCGATATAATAGCCTGCCAAATTATCGTAACGGCCGCCGGAGCAAACGGAGCCGATCTCCGGATGATCCAAAAGGGTGGTCTCGTAAACCGTTCCGGTATAATAATCAAGGCCACGGGCGATGGTCAGATCCACAGCAAAGTTCTCTTCCGGAACGCCAAAGGCGCTCAGATTCAAGGTAACTGCCTTCAGTTCCTCCAAGCCCTTGTCAAAGGTCTCATCCCGACCGGTATAGCCCTCCAAAGCAGAGAGCACCTGCGCGTTGGTACCGCGGATGGAGATAAACTTCAGTATCTCCTGCGCCTGCTCCTCCGTAAGATTGCAATCGCTGATAAGGATGCCCTGCACCTTTTCTGCGCCGATCTTATCCAGCTTGTCCACGGTGCGCATAATATCGCCGGAGCGCTCAGCAAGACCCATCATGGCATAAAAACCGTTCAGGATCTTCCGGTTATTCACCCGGATCTGGAAGCGCTGCAGGCCAAAGCCCCGGAACACCCGATAAATGATAGCGGGGATCTCTGCTTCATTCAGGATGTCCAGCTTTCCATCGCCAATAATATCGATATCCGCCTGGTAAAACTCCCGGAAGCGGCCTCTCTGCGCCCGCTCACCCCGATAGACCTTGCTGATCTGATACCGGCGGAAAGGGAACGCCAACTCGTTATAATGCAGCGCCACATACTTGGCAAGAGGAACGGTCAGATCAAAGCGGAGCGCCAGATCGCTGTCGCCCTTTTGGAAGCGATAGATCTGCTTTTCTGTTTCACCGCCGCCCTTGGCCAAAAGGATCTGAGCATCCTCGATAGCCGGGGTGTCCAAAGCTGCAAAGCCGTACAGGCTGTATGTCTGCCGCAAAATGCCCATCATCCGTTCCAAAGCCGCCTGCTTTTGGGGCAGCAGCTCCATAAAACCGGAGAGGGTGCGGGGTTTGATTCTTTCCATAATAATTACCTCACTTTCGGTATAAAGGAAAACCGCCTGCCACCCCATTGGTCTGCCAGGCGGTAGTTTTTAAATGTGACGGGACTTGGTGTGCAGCATTTCGCGCCAATCCAGATCGCCCCGCTGCAGACCCATAATGGCGATCTCAGCGCTGGCAAGGTTGGTGGCGATAGGCACATTATGCTTATCACAATGTCGAATGGTTTCGATCATTTGGGCATCATCCCAAGGCTCGGTGGTATTGGGGTCAGTAAACAGCAGCACCAGATCGATCTCATTGTAAGCGATCCGGGCGTTGATCTGCTGGTGACCGCCCTGCTTATGGGAGAGCAGCAGTGTAATGGGCAGACCGGTATTATCTGCAATAAGCCGACCTGTCGTTGCGGTAGCAAACAAATTGTGCTTGATAAGAACACTCTTATATGCGGTACAGAACTGAACCATCAGTTCTTTTTTCTTATCGTGTGCCAAAAACGCGATATTCACACCATACACTCCCTTTCTCTTTATAAGCGGATGGGCTCAGCTAAGCCCCGAATCCTGCGAGCGATCCGTTTGCAGGCAGCCGCAGCGCCTTTCTTCGTAGCCATAAGCAGCGGCTTTTTGAAAGCGGCTGCCAGCACCACGTCGCTATCCTCCGGTACAATACCCAGCAAAGGTCTGCCTGCCTGATCCATAATATCATCCACGGTCATACCCATAATGCTCAGCATCTTTTCGTCAATACGGTTGACGATGAGCCGCACATTCTCCTTGCCCATCTCTTCCAGGCACTGAGAAGCTCTTGTAGCATCCCGCACCGCTGCCGGGTCAGGCCCGGTGACCAAAAGCACCCGATCTGCATACTGGGCAGCCAGGCTGAAGCCAGCCTCAATACCTGCAGGGGCATCCAGAAATACATAATGAAACCGTTCCCGGGCTAGCTGCAGCATATTGGCAAAGGCGACCCGATCGATCATAGATGCGGGACAATTCATAGGAGCTGTCAAAAAAGACAGGTAAGGATAATCCGGATGGAGAGCTGCCTGATCCAGCGTATAGTCCCCCCGGTAAACATCCTGAAAGGAAATTGCGCCCAGGTCACTGATACCCAAAGCGATGTCCAAATTCTGCAGACCGATATCGCAGTCGATACAAAGCACCCGCTCACCTGCGCTTGCCAGCGCAGTTGCAAGAGCTGCGCAAACAGAAGTTTTGCCCGTGCCGCCCTTACCGGACAGGACCGCGATCAATTCTGCCATCTTTGAACCTCCCTTTTCCTCAGGATAAAAACATTATAATGGAATAACGCACAAAACGCAAGCCTTTTTCAAGGCTTTTTTCCATTTTTTTCATCATTTTTCACAAAAGAGGCGATAAAAAAACCGCCCCAGGTATTCCCGGGACGGTGCTACGAATAGCCGATATTCATTGCCCGGAAAATCATTCCTCGTTTCCAAGCTGTACAAAGTGCTTTCCATCGTGTATAATGGAAGCACCAACGGAGCTTATTATAGCATTTTTTCGTCTTTTTTCAATGGGCGGATTAGACGATATTCACAAAACAAACACTTGGTATTTGGTGGTATTCACTATGAAATTCGGTTTTTACACCTTGGGCTGCAAGGTAAATCAATATGAGACCCAGGCCATGGAGCAGCTGCTGAAAGAGCAGGGTCACCAGGTCGCTCCCTTTGAGGGTATTTGCGACGGCTATATTATCAATACTTGCTCTGTTACCGCTGTGGCAGACAAAAAGAACCGGGCGGTGATCCGTCGCTGCCGCAAGCAAAACCCCAACGCCGTTATCGGCGTGTGTGGCTGCTATCCCCAGCACGCCCAGGAACAGGTAAAAGCGCTGGGCGTGGACGTAGTCAGCGGCTCTGCCGGCAGAGAAGCCTTTTTGCAGGCTCTGCTGGAAGCTTTTGAAGGTAAGGAACAAACATTGGTGGATAATGCCCTGCGCCGCAGAGAATTTGAGGTGCTGCCTGCCGGCGGCCTGGAAGGCCGTACCCGGGGTATGCTGAAGGTGCAGGACGGCTGCGTCAATTTCTGCACCTATTGTATCATCCCCTATACCCGTGGCCCTGTCCGTTCCGCCCCTTTGGAACTGGCGGTAGACCAGGCAAAGCAGCTGGCAGCAGAGGGCTATCGGGAGATCACCCTCACCGGTATTGAGATTGCCTCCTGGGGCGTTGACTTACCGGGCAAGCCCAAGCTGGAAGCCCTCATTACCGCAGTATGTCAGGCAGTTCCTCAGGTGCGTATCCGCCTCGGCTCTTTAGAACCGCGGATCATCACGGAGGAATTCTGCCAGGCAATCAAAGGCCTTTCCAACCTTTGCCCCCACTTCCATCTGTCATTGCAGTCCGGCTGCGATACTGTCCTTGCCCGTATGAAACGGAAATACGATACCGCCCGGTATTTGCAAAGCGTGGAGCTATTAAATACGCACTTCCCTGGCTGCGCCGTCACCACCGATATGATCGTGGCCTTCCCCGGTGAAACAGAGGAAGAATTCCAGGAAAGCCTCGCTTTTATCCGTAAATGCCGCTTTGCGGATATGCACATCTTCCCCTATTCCCGCCGTCCCGGCACACCGGCAGACAAAATGCCCGGTCAGCTGAATAACGACGTAAAGGAAGACCGCAGCCGCCGAGCCATCGCTGTTGCAGACGAAATGTCCCACGCCTACCGGCAAAATCTGATTGGAACAACTGTAGAAGTCCTCTTTGAAGAACCCTCCGGCAATTACTTCACCGGCCATACGCCTAACTATGTAAAGGTGTATGTGGAAGGCGAAAATTTGCACAACGAACAACGCACGGTCACCATCACCGACATTTATAACGATGGTGTGATTGGAGTAATTGAAAATTGAAAATTGAAAATTGACAATTATGGTGTCGCTTTGCGACATTTTAATAAGTCGGCTTCGCCGACACATTCATTGTCAACTGTCAATTATAAATTGTCAATTCTACCGCACAAAAAACCGCCAACCTAAAAAGGTTGGCGGTTTTCATTACTTACGCAATCTTACAGAAGAGTTGCAAAATGTTTGATGGTGCGGCACATCTGAGAAACGTAGGAGTTCTCATTGTCGTACCAGGAAACAACCTGAAATACGCTCAAAACCCAATGAAATCAAGCATTCTCATCTATGGAGTTTTCCAAATTTTAAACAACAGTTGTCGTACTTGAACGAAGGTATGCCGTACCTACGCTCACATGTATTATACCACACATCTCATATATTTCAAGAAGCAATATTTGCTAATCAGCGTTCAAAATTCACGTCGAACAATGAGCAACATCACAATATTCCTCAATCTCGCCCCGAAAGGGGTGCGGGGGAAACTTGGGCGAAAAGGAAAAATCACAGGCGGC
>JAZSPA010000028.1:0-35426 GCA_045537165.1 Faecousia sp.
GAACCCAAGTAGCCTCTCAGCAGCCCTATTTGCTGCTTTTTGCCTTATCTTCCTTGCCTTGCGCCAGCAAGGCGGCGTCATCTGCGCCAAAAATCTATCAAATATTACTTGCTGAGAGGTGCTTGGCAGTTTTCAGCCGCCTGCATTTTCCAAGACGAAGAAAATCACGCAGACAATACTTCTTGTATTATCAAGGGATTTTCTGATGTATTGGGGAATGCGGACGCCTGACAACCTGCTTGGGTTCAAGTCCTCTCTGCCTAAGGGGGAATAAGAATGGATGTTCGGGTGGGGGATACACTGAATATGAAAAAGGCGCACCCCTGTGGCAGCAAGCAGTGGCTTGTGCTGCGGACGGGGGCGGATTTCCGGCTGCGCTGCGTAGGATGCGGTCATGAGATGATGATCGACCGATTTAAAATTGAAAAGAATATTCGGTCAATAGATAGACCGGAAAATCTATCGACAGATAATAGCGGCAGATGAGTGTTTCATCTGCCGCTTTTTCTGTTTCCGAATAAAAGACGGTGGAAGTGGCTGTACTTTGGGCCGATTCCTGGTATCAAATCCCCTTGTCCATGCGACGGCATTCGTTAGCGCCTCAAGATATACTGGGGGTGTAAACAAGCTTTGCAGGGCGGTGGTGGATGGTGTTTCCCATACTTTTGACCGGGATTTTAGCGGCATTTGTTAATTTTCTATTGCTTTTGGGAACAAATCGTCTGTTGGGATCGCCAAGCCCGATTTTGCGAGCGCTGCTGGCGGCAATGTTTGCAGGGATATACAGCGCCCTTTGCATTGTAGATGGCTTTGCATTTCTGGGCAGAGTGTTCTTCCGGGTTTTAATGCTGCTTGGGTTATCTATAATCGCTTACGGATGCAAGAAGCACCAGTTGCAAAAAGGAGCGATATTTGCCCTTTTGCACATGGCTTTATCGTGGTTGTCCTTAGGGGCGGGGGGCGGCGCTTGGACACCGTTATTTGCGGCGGCTGGCATTTTGTTTCTTTGCAGCTGGAGTAGGCCTGCACAGGCGCAGCGCTTTATTCCGGTGGAGCTTACGTATGACGATGTTACCTTGAAAATACTGGCCCTGAAAGACACTGGGAACTGCCTGAAAGATCCGGTTACGGGCAGATCTGTGTTGGTGATCAGCCCCAAGGTGGCAGAAAAATTGACCGGACTTACGCAAGGGCAGCTAAAAGACCCGGTTGGCACGATGGGAGCGATTCCCGGATTGCGTTTGATTCCATTTTCCACCGTGGGAAACAAAAACGGTTTGATGCTGGCAATGCGGTTTAAGAATGTAAAAATTGGTGCCTGGCAGGGGAGTGCATTGGTTGCTTTTGCTCCGGAGGGGCTGGAAAATATGGATTATCAAGGAATTACAGGAGGTGCGGCATAATGAAGATATTTAGATTACTACAAGCCATTGGATTGCTGCGAAAGGGTGGGCTTTATTATATTGGTGGCAGCGATGTGCTGCCCGCTCCATTAAAAACGGAGGATGAAAGTGCCGCCCTGGAAGCTATGGAGAATGGGGATGAAGCGGCAAAATCGCTGCTTATTGAGCGTAATCTGCGGCTGGTGGTGTTTATTGCAAGGCGGTTTGAAAACACGGGGGTTAATTTGGAAGACCTGATTTCCATAGGTACGATTGGGCTGATTAAGGGTATCAGTACCTACCGTAGAGATAAGAATATTAAGCTGGCAACTTACGCATCCCGCTGCATTGAGAACGAAATATTGATGCATATTCGCAAGATCGCAAATCAAAAAACGGAAGTTTCCCTGGATGAGCCTATCAATATGGATTACGATGGTAATGAATTGCTGCTTTCTGACGTTTTGGGAACGGATGAGGATATGATCCTGCGGCCTATGGAAGACGACGTGGATCTTTATTTGCTTCGTCAAGCGGTAGAGGAACTGCCACCCCGGGAAAAGGAAATTGTTGAGCTGCGATTTGGTTTGCAAGGCCAGCAGGAACTGACGCAAAAGGAAGTGGCGCAGCGATTGGGGATATCTCAGTCTTATATTTCTAGGCTGGAAAAGCGAATTATGCAGCGGCTAAAAAAGGAGATCATTCGGCAAACAAGTTGCGTTTGAGAATAATTTTGGAAAAATCTTGCAATCTGTAAGCAAGCATGATATAATCGGTAAAAAAATTATCGATATATATTCGTACTGAAAGGAAGCTTGCTATGGAAAAGAAAGAGATTTCCCGCGCGGTGTTAAAGCGCTTGCCCGGTTACCTGTCTTATTTGCAAAGTATGCCTGAAAACAGTTCTGTCTATATTTCCGCAACTTCTATTGCCAATGCCTTGGGTATGGGCGAGGTGCAGGTGCGTAAGGATCTGGCGCTTGTTTCTTCCGGTGGTAAGCCTAAGCTTGGGTATCTGAGGGAGAATCTTATGGAGGATATCAGCCAGTTCCTGGGCTACGACAATACTACCGATGCCATTCTTGTGGGCGCAGGCAAGCTGGGTCAGGCTCTTTTGGGCTACAGCGGATTTGAGGCCTACGGCCTGAATATATTGGCGGCCTTTGATACAGATCCCAAAGCCTGTGACGCTAAGTCGGTTATCTCTATGGATCGGCTGGAAAAGTTCTGTAAGAGCAAAAAAGTGCTGATGGGCATCATCACTGTGCCGAAGGAGCATGCGCAGGAAGTTTGCGATCGGTTGATTGCCTGTGGCATTAAGGCAATTTGGAACTTTGCTCCTGTGCATTTGGATGTTCCGGAGAATATTCTGGTGCAGAATGAAAATATGGCTACCTCGTTGGCTGTTTTGTCTATGCACCTGCAGGCGCAAATCAAGGAGCAGAAATAATAAAACCCCCATTTGCTGAAAAGCAAATGGGGGTTGTTTTACTTGGTGGGTTTGAAGCTGTCCTTCAGGCTGACGGAGCGGTTGAATACCAAATGACCGGGAGCGCAGTCCTTGCTGTCGGGGCAGAAGTAGCCAAGACGCATGAACTGGTAAGATGCGGGAGCCTTGGCATCTTTCAGGTAGGCTTCTACCTTACAGCCATTCAGAACCTCCAGAGAATTGGGGTTCAGGCAGGAGATGAAGTCCTTGCCGGCTGCATCAGGATCGGGATCGTCAAACAGATTGCTGTACTGACGAACCTCAGCATCCACACAGGTCTGGGCATCTACCCAGTGGATGGTAGCGCCCTTGACCTTGCGGCCGTCAGCAGGGTCACCGCCACGGGAATCCGGGTCATAGGTGGCAAGCACCTCGGTGATATTGCCGTTTTCATCGGTATTATAGCCGGTGCAGGTGATGAGGTATGCGCCCTTCAGGCGGCACTCAGGGCCGTCAGGGAACAGACGCTTATACTTGGGAACGGGCTCAGACAGGAAGTCGTCTGCTTCGATCCAAAGATTTCTGGAGAAGGTGACCTCGTGGGTACCGGCTTCCGGATCAACAGGGTTGTTTTCAATCTGGAAGACTTCGCTCTTGCCCTCGGGGTAATTGGTAATGGTCAGCTTGATGGGCTTTAGTACGGCCATCACACGGGTAGCGGTCTCATTCAGGTCTTCCCGCAGGCAGTGCTCCAGGAAAGCGAATTCGATGGTGTTGGGGGACTTGGCAACGCCTACCCGATCGCAGAAGTTGCGGATGGCCTTAGGGGTATAACCACGGCGGCGCAGACCGCACAGAGTTGGCATACGGGGATCATCCCAGCCGCTTACACGGCCTTCTTCCACCAGTTGACGAAGCTTGCGCTTGGAAAGAACGGTGTGGTCAATGCCCAAACGAGCGAACTCAATCTGCCGGGGTGTATGGGGAACGGATACGTTTTCCACAACCCAGTTATACAGCGGTCTGTGGTTTTCAAATTCCAAAGAGCACAGGCTGTGGGTAATACCTTCCAAAGCATCCTGGATGGGGTGGGCAAAGTCGTACATGGGATAGATGCACCACTTGTCACCCTGACGGTGATGGTGCATATGACGAATGCGGTAGATGACCGGGTCGCGCATATTGAAGTTGCCGGAGGCAAGGTCTATCTTGGCGCGGAGAGTATAGCGGTTATCTTCAAACTCACCGGCGCGCATCCTGGCAAACAAATCAAGACTTTCTTCAATGGGCCGATCCCGGTAGGGGGATACTGCGGGCGTATTCAGGTCGCCCCGGTTCTCTTTGAACTGCTCAGGGGTCAGTTCACATACATAAGCCAAGCCCTTTTTGATCAGCTCAACGGCGTACTCGTAGTCCTTTTCAAAGTAATCGGAGCCGTAGTAGAACCGATCAGCCCAGTCGAAGCCCAGCCAGCGGATATCTTCCTGAATGGCTTCTACGAATTCCACATCTTCCTTGGTGGGGTTGGTATCGTCCATACGCAGGTTGCAAATGCCGCCAAACTTCTCGGCAGTGCCGAAATCGATGATCAGCGCTTTGCAGTGGCCGATGTGCAAATAGCCGTTAGGCTCAGGGGGAAAACGGGTGTGCACAGTTTTGCCTGCATATCGTCCGCCGGGGGCGATATCTTCTTCAATAAATGCGTGGATGAAATTCTTGCTTTCTGTGATTTCAGCCATCGTTATGCATCCTCTCTTTTGCTCAAATTTCCAATTATTATAACCGATGAATGCGCTTTTTGCAACAGCTATCACGTAATATTATTTACGGATTGAAAACAAAGTGTAAATTTACAAAACATTTTCCGTTTTTTGTGAAATTGTTGTTGTCAATTTGTACTTCTTATATTAAAATAGAATAGAATAGGGAAGGAGTGATTTGGCTTGTCCGAAATCAAGTACAAAAGAGTGTTACTTAAGATCAGTGGCGAGGCTTTAGCAGGAGATGCCCACAGGGGTCTTGACTTCACGATCGTCAATGAATTATGTGATAGTATTAAGTCTTGCATAGAAATGGGTGTGCAGATCGGCCTTGTGATCGGTGCAGGCAATTTCTGGCGGGGTGTTAAAGATGGCGCTGACAAGATGCAGCGCAGTCATGCGGATGCTATGGGTATGCTCGGTACGGTGATGAATGCCATCGCTGTTGCCGATGCTTTGGAAAAGCACGGTATGGATGCAAGAGTGCTCAGCGCTGTTGAAATGAACAAATTCTGTGAATACTTTACTCGGGATACGGCTGAACGCTATCTGAATGAAGGCAAGGTGGTTCTTTTCGCTGCCGGCACTGGCAACCCCTATTTCTCTACCGATACCGGCGCTGTCCTCAGGGGCGTAGAAATCGAAGCAGATGCTGTGCTGATGGCTAAGAATGTGGACGCCATTTATTCTGCTGACCCTGCCAAGGATCCCAATGCAGTGCGGTATTCCCAGCTTACCTATGATGAAGTTCTTGCCAAGCACCTGAAGGCTACCGACTCCACCGCTATGACTTTGGCGATGGATAACGATATGACCCTTGTTTGCTTTGGCCTTAAAGAGCCCAACAGTATTGTTCGTGTGGTTCGTGGTGAACAGATCGGAACCACCGTTAAGAATGAATTTTAAGGAGGATCACAACTATGAGCGTTGATTTTAAGGATTTTAGCAGAAAGATGGAAAGAACCCTGGACGTGCTGGCTGATAATTTTGGCGCAGTCCGCGCAGGCAGAGCCAACGCAAAGGTTCTGGACAGAATTACCGTTGAATATTATGGACAGGAGACACCTCTGAACGGTGTTGCCACCATTTCCTCTCCCGATGCCCGCACCCTGGTTATCCAGCCCTGGGACAGCCAGCTGCTGAAAGAAATCCAGAAGGCTATTCAGATGTCCGACCTGGGCATTAATCCTCAGAACGACGGCCGTGTGATCCGTCTGGTGTTCCCTCAGCTGACTGAGGAGCGCCGTAAGGAGCTGACCAAGCAGGTCAAGAAGTATGCCGAGGATGCCAAGGTCGCTATGCGTAATATCCGTCGTGACGGTATGGATTACGTGAAGAATCTGAAGAAGAAGTCTGAGATCACCGAAGACGAGCAGAAGACCGCAGAAAAGGATCTGCAGGATCTGCTGGATAAGTTTATTAAGCGCGTGGACGAAGCGCTGGCAGCTAAGGAAAAGGAACTGATGGCTATTTAAGCCATTTTAGGAGGATCTATGTCCCGAAAGGAAACTGTAAAACCTGCACCGCCTAAGCACATTGCCATTATTATGGATGGCAACGGGCGTTGGGCTAAAAAAAGAGGCTTGCCCCGTACAGCCGGCCATATGGCAGGAGCGGAGACTTTTCGCCGCATCGCCAATTATTGCCGCAGTATCGGTGTGCAGTACCTGACGGTATATGCCTTTTCTACGGAAAATTGGAAAAGGTCTGCCGAAGAAGTGGCAGGTATTATGAAGCTTTTGGGTAGTTATATGGCAGAGGCAATGAAGGATATGACCAAGAATCAGGTGCGCTTCCGCTTTTGGGGCGATCTGGATCGGTTAAGTCCTGAGCTTCGTGCGCTGTGCCGCAAGGTAGAAGAAGCGTCCAAGCAGTACGATGTGCAGGTGAATTTCTGCTTCAATTACGGCGGCAGAGATGAGCTGGTCAGCGCAGCTAAGGCATTTGCTCAGGATGTGGCTGACGGTCGTTACCGCCCGGAGGATCTGACGGAAGATCTGCTGTCTACCTACTTGTATTCTGCCAATGTGCCAGATCCGGAGCTGATCATTCGGCCCTCCGGAGAAAAGCGCATCAGTAATTTCCTTTTGTGGCAGTCTGCCTATTCTGAGTATGTTTTCCTGAACGTACTTTGGCCCGATTTTGGCCCGGATGACCTGGATGAGGCTATCTGTCAGTATCATGAACGCAATCGCCGATTTGGAGGTGCATAAAGATGAAAACCCGCATTGTAACGGCAGCGGTTTTAGTGCCGCTTTTGTTACTGTTCTTAATTGTATTACCCATACCTTGCACCGTTGTTCTGTTCGGCGTATTGGGCGCAATCGGCGCTTATGAGCTTTTGATGGGAACAGGCCTTGTAAAGCATATCCGTTTGGTGGCTTATGCCGCAGTTTTTGCGTTCTTTATTCCTCTGTGGTGCTACTATGGTATGAATTATGCCTGGGGCTTATTGGGTGCGCTTGTTTTTATTTGCGTGTTGTTTACAGAGCTGCTGGTTTCTAAAGCCAAGCTTCCTCTGCGGCTGTTGGCTCTGACCTTTATGGCCGGAACTTTGATCCCGTTTTTGCTTTGCTCTGTGGTTCGCATTTTCTGCGGCAACCACGGTAGACTCTTGGTGTACATCCCCTTTGTTGCGGCGTTTATGTCCGATTCTGCCGCTTACTTTGTTGGCAGCGCCTGGGGTAAAACAAAGCTGGCACCTGTCATCAGCCCTAAGAAAACTGTGGAAGGCGCTCTGGGCGGCATAGCAGGTGCGATCGTTTCCATGATGATCTATTGCCTGATTTTGCAATTCGGTTTCCAGGTACAAGTAAACTACTGGTACGGCCTGCTTTACGGTGCTGTCGGCTCTTTGGCTGGTATGTTTGGCGACTTGTGCTTCTCCGCTATTAAACGGCAGGTTGGCATTAAAGACTATAGCAAGCTGTTCCCCGGTCACGGCGGTGTGCTTGACCGTTTTGATTCTGTGATCGTGGTAGCGCCTTTAATGGAGCTGCTGCTTGCGCTCATCCCTATGGCGGTGTGATATGGTTAAATGTGTAAGTATTCTGGGCTCTACCGGCTCTATTGGCCGGCAGAGCCTGGATATTATTGATAATCTGGGAATCCCTGTGGCAGCCCTTACTGCCGGTACCAATGTGGAGCGGATGGCTCAGCAATGTGAAAAATATCTGCCCAAGTTGGCAGTCATGGCTACTCAGGAGGCGGCAGAGCGCTTGCAGGCGCAAATTGCGCACCTGGGTATTTCTGTCCGTTACGGAAAAGACGGCCTGATGGAGGCTGCCGCTATTGCTGAGGCAGATTGCGTCATTACTGCAGTAGTGGGCATGGTAGGACTAGAGCCTACTTTGGCTGCTATCCGTGCCGGTAAGCGCATCGGTCTTGCCAATAAGGAGACCCTGGTGTGTGCCGGTCAGTTGGTAATGGCAGAAGCTAAGAAATACGGCGTGCAGATCATTCCTGTGGATTCAGAGCATTCTGCTATATACCAATGTTTGATGCCGGATTTCCCTATGCGGCAGATCAAGCGCATTATTCTTACCTGCTCCGGCGGCCCTTTCTATAATATGGAAAAAGCTGCGCTTGCGAAAGTGACTAAAGCGGATGCTTTGAAGCATCCTAACTGGAAGATGGGCGATAAGATCACCATTGATTGCGCAACGCTAATGAACAAGGGTCTTGAGGTGATCGAAGCTATGCGGCTTTACGATCTGCCCCTTGAGCAGGTGGATGTGCTGATACACCGGCAGAGCATTGTCCACAGTATGGTAGAGTTTACTGATGGCGCAGTTATGGCCCAGATGGGCGTGCCGGATATGCGGCTGCCTATCCAGCTGGCGATGACCTACCCGGAGCGCTTGCCTTGTCCGGTGGATCCCCTGGATCTGACCGCTTGCGGCGGACTTACCTTTGCAAAGCCGGATTTAGATGCGTTTCCCTGCCTGCGGCTGGCTATGGAATGCGCAAAAAAGGGCGGCACAGCCTGTCCTGCTATGAACGGCGCCAATGAAGAGGCTGTGGCTCTGTTTTTGGCAGATAAGATCGGTTTTTACGATATTTATGATCGGGTCAGCAAGGCAGTTGCTGCTGTGCCTTTTATTCAGGAGCCTACTTTGGAGCAGATCCTGGAGGCGGATCGGTTAGCACGCCAGGCGGTTTTGAACGCCTAACCAATAAAATACCTTTATGCGAGGAATATTATGGGTATTGTTTTTGCAATTTTACTGTTTAGTTTTTTGATCTTCATTCATGAGCTGGGACATTTCATTGCTGCCAAGCTTTCCGGTGTGCAGGTCAATGAGTTTTCCATTTTTATGGGCCCTGCGATCTTCAAAAAGCAGGTAGGGGAGACCCTGTATGCTATTCGTTGTATTCCCATTGGCGGTTACTGCGCCATGGAAGGTGAAGATGAAAAGACGGATAATCCCCGGTCTTTCCGCAGGGCCAAATGGTGGAAGCGTCTGATTATTTTGGTTGCAGGTTCATTTATGAACTTTGTGGTTGGCGTTTTGCTGGTTGCTATTGTCCTGTTTTGGCAGCCTGCTTACGTGACGCCCCAGATCAGCGCCGTTGAGCAGTGGAGCACGGTCAGCGATCTTCAGGTTGGCGATACGATCCTGGAGGTAAACGGGGAGAAAATTTCGGTTTTTGAGGATTTTTCTCTGGCTACTATGATGCTTCCCAACGGCAGCTACGATATGGTGGTAGAGCGGGATGGACAGCGTGTGGTGCTGGAGGACGTGCTTTTGGAGCGCCAGCCTGTGCAGGATCAAAACGGTCAGATCAGCTACCTATATGGTATTTCTTTTACAAGAGTCGATACGACACCTGCTTCCGTACCGGGCAGAATCCTGCCTACAGCTTTTAACCACGTGAAAAATGTGGTGATGAGCCTGAAAATGCTGGTCACCGGGCAGGTATCTGCCGGTGATGTGTCCGGCCCTGTGGGTATCGTGGCAATTATGTCCGACGTTGCCGAGCAATCCGCACCGGAATATGCGGTGATGAATCTATTGAGCATTGGCGCATTTATCGCTATCAATTTGGCTGTGATGAATATGCTGCCCATTCCTGCATTGGATGGCGGTCGGGTACTTGGTCTTGTTTTGACGACCATTATTGAGAAGATTACAAGAAAAGAAGTCAATGCCAAGGTGGAAGGTTATATTCACGCTGTGGGTATGATTTTGTTGCTTGCATTGATGGCAGTAATTTTGTTTAAAGACGTATTTATGTTATTCAGGGGGTAAGATTATGACAAGGCAGATTCTGGTGGGCGGTGTTCCTATTGGCGGCGGCGCGCCTGTGGCGATCCAGTCTATGCTCAATACCAAGACCACCGATGTGGAAGGTTCTCTTGATCAGATCAAGCAGCTTGCCACAGCCGGATGCCAGATCGCACGCCTTGCCATTCCTGATAAAAGCGCCATCGCACCTTTCGGTGAGATCTGTGCTGCATCACCGCTGCCCTTGGTAGCAGATATTCACTTTGATTATAAGCTGGCTCTTGGCGCTGCCGAAGCAGGCGCATCCAAGATCCGCATTAATCCCGGCAACATCGGCGGCGAGGAAAATGTGCAGGCGGTGGTTGCTGCTTGTAAAGAAAAGAACATCCCCATCCGCATTGGTGTGAATGGCGGCAGCCTGGACAAAAAGCTTTTGGAAAAGTACGGCCACCCTACGGCAGAAGCGCTGGTAGAAAGCGCTTTTCAGCACCTGGAGCTGCTGGAAAAGTTCGGTTTTTATGATACCTGTGTATCTATGAAATCTTCTACTGTTCCTACCATGGTTGCTGCAGCCCGTCTTTTCCGCAGTAAGTGTGATTATCCGCTTCACATCGGTGTAACGGAGACCGGTCCTGTGAAGATGGGCCTTATGAAATCCGCTATGGGTATTGGTGCGCTTTTGCTGGACGGCATTGGCGATACCATTCGGGTGAGCCTGACCGATGACCCGGTGGAAGAGGTATATGCCGCTAAAGATATTTTGAAAGCAGCGGGACTTCGGAAAGAGGGCGTGAACATCATTTCCTGCCCCACTTGCGGCAGAACAAAAATCGACCTGATTGGCCTTGTTAATCAGGTGGATGAAGCCCTTAAAAACTGCGAAAAGCCCCTTACGGTTGCCGTTATGGGCTGTGCGGTTAATGGCCCTGGCGAAGCCCGTGAGGCGGATATCGGCATCGCCGGCGGTGACGGCTGCGGTATGCTGTTTGAAAAAGGTCAGCAGGTGGCAAAGCTGCCTTATGACGAATTGTTACCGGCCTTATTAAAGAGAATCGAAGAACTTTGAGGAACTCATGAAAGAGAAAGTAAGTTTTTTGAATATGTTTCCGGACTATGCGCCGCCTGAGCCCCTAAACGGGATGCTATCTCAGGCGGCCGTTTCCGCTGCGGATATTGATCCGGAGGAGCGGACTGTCAGCCTGCATATTCATGGTGATACATATATTCCTAAGCGTCTGCTGGATGAGGCCTGTAACGAGGTCTGCGGGATTTACGGACTTCACAAAGTGCTCGTTACTGCGCAGTTTCCTGCTGCCCAGTTGACAGCCATTGAGCCTGCTGAACTCATGGGTATGTTCGTGGAGCAAAAGCCCATTACCAGAGGTTCTCTGGCCGGCGCTTCCTGGCTGTGGGAAGAGCATAACCTGAAGGTTCAGCTGAAGGCTAACGGAAAGGATATGCTTACAGAGTGCATTCCCTATGTTACCAATAAGATCAAAGCGCTTTTCGGCGTTGCGCCTACCATTGAGATCGTTGTTGGTGAGGAACTTACCGGACAGGCTTTGTTTGACGCTATGGAAGATATGCGCTCCCAGATGATCCGTGAGCTGCCCAGAGCCAAGGTGGCTGAAAAAGCTGCCCCCGTGAAACCGGAAGGCGCAATCTTCGGTCGCCCCTTCAAAACAGCACCGGTCAGCATGAACCAGCTGAACCTGGATATGGGCAGCGTGGTGGTAGAGGGCCGCGTTTTTGCCGTGGATAATAAGGAAAAGCCCCGGAATAACGCATGGGTAATTTCCTTTGATATGACTGACCTGGCCGGTTCTGTGCGGGTTACCCGCTTTTTGAGCGCAGAAGAGGCAAAGCCTATTTTAGATAACATCAAGGTTGGCTCTGTTTTGAAGGTGCGGGGCAGAATGACCGAAAACCGCTTTGACGGCGAAATGGTGCTGCGCCCTGACGATATTATGCCCGGCAGTATGGAGACCCGGAAGGATACCGCTGAGGGTGAAAAGCGTGTAGAACTGCATTTGCATACCTCCATGAGCAACATGGATGCGCTGACCAAAACAGAAGACGCCATCCGTCAGGCGGCTGCCTGGGGTCATCGGGCAGTTGCGATTACCGACCACGGCTGTGTTTATTCCTTTACCGATGCGCTCCACGTGATGGAGGGCAAAAAGACCCCGAAGGTGGCCGGTACGGACGAGCCTATCAAGATCCTTTACGGTTGTGAGGGTTATTACGTCAACGATGTGGATGACCGGATCGCAGTTCACGGCAGCAAGGACTGCCCCCTGGATGAGGAGTTTGTGGCATTTGACCTGGAGACCACCGGTCTTTCTTCCCGCAAAGACCGAATCATTGAGATCGGTGCGGTCATTATGAAAAACGGTGAGGAAGTTGACCGCTTCCAGACCTTTGTAGACCCCAAGTGCAAGCTTAGCGATAAGGTGATCGAGCTTACCGGCATCACGGACAGTATGCTCGTTGGCGCACCCACCATCGATGAAGTGCTGCCTAAGTTCCTGGAATTTGTAGGAGACCGTTTATTGGTTGCTCACAATGCGGATTTTGATACCGGATTTATCCGGGCTGCCTGCAACCAGCTGGGACTTACTTATAACTTTACCTCTGCAGATACGTTGATCCTTTCCCAGAACCTGATGCCCCAGCTCAATAAGTTTAAGCTGGATATCGTTTCCAATGCTTTGAGCCTGCCGGATTTCAATCACCACAGGGCGGCTGACGATGCGGTGACTTGCGGTCTGATTATGTGCCGATTCATCGCTATGCTTAAAGAAAAAGGGATAGAGCGGCTTGGTCAGGTGAATCCCGCCATGGAAGTTTTGCGTGCAGGGCAGCACCGAATTTTCGACCGCAAAGCCCGGCATATTATTCTGTTTGCCAAGAACCAGCTTGGTCTTCGCAATCTGTACCACCTGATTTCAGATTCCAACCTGAAGTATTTTAAGGGTGTTCCCCGTATCCCCAAGTCGGAGCTTATGAAGCTTCGTGAGGGCTTGATCATTGGCTCTGCCTGTGAAGCCGGTGAACTGATACAGGCGATTCTGGATAAGAAGAGTGATGATGAGTTAAAGCGTCTGGCATCCTTCTATGATTTCCTGGAAGTGCAGCCCATCGCCAACAATATGTTTATGATCGAAGATGAGAAGATCGATATTCAGACGGTGGAGCAGCTGCGGGATATTAACCGCACAGTGGTGCGAATCGGCGAAGAGCTGGGTAAGATGGTGGTTGCTACCGGTGACGTCCACTTCCTGAATCCGGAAGATGAGATCTTCCGTCATATTCTGCTGGCATCTAAAGGCTTTAAGGATTGTGACAAGGATAATCCGCTGTATTTCCGTACAACGGATGATATGCTCAATGAGTTTTCTTACCTGGGCGAAGAGAAGGCCAGACAGATCGTTATCACCAATCCCAACTTGATCGCAGATATGTGTGAGACCATCCGTCCTGTGCCCCATAATCTATTTGCCCCGACAATTGAAAACTCTGCCGAAGAGCTGAAAAATCTGGTTTACGGCAAGATGCACCGGCTTTACGGCGAAAATCCGCCGGAGCTGATCGTAAAACGTGTGGAAACAGAGCTGCACGATATTATCAGCTGCCATTACGACGTTATTTATATTTCTGCCCAGCGATTGGTGCAGAATTCTTTGGAAAACGGCTACTTGGTCGGTTCCCGTGGCTCTGTTGGCTCATCTATTGTTGCCTATATGTCCGGTATTACGGAGGTTAACTCCTTACCGCCCCATTACCGCTGCCCTAACGAAAACTGTAAATATACCACTTTCGATGTGCCGGAAGGCTATGCGTGCGGCGCGGACTTGCCGGATGGGGTATGCCCCAAGTGCGGCACGCCCTTTGCCAAGGAAGGCTTTAACATTCCTTTTGAAACGTTCCTTGGCTTCGGCGGCGACAAAGTGCCGGATATTGACCTGAACTTTTCCGGTGAATATCAGGCAAACGCCCATGCTTACTGTACCGAAATGTTTGGAAGGGATAATGTGTTCCGGGCAGGTACGATTGGTAAGGTGGCAGATAAAACTGCCTTTGGTTTTGTTAAACATTATCTGGACGAGAGAAACGTTCGTGTTGGTAAGGCGGAGGAAAACCGTCTGGTTTCCGGCTGCGTGGATGTGCGCCGTTCTTCCGGACAGCACCCCGGCGGCCTGGTGGTTATCCCTGCGGAAAATGAGATTTGGGATTTCTGCCCCGTGCAGCACCCTGCTGACGAACCCAACTCTACTACCATTACTACCCATTTTGAGTACCACTCCATGGAAGAAAACCTCCTGAAGCTGGATATGCTGGGTCATGATGACCCTACCATGATCCGTATGATGGAGGACTTAACCGGCGTGGATGCCAAGACCATCCCCTTGGATGATAAGGCAACAATGTCCATTTTTACCTCTTCTAAGGTGCTTGGTTATGAGAATGACCCCATTCTCGGCCCTACCGGTGCGGTAGCTGTGCCGGAGTTTAACACCCGTTTTACCCGTGAAGTTTTGCTGGATACTAAGCCTGAGAAGTTTGATTTTTTGGTGCGTATCTCCGGCTATACCCACGGAACAGACGTGTGGCTGGGTAATGCGAAGGATCTGATCGTTTCCGGTACTGCCAGGGTGGATCAGACAATAGGCTGTCGTGACGATATTATGATCTACCTGATCTCCTGCGGTCTGCCGGAGAAGCGAGCCTTTAAGATCATGGAATCTGTCCGTAAGGGCAGGGGACTTCCTGAGGGCGCTGAGCAGGAAATGATCGATGCGGGTGTGCCCGGTTGGTATATCGAATCCTGCAAGAAGATCGCTTATTTGTTCCCCAAGGCCCACGCGGTGGCTTATGTTATGATGGCCTTCCGTATCGCCTGGTTTAAGGTAAACTATCCGTTAGCTTTTTACTCTGCGTATTTCTATCGCCGCAGCCAAAAGGGCGCTTTTGACGCTGTGATGATGGCTCAGGGTATGGAGGCGGTCAAGGCGCATATCAAGGGCCTGGATTCTCAGGAAAGCATTACGGACAAGGAGAAGAACCTGTTGGTTACATTGGAAGTGGCTTATGAGTTTTACTTGCGTGGCTTTGAATTTTTGCCCATAGATTTGTACGAAAGCGATGCCACCAAGTTCGTTCTTAAGGATGGCAAGCTGCTGCCGCCCTTTGTGGCCATCTCTGGTCTTGGCGAAAGTGCGGCAAAAGATCTTGTAGAGGGGCGGAAAAATAAGCAGTTTATGTCCATCGAAGAGGTAGCGGCTGCCTGTCCCAAGGTTTCCAAGACCCATATTCAAATGCTCAAGGAGGCCGGCGCCTTTGGCAGTCTGCCCGATACCAATCAGATCAGCTTGTTCTAGTCTTGCAATCATAGTTCGCTTTTGCTATAATAGTTGTAAACTCTTATAGGAGGTTTTGTTATGCAGGATATTGGTATGCAGTTCCATATTCATTGCAAAGAAGGCGATGTAGGCCGTTACTGTTTTTTGCCCGGTGACCCGGGCCGGTGCGAATCCATCGCTCAGTATTTTGACGATCCTGTCCACATCGGTATGAACCGAGAGTATAATATCTATACCGGTACGCTCTGCGGTGAAAAAGTTTCTGTGTGCTCCACCGGCATTGGCGGCCCTTCTGCTTCTATTGCTATGGAAGAGCTGGCAGCCATCGGCGCTGATACCTTTATCCGTGTTGGTACAACCGGCGGTATTGCGTTGGATGTTTGCCCCGGTGATGTGGTTGTGGCGACAGGTTCTATCCGCTTTGAGCATACATCCTTGGAATACGCCCCTATTGAGTTTCCGGCTGTGGCAGATTTTGACATTACTGCGGCGCTGAAGGCGGCCAGTGAGGAGCTGGGTTACCGCACCCACGTGGGTATCGTTCAGTGTAAAGACGCCTTCTACGGCCAGCACGCTCCAGAAAAATCCCCGGTTTCTTATGAGCTTTTGCAGAAGTGGGAAAGCTGGAAGCGTCTGGGTGTAAAATCCAGCGAAATGGAGTCTTCCGCGCTCTTTGTGGTGGCCGCTGCCTTGGGTGTTCGCTGCGGCAGCTGCTTCCATGTGGTGTGGAATCAGGAGCGGGAAAAGCTTGGAATGCACATGCCTATGACGGAGGATACCTCCGGTGCTGTCAAGGTGGGTATTGAGGCAATGAAGAGAATCATTTTGGCAGACAAAGCGAAAAACAAATAAGAAACAGCTCCGGTCAGTTGACCGGAGCTGTCTTTTTCTTAACATTGATTTGGGAGAGGATCACCGCTGCAAAAATGAGAACACAGCCGATCCATTCGGCGCTGGAAAGCCATTCGTTTAAGCATATCCACCCAAAAAGCAACGCAAAGACGGATTCCATACTCATAATCAGCGATGCTGAGGAGGGCTCTAAGTCTTTTTGACCGATGATCTGCATCGTATAGGCTGCGCCCATGGATAGCACACCTACGTGAATAAGGGGCAGGGAACAGTTCCAAATATCTGTAAATTTGGGTTGTTCGGTAAAGAGCATTACAATGGCGGATAGTACAGCGCTGACGAAGGCTTGGATGGCGTTAAGGCGGATGGGGTCAATATCCTGAGCAAAAATATCTATGAATGTGATTTGTACAGCGAACATTAATGCGCAGCCCAGTAACAATAGATCAGAAATGGCGAAGCTGCCGGTTGTTCCTGCCAAGAAATATAACCCTGCAACAGCCATTAGAACACTGACAGGGATAAGCGGGGAAAAAGGTTTTTTACGGATCAGGCCGATAATGGGAACGATCACAATGTACATCGCCGTCAGGAACCCGGACTTGCCTGCGCCGGTATCCACAAGACCCAGCTGCTGAAGATTGCAGGCAAGGAACAAAGGAATGCCGCATAAAAGACCGGCTTTCCAAAGCTTTTTGTTTTTCCATTCTTTCATAAAGCTTTTTTGCCCCTGCGTACGGTCATAGATCCAAGCTGCAGGCATAAGAACCATCACGGCCAAAAAGCAACGGACAGCTTGGAATGCGAAAGGCCCCATGTGTTCCATAGCGACGCTTTGGGAAACGAAGGCAGAGCCCCATATTGTGGTTGCAAGGAGCAGGATCAGAGCGCCACGAATTTGTTTTGTCATAAAATCACCGGGAAGTAATATAACACACACTAGCAGTATTTGCAAGGTATTGCTTTTTTTGCGTCCTGTGTTATACTTATCTTATATTTTATTAACAGGAGGAATGTCTATGGAAAAGATCAGAAAGCGCAGCGAGATCCCGGTAGAGGATACCTGGGCCACCGAAGATATGTTTGCTTCTGACGCAGCTTGGGAAGCAGAACTTGCTACTCTGGCTGAGGTGCAGAAGGAAGTTGCTAGCTTTGCCGGCCGACTGGGCCAGAGCGGTGAAGTTCTGTATGATTATATGCAGAAGAATGAGCAGGTCAATGAGAAGATCAGCTTGCTGGCCAATTACTGTATGCGTAAGTCTGACGAGGACACTCGGAATGCTACTTATCAGGCCATGGTAGGTAAGTTTATGAGCGTTGTGGTTGCCCTTAGCGCTGCTTCCAGCTTTGAAACTCCGGAGATCATGGCTATTTCCGATGAGACTTTAGATAGTTTCTATAAAGCTTGCCCTGCCTTGGAGCGCTATCGTCGCTACCTGACCAATATGCGTCGCCGTAGGGCGCACGTGCTTTCTGCCGCGGAAGAAAAGCTGCTGGCTGCCGCCGGTGAAATGGCCCAGACCCCCGATAATGTTTACGGCATGTTCGCAGATGCTGACATCAAGTTCCCTGACGCTTTGGACAGCGAGGGCAAGGCACATGCCGTTTCTCAGGGTACCTTTGTTGCCTGCGAGGAAAGCCCTGACCGTGTGCTACGTAAGAACGCTTACGAGAGCCTGTACCACAGCTTTGCTGACTTTAAGAACACGGCTGCTGGCCTGCTGAATGCTCAGAATAAGCAGCTGAAGTTCTTTGCTGATGCAAGAAAGTATCCTTCTGCTTTTGAAGCTGCTCTGGATCGTACCAATGTGCCTACTTCTGTGTATTTGAACCTGATCGAGGCTGTTCACAAGAATGTGGATAAGATGCATCGTTATGTACGTCTGCGCAAGAAGCTGTTGGGCGTGGATGAGCTGCATTTCTACGATATTTATACCCCTTTGGTTCCCGATGCAGATGCGAAGATCCCCTTTGCGCAGGCTAAGCAGACTGTTTATGATGCCATGGCTCCCTTGGGTGAAGATTACCGCAAGGTGCTAAAGGAAGGCTTTGATAACCGCTGGATCGACGTTTATCAGAACGAGGGCAAGCGCAGCGGCGCATATTCTGCCGGCGCTCCTAACCATCCCTATGTGCTGCTGAACTACTCCGGAACGTTGGACAGTCAGTTTACCCTGGCTCACGAAATGGGTCACGCACTGCACTCTTACCATTCCCACAAGTATCAGAACCCCATTGATTCCGGTTACGTGATTTTCGTGGCAGAAGTAGCTTCCACCTTTAATGAGGCTCTTCTGATGGAGCATCTGCTTGGCAAGACCACCGGCAAGAAGGAGCGGGCTTACCTGATCAACCATTTCCTGGATCAGTTTAAGGGTACGATCTACCGCCAGACCATGTTTGCTGAGTTCGAGCTGAATATCGGCCGTATGGTGGAAGAGGGCAAGACGCTGACTGCAGACGTTTTGTGCGCAGAATATCGCCGCCTGAACGAGCTGTACTACGGCCCGGATATGATCGTGGATGACGAGATCGCTATGGAGTGGGCAAGAATTCCTCACTTCTATATGAATTACTACGTATTCCAGTATGCTACCGGTTACTCTGCCGCGATTGCTCTTTCCAGACGTGTGCTGAGAGAAGGCGAAAACGCTGTGAAGGATTACATCCGTTTCCTGTCCGGTGGCTGCAGCAAGAGCCCCATCGATTTGCTGAAGGATGCCGGTGTGGATATGACCAGCCCCGAGCCCGTGGAGCAGGCCCTGTCCCTGTTCGGCGAGCTGCTGGATGAGATGGAAGCGCTGATGGCTGACTAATATGGAAGAGCTTTATTTGCCGACCCTTCATAGCTTTGCTATGGACAATTCCTTTACCGGTTCTTGCGGCGCTTTCCGTTTTCGGATCGTGCCACAGGTGGTGAAGCTGAACCGTAAGGAAGTGGATATGCAGAACAGCACCATAACCGCTGAATTCTGGCACGGATTGTTTTGCTATGAGAAGAGCCAGATGGAAGGCTCTGCTACCTTCCCTATGAGCGAGCAGGGAAGAGAAGATTTGCGGAAATGGCTGCAGGAGCATATCTGAATTTCTTGCAAAAACTGTGAATAACCGTTGACAAATCCGGGTTTTATGTTAGAATAACTAAGAAATGCAAAAGCGATGCGGAAACGAGACCGTAAAGCGCTGCCCAAGAGAGAGGGGAATGGTGCGAGCCCCTTGCAGACGATACGATCAGCCACTTCCAAGCGGCCCGGGATGACCGGGACGGGCGCTCCCGTTACAGAGCAGCTAAGATGCAGGCTTGGCCTGTAATTAGGGTGGTACCGCGATTCGAGTCGCCCCTATTTCCAGGGGCGACTTTTTATTTTGCAAATGATTTATGGAGGAAGATCCAATGAGTAAAAAAGCATACGGCGTAAATGAGCTGCGTGAAATGTTCCTGAGCTTTTTTGAAAGCAAGGAGCACCTGCGTTTGCCCAGTTTTTCCCTGATTCCCCAGAATGACCAGTCGCTCCTGCTGATCAATTCCGGTATGGCTCCTATGAAACCCTATTTTAAGGGTGAGGTAGAGCCTCCCCGCCGTCGGGTGTGCACCTGCCAGAAGTGCATCCGTACCGGTGATATTGAGAACATCGGCAAGACCGCTCGTCACGGCACTTATTTTGAGATGCTGGGTAACTTCTCCTTTGGCGATTACTTTAAGCACGAAGCCATCGCTTGGAGCTGGGAGTTTTTGACCAAGGTAGTTGGCCTGGAAGAGGATAGACTTTATCCTTCTATCTATGAAAACGATGAGGAGGCTTTCAAGATCTGGCACGAGGAGATCGGCATTCCTGCTGACCGCATCTTCCGGTTTGGCAAGGCGGATAACTTCTGGGAGCACGGCTCCGGCCCTTGCGGCCCTTGCTCTGAGATCTATTATGACCGTGGTGAAAAGTATGGCTGCGGCAGTCCTGACTGCAAGGTAGGCTGTGAGTGCGACCGGTTTATGGAAGTGTGGAACAACGTGTTCTCTCAGTTCGATAATGACGGTAACGGAAACTACACCGAGCTTGCACAGAAGAACATTGATACCGGCATGGGCCTGGAGCGCCTGGCTGTCGTATGCCAGGATGTAAACAGCCTGTTTGATGTGGATACGGTTATGAATATTACCAACCACGTTACCGCTATTACCGGCGCATCCTACGGTCAGAGTGTAAAGACCGATGTTTCCTTGCGCGTAATTACTGACCACATTCGCGCATCCACCTTTATGATCGCTGACGGCGTGCAGCCCACCAATGAAGGCCGTGGTTATGTGCTGCGCCGCTTGCTCCGCCGTGCAGCCCGTCACGGAAAGCTGCTGGGTGTGAATAAGCCGTTCCTGTTTGAGGTTGTAAAGACTGTTATTAAGGAAAATGAATCTCACTACAGCTACCTGACGGAGCGTGCTGAGCACGTGATCCGGGTGGTTAAGAATGAGGAAGAAAATTTTGCCCGTACCATCGATACTGGTATGCGTATCTTCGGTGAAAAGCTGGCTGAGCATAAGGCAAAGAGCAATAACGTATTCTCCGGTGAGGATGCTTTCTTACTGGCGGATACCTACGGCTTCCCCATCGACTTAACTGTGGAGATGCTGGAAGACGAAGGCATGAGCGTGGATATGGCAAGATACGTTCAGTGCCGTGAGGAGCAGCGCACTCGCGCCCGTGAGGATCGGAAGAAGATGGGCGACCTGGGCTGGGCTGGTATTGACCTGGGTCTGGATAACACCCCCACCAATTTTGTGGGCTACGATGCATATAACTGCGAAGCCAAGGTGCTGGCAGTTTGTGTAGGCGACGAGGTGACCGGCTCTATCACCGGCGGTGAAAAGGGTATCGTTGTGCTGGATAAGACGCCTTTCTATGCCGAAATGGGCGGTCAGGCAGCTGACCACGGTGTGCTTTTGCTTGGTGATAGCCGTTTCAAGGTTACTGACGTTCAGAAGGATAGGGGCGGTAAGTATCTGCACAGCGGCGTTATGATGGCTGGTACGATCAAGGTGGACGACCTGGTGCTGGCTTCCATTGATGTAGAGCGCCGCAAGGCGATTATGCGCGCCCACTCTGCTACTCACTTGCTGCAGAAGGCGTTGAAGACCGTGCTGGGCGATCATGTCCATCAGGCCGGTTCTTTGGTTGAGCCCGACCGCTTGCGCTTTGACTTTACGCATTATAGCGCTGTTACTGCCGATGAGATGGCAAAGATCGATGCTATCGTGCAGTCTGCGGTGCTGGAAGGCTACGGTATTGACATTCGTGAAATGCCCATTGACGAAGCTAAGGAAATGGGTGCTATGGCTTTGTTTAGCGAAAAGTATGGCGATACGGTTCGTGTGGTTAATATGGGCGGCTATTCTATTGAGCTCTGCGGCGGTACGCACTTGGATAATACGGCTAAGGTCGGTCCTTTCCGCATTGAGAGCGAAGGCTCTGTGGCATCCGGTGTCCGCCGTATCGAGGCGATTACCGGCAAAGCTTGCCTGAACGAAATGGAATTGGCTCGCCAGAGAGTTTATTCTGCTTGCGCCATTCTGAAGACCAAGCCTGCAGAGTTGGCATCTAAGTTGGAAAGCCAGGTGGAGGAGATCAAGAATCTAAAGAAGACCATTGAATCCATCAAGGCTAAGGAAACTGCCGGTGAGGCTGACCGCTTCCTGGTAAGTGCTCACGACGTAAACGGTGTTAAGGTGCTGACGGCTAATGTGCCCGATGCAGACGCCAATAAGCTGCGTCAGATGGGTGATACCCTGCGGGATAAGGCTGCCAATGTGGTTGCTGTTTTGTCTGCTGTGAACGACGATAAGATCACCTTCCTGGCCGTTTGCGGTAAGGATGCTATCAGCCGTGGTATTAAGGCTGGTGAACTGGTAAAGGTGGTATGTACTGCTTGCGGCGGAAGCGGCGGCGGCAAGCCGGACAGCGCTATGGGCGGCGGTAAGGATGTTCTGAAGCTGGATAACGCCTTGGCTATGGTAGATGATTTTGTAGCTTCCAAGCTGAATTGATAATTTGAGGGTGCTGCAGCCGCAGCACCCTCTATTCCATAAAAAAGAGAGATTGGAGTAATACCCTATGCGTAAGCTGATGTGGTTTACAATTGGCTTTGCAGCAGGATGTGCTGTAGGCGCATATATCGGTTGCGGCGCTTGGCTGTGGCTTTGCGCTGCTGCTTTTCTGGCTGTGGGTTTTGCTCTGTACCTTTTAAGCAATGATGGCGCACGGACAAGAATCGCTGCGCTGTTATTGGCTGGCTTAGCCTTTGGATGCTTTGTGTTTACGGCTCAGGATGCCATTGTACATAACCCAGCCAGAGAAGTTGATGGTAAGAAGATTCAAACACAAATTGAGATATGCGATTATTCCTATGAAACAAATTCCGGAATTGCAGCGGATGGCTATTTGAGTATTGGGGATAGGCGGTATAAAGTAAGGGTATATCTTGGCGGTATAGATGAAGTTTATCCCGGAGATTTGCTGGATGGCGAATTTACGATGTATTATACCGGCCGTGGTGGAATCGATGACCCTTCTTATTTGCAAAGCAGCGGCATTTATTTTCAGGTGTTTCCGGGACGTGAGATTACCTATTTGAAATCAGAGAATGTTCCTGCACGGTATTATCCGGCGTATCTTCGCCATGAGATTTTAAATCTGATCGACCGGATGTTTCCTGAAGATACCGGCGGCTTCGCAAAAGCTTTGCTGCTATCTGATACCTCAGACTTAAATGCTCAGGTGGATACAGGTTTTCGTAACAGCGGTATACGCCATATTATTGCCGTTTCCGGTTTGCATGTTTCCATCTTGTTTTCTATGGTTGCTGTTTTGACGGGAAAACGTCGGTGGTTCACGGCGATCGTGGGTATACCTGTGCTTATCCTGTTTGCTGCAGTTGCCGGCTTTTCACCTTCGGTTACCAGAGCCTGCATTATGCAATGCTTGATTCTCCTGGCTTTAGCGCTGAATCAGGAATATGATCCGCCTACGTCGTTATGCGTTGCGGTGCTTGTCTTGCTGCTGATAGATCCCGTTACTGTTACATCTATCAGTTTTCAGCTGTCGGTCAGCTGCGTGGCTGGTATCTTTTTGCTGTATCAGCCAATTCATAATTTCTTATTACGGCCAAGGTGGATGCGTGGCGGCAAAGGTAAGGACATAAAAGCAAGGCTTATCCGTTGGTTTGCAGGATCTGTGGCAGTGTCCTCCAGCGCTATGATATTCACTTTGCCCTTATCTGCTATTCATTTTCAGGGCATTTGCTTGATTGGCGTGCTGTCAAACTTGCTGACAATGTGGGCGGTTACTTATATATTTTATGGTATCGTAGCGGCCTGCATATTGGGCGCTGTGTGGCTGCCGATGGGCAGTATGCTGGCATGGTTAATATCCTGGCTTATGCGCTATGTCAGCACAGTTGCTGTTATCCTGGGAAAAGTGCCGTTTGCCTATATTCCGGCGGATAATATTTATATTCTTATTTGGATCGCATTTCTTTACACAGCCATTGCACTTTTGTATTTCAGCAAGAAGAAATACATCATTGCAACAGCGGTGTGCATTTGTTTTTGCTTTGGCGTGAGCGTGGGTGTTACCGCTGGGGAGGGCAGGGCAGATGCTTTCCGTGTTACTGTGCTCGATGTAGGACAAGGTCAATGCGTCTTGCTGCAAAGCGGCGAAAGCTGCTATATGGTAGATTGTGGCGGTACAAGTCCGAAAGGAACGGCTGACATTGCTGTGCGCGCATTGTGGAACCAGGGCATTTATAAGCTGGATGGCATTATATTGACCCATTACGATGAAGATCATGTTAATGGCTTACTGCCATTATTTGTGCAAATTGATTCGGATAAACTGTATTTGCCGGATTGCGAGGACAGAGATAAATTGCGTCCTCAGTTGGAGGGCGGTTTCAAAGGAAATCAGATCTCTGTGGACAAAATTATAGAATTTGATTGCGGCAGCGGTAAGATCACGTTAATTCCTGCATTTGATGGGGCAAAGGGCAATGAATCCAGTATGTGCATCTTGTTTCAGGCAGAAAACTGTGATATACTTATTACCGGCGATCGAGATATTTCCGGAGAAGAGCAGCTTTTGCGTCAGATTCCGCTGCCGGATTTAGAGATTCTTATCGTAGGCCATCATGGTTCTGATGATTCAACAGGCCTGGAGCTGCTTCGCAGAACAAAACCGGAGATTGCTGTGATCTCCGTGGGTAAAGACAATTATTATGGCCATCCGGAGCAAAAAACACTGGATAGGCTGGAGCTGTTTGGATGTGTTGTTTATCGTACAGATGAACACGGAACGATTATATTCAGGAGGTGAACTTACGTGGAAAGAGATACCCAGCATAGCAGTTTGCAGCTGCTGAAAAAGGCAATTAAAGAAAAGACGTTGGGCAGACTGTACGTTTTCCACGGTGAGGAAAACTTCCTGCTCCAGCATTACCTTGGGCAAATTAAGAAGCTGCTTATTGATCCGCTCACGGAATCCTTCAATTTCCATAAGTTTACCGTTGAGAACTTTACGGTTCAGGAGTTTGCCAATGCGGTGGATAATCTGCCTATGATGGCAGATGCTACCTTTATTTGGGTGGATGAGATCGATCTGTTCAAGCTCCCGGAAGCAGATCGGGAACGGCTCATAGAGGTATTTCGGGATATTCCGGAGTATTGTACAGTTGTTTTCACCTATAATACAACGGCCTGGAATCCGGATAAGCGGCAGCAGAAGCTGATGGGAGCCATTAACGATGTGGCAACGGTAGTGAATTTTGAAAAACAGGAGCAAAGAGATCTTGTAGCCTGGATCGCCCGTCATTTTGCTGCAGAAGGCAAGCGCATTTCCAATTACCTTTGTGTATACCTTATTGAGCTGACCGGTGGCACTATGACGGCATTGGCCGGTGAGATTTCTAAGGTTTGCGCTTATAGTCAGGCTGATGAGATCGTGCAGGCTGATATTGACGCTGTTGTCGAGCCGGTGCTGGATGCGGTGGTATTCCAGATCACAAATTTCCTTTCTCAGGGTCAGTACGGCGCTGCGCTCTTAAAGCTGCGACAGCTATTTAAGATGCAGCAAGAACCCCTTGCCATTTTGGGCGCGATCGGCAGCCACTACAGACGGCTGAGTATGGCAAAGATCCTGCTGGAAAACGGCAGACCTGCCAGCGAACTGCAAAAGCTCTATAATATGAAAGATTATGCTGCCCGCAGGACGATGACGGACGCAGGAAAGATATCTGCTGTGTTCTGCGAAACGGCGCAGACCTTGATCGTGGAAACGGACTATAAGATCAAAACCTCTAACGGTGACGATCAGCAGCTGTTAGAACTTCTGATTCTGCAGCTGGCCCAGGAGGCTAGAAATGGTTAAGATCCGTCAGGCAATCGTTGTAGAGGGCCGCTACGATAAAAATACCCTTGCCCAGATCGTGGATGCGCCTATTTTTGAGACCTCCGGCTTTGGTATTATGAAGGATAAGGCGCAGCTTTCTTTACTGCGCCGTGTCGCCCGGGAACGGGGGCTGATCGTGTTTACCGATTCCGATGGGGGCGGATTTGTGATCCGCAACTTTCTGAAGGGCGCAATCCCCGGTGAGTATTTGTTCCATGCCTATATACCGGATGTTTACGGTAAGGAAAAAAGAAAGGCTGCTCCCGGCAAGGAAGGCAAGCTTGGTGTGGAAGGGATGACCCCAGAGGTGATCTTAAATGCCCTTAAGCGCAGCGGCGCAGAGATAGTTGACATAGATGCTGCAACAAAGGGTGGTATTACCAAGCAGGATCTTTGCGCACTAGGCCTTTCCGGCGGGAAAGACAGCGCGCAAAAGCGGAAAATTTTATTAGCCAAATTGGAATTTCCGGAGCATATGAGCGCAAATGCGCTGCTGCAGGCTCTGAATATTTTCTACACCTTGGATGAGCTGAAGGAGATCGTTTCCCAGCTGTAATCAGGAGATAACTATGATCGATATATCGGTTAAAAATTTAATAAAGTTCTTTGTTATCGGAGAAAATCTCCTGGACGACCTGAGCTTTGAGATTCAGGAAGGGGAGCGGGTAGCGATTCTCGGCCGTAATGGTTGTGGCAAGACAACGTTATTCAAGATACTCACCGGTCAAATGGATTATGATTCCGGTCAGGTGTATGTCAATCCCAATAAGCGTCTGGGACTTATCTCTCAGATTCCCCAGTTCCCTGAGGGCTATACCGTGGATGATGTGCTGCGCTCTGCCTATCGGGAAACGCTGCATATTCGCGCCAAAATGCAGCACCTGGAAGCCCAGTTGGGCAGCGATGCTACTCCGGAACAGCTCAGGGAATACGATGATCTTGTGAATCGCTTCCAGGCCGGCGGCGGCTACGATATGGATGTGGAAACAGACAAGGTTTGTAACGGCCTTGGAATTACCCCCGCTCAACGCAGCCAACTGTTTGACAGCCTTTCCGGCGGTGAGAAGACTCGGATGAATTTGGCAAGGCTTTTGCTGGAAAAAACGGACATCCTCTTATTGGACGAACCTACAAACCACTTGGATTTAAAGAGCGTGGAGTGGCTGGAAAGCTATATTCAAACCTTTAAGGGTACGGTTTTGGCGATCTCCCATGACCGGTACTTTTTAGACCGGGTTGCCCAGCGTGTAATCGAGATCGTGGATGGCCACGCCGAATTTTATTCCGGCAACTACTCGTTTTATATTGACGAAAAGCAGGCCCGTTTTGATTTGCAGATGAAGCATTATGAGCAGGAGCAGGCCAAGCTGAAGCAGTTGGGATATACTGTGGAGCGGATGAAGGGTTGGGGCATCAATAACCGGGCATTGTACCGCCGGGCGATGTCTATTCAGCACCGGATGGAACGGATTCAGAAAACAGAGCGCCCTAAAACCGAAAAGACGATGAAAGCAACCTTTGGTGAAAAGGATTTTGCCGGTGATGTGATCTTCCAAACCAAGAAGATGGCAAAGAGCTTCGGTGAGCGGACGTTGTTTTCAGATGTAGAACTACGCGTGCAGGGCGGTGAACGGATTGCCCTCTTGGGTGATAACGGAACCGGAAAGTCTACTTTTATTAAGTGTTTACTGGATGAGGAGGACTTTTCCGGAAAGGTGCAGTTTGGTCCGACAGTTAAGTGGGGGTATCTTCCCCAGATCATCCATTTTGAGCATCCGGAACGTACTTTGTATGACACGATGCTTTATGAGAAAAATTGCTCCCCTCAGACCGCCAGAGACCGTTTGGGCGCATTTATGTTTTCGGGCGAAGATGTGTTCAAGCATGTCTGCGAGCTGTCTGGCGGCGAGCAATCCCGCCTGCGGCTATGTATGCTTATGGATGAAAAAATCAATCTGCTGATTTTAGACGAGCCTACCAACCACTTGGATATCGCCTCCCGGGAATGGATCGAAGCTGCCATCGACGAATTTGAAGGTGCGCTCCTGTTTGTTTCTCATGACCGGTATTTTATTGAGAAGTTTGCCCAGCGTATTTGGGTGCTGGAAGATGGCACAATTAAGGATTATCCCTGCGGTTATGAGAAGTACCGCAGCATCCTTGAAAAAGAGGCGATCCATAAACCCCAGCCTGTCATGGTTGATAAACCAAGGAAGGAAAAACCTAAAGGTGGCACCAAAGAGGTAGATAAACTGATCCGCCGTTTGGAACGGGAGATCGAAAAACAAGAGCAGCTGATTGCTGAATTAGATGATAAGATCGGTAAAAGCGGAGCTGATTATCAGGAGCTTACAAAGCTTTTACAGGAAAAAGAAAAAGAAGAGGAGCGCCTGCTGGATCTGATGGAGCAGTGGGAAGCGGCCCAAAGCTGAAAGGAGTATGAAAAATGAGTAATTGCAGCGGCAACTGCTCTACCTGCGGTTCTGATTGTGCAGACCGCAAGGCAGAGAGCTTACTTGCCAAGTTAAATGAAAGAGCCAGCGTGAAAAAGGTGATCGCTGTTGTGTCCGGTAAGGGCGGCGTAGGCAAGTCCACCGTCAGTTCTATGCTGGCTGTTGAGATGGCCCGTCAGGGCAAAAGGGTGGCTGTGTTGGATGCGGATATCACCGGCCCTTCCGCACCTACCGCATTCGGTGTCTCTGAGTGTCAGGGCGCGAATGAGGATGGCTTGTATCCTGCATTGACCCGGGGCGGCATTCAGGTTATGTCTATTAATCTGTTGCTGGATAATAGCACGGATCCTGTAGTGTGGCGCGGTCCTGTGATCGCAGGCGCTGTGAAGCAGTTCTGGACAGATGTGATCTGGGAAGATGTGGACTATATGTTCGTGGATATGCCTCCCGGTACAGGCGATGTGCCTTTGACGGTATTCCAAAGCTTGCCGGTGGATGGCATTGTGATCGTTACCAGCCCTCAGGATTTGGTGAGCATGATCGTTACCAAAGCGGTGAAGATGGCAAATATGATGCATATTCCCGTACTCGGCTTTGTTGAAAACTATAGCTATTTGGAATGCCCCGATTGCGGTAAGCGAATCAAGGTATTTGGCGAGAGCCATTTGGATGCTACAGCAGCGGAATTTAATTTACCGGTGCTGGCTCGTCTGCCTATTGATCCGAAGGTCGCTGAAGCATATGATAACGGCCTGATGGAAACTGTGGATACCCAGGCGGTAAAGCCTGTGATCGAGAAGATCTTAAACGCATAAAAAATTCCTGCTGCAGATTCTGCAGCAGGAATTTTTATATTAGTTAGTAGTGTAGTTATCGAAGTAACCCTGAATATAAACGATAGGAGTGCCCTTGTCTCCGGAGCCGGAGGTCAGGTCACACAGAGAGCCGATCAGGTCGGTCAGGCGGCGAGGGGTAGTACCCTGAGCGGCCATGTTACCAACCAGGCTGGAGCCGTCCTTCTGCTGGATCTTCTCCTTGATGGCGTCCTGCAGAGCCTTGCCGGACAGGTCAGCAAAATCGTTATCAGCAAGGTACTTTAACTTCAGCTCGTTGGGTGTGCCTTCCAGGCCGGGGGTATAGGCAGGGGAGACCACCGGGTCAGCCAGCTCCCAAATCTTGCCCACGGGATCCTTGAATGCACCGTCACCGTAAACCATAACTTCGATGTGCTTGCCAGTGATCTCCAGAAGCTTAGCCTGAATGTCCAGAACCAGATCCTGGCAATCCTGGGGGAAGAGCTTAATGGTAGTTTCGGTTGCCTTGTTGGAACCCAGCAGGCCATAACGGGCGTTGAAGCCGCTGCCGTCAATGGACTCGGTCATGATCTCGTCCAAACCGAAGACACGCTCAGCACCGGCAGCCTTCAACAGCCGCTTGGTACGGGCTCTGGTGTGAATATCGCAGTTCAGTACGTTCTTAGTGTACTTGACGATGGCTCTGGGATCGTTGGCAAAGATAACCTCCACCTCTGCGCCACATTCCCGGATCAGCTGGCTGTAGTATTCTACATAGTCAACACCGGTAAAGGGGTGCTTGACATAACCAAACAGAGCGCGGTAACGATCTTCAGTCAAAACATCACGGTAAGGATCGATGCCGTTTTTGTCCAGCATATCCATATCGATCAGGTGATTGCCGACCTCATCAGAAGGGTAGCTGAGCATCAGCACGATCTTCTTGCAGCCGGAGGCAATACCCTTTAAGCAAATAGAAAAACGGTTGCGGCTCAAAATGGGGAAGATAACGCCAATTGTTTCGCCGCCCAGCTTATTGCGCACATCTTTTGCGATGGCTTCAATAGATGCATAGTTGCCCTGTGCACGAGCTACGATTGCCTCGGTCATTGCAACGATGTCACGGTCTCTGGGGGTAAGGCCGTCTTCTTTCATGGCCTCCATAACAGTCTCGGTGACGATCTTGATCATATCGTCGCCTTCGCGGATAATGGGGGCGCGGAGTCCGATGGATACAGTACCAAACATCCGACTCATAGTAACACTTCCAATCTCGATAGAATAGGTTTTGTGAGTTTCACTGGAATATTATAATACAAGAATGCGGATTTGTAAAATACAAATTGCAAGAAATTTCGATTTGTTTCAGAAAATTTTTCTTAGTATGCGCCAAATTACCAGAATTATCAGCAGGCAAGGAACAAAGATTATTAATGCATCGCTACTGAAAGGAATATAAGCAATTTGCAGATAGTCCAATACATAGGCGCATACGGTCATCAGTACCGTGGTGAAAACAGCCTTTGTTACCTGTTTACCAATGATATTTGCAAAGAAAAAGGTATAAAGAGCTGCGATTAGGGGATTTACTGTGCTTAGCAACACACCTACGATCACTTTCAGCGCGCCGGTAGCCAACATCAGCACCAGGATACCCAGTAGGATCGCAGGTGCATACAGCATAAAGTCGATAGGGAGAAATCGGTTCATAAGAAATATTGCAGCCGTATAGCTTATAGCAGCGCCGCCGATACAGATCAGCCGGAAAAACAGGAAGGTAAATATATTTTTGCCTTTTGGAAGCCAGCGATCTAAAAGATTCATAAAGAAGGAAAGAATTACCATATTGAGCACTTGCCCGCAAATGGTGCGATAGTCCCAACCGGCAAAAGAAAAGACAAAAGCGCCGTCGTTGGATAGCGTTAAAAAGGGCAGGGAGATCCATTCGATATTTACATTGCTGCAGCACAGAACGAAGGCAACAACATAAACGGATAAAATGCCGAAGGTGGATGATGCAGAATCCGCTAAAACGGAGTGCTTGCCGAAAACGAATCTGCCAATAGAGCCGAAAATAAGACTTCCCAGCAGTAAAATGCCTGCTGTTATGCCTAAAGAGCTGTAGTCAAGATCCAATGATTGGAAAAATGCAACGATTTGTTCCATAACAGCCTCCTAAGAAGATTAAAACAGCCGCCAGTACTACCGGCGGCTGTTTTCTTTGTGTAGTGAAGTAAAATTACTTCAGCTCGGCAGTAGCGCCAGCTTCCTTCAGCTCGGCAACCAGCTTCTCGGCATCTTCCTTGGAAATGCCTTCCTTCAGGGTCTTGGGGCAAGCATCAACCAGATCCTTAGCGTCCTTCAGGCCCAGGCCGGTAGCAGCGCGGACAACCTTGATAACGTTCAGCTTGGAAGCGCCGGCATCCTTCAGGATGACGTCGAACTCGGTCTTCTCCTCAACCTCAGCAGCAGCGGCAACAGCGGGGCCGGCAACAGCAGCGGCAGCGGCGGAAACGCCGAAAACTTCCTCCAGAGTGTGAACCAGTTCGGACAGCTCCAGAACGGTCAGACCCTTAACTTCCTCTACGAGAGCAGTGACTTTTTCACTAGCCATTGTAATATCCTCCTAAAAATAAATGTTTGTTTTTGTTTGTTAGTTTACGAGTAAATTATGCTTCTGCAGCTTCTGCAGGAGCGCCGCCATCCTTCTGGACACGAATCTGATCCAGGACGAATGCCAGGCTGGAGATAGGTGCCAGGAAAGTACCAAGCACAGAAGCGACCAGAGCGTTCTTGCTGGGCAGTTCGCCGAAACCATTGAGCTGGTCTGCGGACAGAACGCTGCCTTCAACAATACCACCCTTGATGCTCAGGGGGAGCTTGTTCTTCTTGGCGAACTCGCATACGATACGAGCGGGAGCGATGGGGTCGCCGGTGGTGCTGGCCATAGCGGTAGTGCCGTTGAGAACCTCGTCAAAGTCGTAACCGTTTTCCTTGGTTGCGAAACGGGTCAGAGTGTTCTTAACAACGGAGTATTCCACGCCAGCCTCACGGAACTGCTTACGCAGCTCGGTATCCTGAGCAACAGTGATGCCTCTGTAGTCAACAAAAACAACGGAAGTAGCTTCCTTGATCTTGCCGGACAGAGCTTCAACAGCTGCCTTCTTGCTCTCAAGAACCTTTGCGTTGGGCATTGTGTTTTCACCTCCGAAAAAAATAAGTGTCTTCCTGCCACAAGACAGAAAGACACGCAAATAATCCTATCAGCGCACCTCGGCAGGATTTATAGCCTAAGCCACCTGCTGTCTTTGGCAACTCATGTATTATAGTGCATTTTCCTCATTATGTCAAGCCTTATTTTAAGATTTTTTTGTTTATATTTAAATGTGTAGTACAGTGTTGTCATATTGTACATATTTCGCACGTAATATTGCCGCTTGTTCGTCTGCGGTGTATAAATGTCCACGGAATGCGGAAAATCCGTTGACAAAACAGTGCGCCGGATGATATAATTACGCAATAAATCACGGGAATCGTGATGAGAAGGGAAGAAGAAATATGAAAAAGATTGTTGCATTGATTTGCGCATTTGCCCTGATTGCAGGTCTGACCGCCTGCTCTGCACCTGAAGCTGATGACGGCAAGTATGTGATCGGTATTTGCCAGTATATGCCTCACCCTGCATTGGATTCAGCTACACAGGGATTTATGGACGCAGTGAAGCAGGCTTTTGGCGATAACGTTACTTTTGATCTACAGGATGGTGCCGGTGAAGCTACCAACTGTTCTACGATTATTAACGGCTTTGTTTCTTCCGATGTGGATTTGATTATGGCGAATGCAACGCCTGCCGTTGCTGCCGCGTATAACGCAACGGATTCTATTCCTGTTTTGGGTACTTCTGTAACGGAGTACGGTGTTGCTCTTGGCCTTGATAAGTTTGAAGGTGGCATCAACGTTTCCGGTACTTCTGATCTTGCTGATCTTCAGATGCAGGCGCAGATGATCCTTGACTGGGTTCCTGATGCACAAAAGGTCGGTCTGCTGTATTGTAATGCCGAAGCAAACTCCAAGTATCAGGTAAATGAGGTCAAGGCATACCTGGAGGGTAAGGGCCTTGAGTGCAAATTGTTTGCCTTCTCTGACACCAGTGATATGATGGCAGTTACTACAGAGGCTGCCAATTACTCGGATGCTATTTACATTCCTACAGACAATACAGCGGCTACTTATGCCAGTGCGATCGGCAATGTCTGTATTCCGGCAGGTGTTCCCATCATCGCCGGTGAGTCTGCTACTTGTAAGGGATGTGGCGTTGCGACCATGTCCATTGATTACTATGATCTGGGCGTCCTGACCGGCCAAATGGCTGTAGAGATCCTTCGCGATGGTGCAGACATTACGAATATGCCGATCCGTTATGTACAGGAGGTCGCTTACCTTTATAATGAAGACGTGTGCAATACTCTGGGTATCACACCTCTGGATGGCTACGATAAGATTAGCTAACTGAACCAATACGGGCAAGATGGCAGCATCTTGCCCTGTTGGCTTTTATAAATATATGTAAGGATGCTTGAATATGTCCGTTTATTTAGAACGATTATTAAATTTTGGAAGTGCACTTCCCGGTGTGCTGTCTCTGGGCCTTATTTGGGGCATTATGGCCATTGGTCTGTATATTACCTATAAGATATTAAATCTTTCTGACCTGACAGTGGATGGTTCGTTTTGTACCGGAGGTGCGGTTTGCATCGTGATGATCGCTATGGGGCAGCCTGCCTGGTTGGCTATGGTATGCGCATTTCTGGCGGGTATGCTGGCTGGCGCTGTTACCGGCTTCCTGCACACGGTTTGTAAAATTCCCGCAATTCTGGCCGGTATTTTGACTCAGTTGGCTTTGTGGACGGTTAATATGATCGTAATGGGCCTGCAGTCCGGTGAGCTGATTTCTACGCTGACCATTCCTGCCCGTAATAGCGAGTTGTTGGTATCCGCAATGTACCTGAGTAAGGCTCTGAACGGCTCGAAGCCTATCTTCCTGTATCCGCCCATTATGGTTGGTATCTTTACGGTTGTCATTATTGCTGCGCTGTATTGGTTCTTTGGCACAGAGCGTGGCGCTTCTATTCGCGCTACCGGTGCAAACGAACATATGGCTCGCGCTCAGGGTATTAACACAAATGTCAATAAGATGATCGGCTTGATGATCGCAAACGGTCTCGTGGCTGTATCTGGCGCACTGTTTGCCCAGTACAACGGCAATGCTGAGATCAATATGGGTCGCGGCGCTATTGTTATTGGTTTAGCTGCTATTATCATTGGTGATGTAATTTTTGGAAAGCTATTCAAGAATTTCTCATTGAAGCTGCTTGCAGTGAGCTTTGGCGCGATTATCTACTATATCGTGATCCAGGCAGTTCTGACCTTGCTAAAGGTGGATTCTCAGTATCTAAAGCTGATGTCCGCTACCATCGTTGCTATCTTCCTGGCTGTGTCTAATCTAGGTGGCACACATCCTAAAAAGCATAAGAAGGAGGTGCCGGCATGCTCGAAATAAAGGATATTTACAAGACTTTTAATTCCGGCACGATCAATGAAAAGCGGGCATTGCAAGGGGTTAGCTTACACTTGAAGCCCGGCGATTTTGTTACGGTCATCGGAGGTAACGGTGCAGGCAAGAGTACCTTAATGAACTCTGTTTCCGGCGCATACCAGGTTGATGAGGGTAAGATTTATATTGACGGCAAGGATGTGACCCACTTACCGGAGCATAAGCGGGCGCAGTACATCGGTCGTGTGTTCCAGGATCCGATGATGGGTACTGCAGCAACCATGCAGATCGAAGAGAATATGGCTCTGGCTGCTCGCCGCGGTAAAGTCCGCACATTGCTTCCCGGTATCACAAAGGCTGAGCGCGCAGAATATAAAGAAATGCTGAAGATCCTGGATCTTGGCCTTGAGGATCGGATGACCGCAAAGGTAGGCCTGCTCTCCGGCGGCCAGCGCCAGGCTCTGACCCTTTTGATGGCCACCCTTAAGAAACCCAAACTGCTCCTTTTGGACGAGCATACGGCAGCGCTTGACCCTAAGACGGCAGCGAAGGTTTTGGATGTTACAGAAAAGATTGTTTCAAAAAATAACCTGACTACATTAATGATAACCCATAATATGCGTGATGCCATTGCTTACGGCAACCGGCTTATCATGATGTATGATGGTAAAGTCGTTGTAGATGTGTCCGGCGAAGAAAAGAAGAATCTTACTGTGGAACAGCTGCTGAATTTGTTTAGTCAGGCCAGCGGTTCTGATGAAGCGGACGACAAGTTACTGCTTGGATAAATAATACTAAACGCCCGGAAGCCTGAGCTTCCGGGCGTTTTAGTATGATCTTAATTAGGAATACTTGGCGGTGTTAACTTTAACACCGGGGCCCATGGTGGAAACGACCACGCAGGACCGGATATACTGACCCTTAGCTGCAGCGGGCTTAGCCTTAACAACAGCCTGCATCAGGGTATCCATGTTCTCGGTCAGCTTCTCAGCGCCGAAGGAAACCTTGCCGATGGGGCAGTGGATGATGTTGGTCTTGTCCAGACGGTACTCGACCTTACCGGCCTTGATTTCCTGAACAGCAGCGCCAACATTGGGGGTGACGGTGCCAGCCTTGGGGGAGGGCATCAGACCCTTGGGGCCCAGAACCTTACCCAGACGGCCAACCAGGCCCATCATATCGG
>JAZSPA010000004.1:0-39370 GCA_045537165.1 Faecousia sp.
TGGCGGTCAGGGTGCCGCAGTGAATGTAAACACCAACTATGCTACCGGCACCATCAACCTCTACGGCGGCACCTACACCAAGGTAGCAGGCAACGATGCAGCCAGTGTTATTTCCATCTGGTCCAACGGCGGCAAGCTTAACATGTATAAAGATGTTAAGGTCATCGGCTTCGGCGGCGGTCACGCTGTACGTGTCAATAACTCCCGACTCTGCGACTCTGTGATGAATATCCTGGGCTCGACCATTGAGGGAGATATCGTTCGTATCATCGCAAACGCCAACTCCGGCTTCGACACGGAGGTTAACCTGGCAGATGCAAAGATTGAACAAATCTCCCTGTCCGCTACTGACGCTGTCAGCGTTGCCGGTGATCTGATCATTGATAGATTTAAGATTGACAGCGGCGTTAAGATCAACCTGGGCAAGCTGACGGAGAACGCATCCATTGCCGTTGAGACAACCGGTGTATTCACCAACACCAGCAGCAAGGCAAATGAATATGTTGCTTACTTCAAGGGTGTGGAAGGCTACAAGACTCCCGTTGTTGTGGATGACGCCCTGTTTACAGAGCAGGGTAATGACACTCCCACCGATACGAAGTTTGACAATTCCAACCTGCAGTTTGCAGCAGGCACCACCAAGGCTATCTGTCCTGTCTGTAAGGAAGAAGTTGAGTGGACAGCTGTTACCCAGAATGCCAATGGCACAACCAGCCTGGGTTACCTGACCAGCGGTGGTCACTACTACCTGGCTGAGGATATCACCTACACCGGCACCGATAACTTTGTTATTGCGCCCAATTCTAAGACTGGCGCAGCATGCTTCCACCTGAACGGTCACAATCTGACCGCTACCCAGGCGATTGTGATCCAGGGTTATACCGGCACTATCAATGTGATGGGCAACGGCATCGTTACCGGTGGTAAGACAACCGCCAACCAGGGTGCAACGATCCATGTCAATACCAGTCAGGAAACAAGCAACATCAACCTCTACGGCGGCACTTACCAGAAGCCGGAAGCAGCAGCTGCTGCCAGCGTGATTGCCATTTGGGCCAACGGCGGTAAGATCCATCTGTACGAGGATGTAAAGGTCATCGGTTCCGGCACCGGTCCTGCAGTATTCGTCAGCAAGTCCGGTCTGTGCAGCTCTGCTCTGACCGTCCAGGGCGCTACCATTGAAGGCGGCAGACTGCGTGTCATCGCCAACGGCGGCACCTACACCACCACCGTCAACCTGATCGACGCAAAGGTCAGCGGCGTGTACCTGTCCGCAGGCAATAACTTCACCGTTTCCGGTGATACTGTGATTGAGAAGTTCGAGTTTGATCCCGAAGTGAAGATTACTCTGGGTGGTCTGACTAAGAACGCATCCATCACTGTTAAGGCAACCGGCGTATTCACCGAGGCCAGCAACAAGGCAAACGACTATGCCAAGTACTTCCACCCTGTGGAAGGCTACAAGGACATCACCGTGGTGGACAATGCGTTGTCCACCGGCGTGAAGCCCGCTGAGCCCGATCCGGAGCCTGAAGAGCCCAAGTTCAACGATGATCTGAAATTCACCGAAGGCAACAAGGCATGGTGCAACGTCTGCCAGAAGGAAGTCGAGTGGACAGCTGTTACCCAGGCTGCTCACGGCACAGCCGGCATCGGCCAGCTGGCCAGCGACGCTCACTACTACCTGTCTGAGAACATCAATTACACCGGTACTGCAAACTTTATACAGGCACCCGCTGCCAAGACCGGTATTGCCTGCCTGCACCTGAACGGTCACGATCTGACCGCAACTCAGGCGCTTGTGATCTTCGGTTCTACCGGCACTCTCAATGTGCTGGGTAACGGCACGGTCACCGGTGGTAAGACCACTGCAAACCAGGGCGCTACCGTCCACTTCAACACCAACCAGGAGACCGGTAACGTACATCTCTACGGCGGTACATACCAGAAGACCGAGGCTGCTTCTGCAGCCAGCGTCATCTCCATCTGGGCCAACGGCGGTAAGATCCATCTGTATGAGGACGTGAAGGTCATCGGCTCCGGCACCGGTCCTGCAGTATTCGTCAGCAAGTCCGGTCTGTGCAGCTCTGCTCTGACCGTCCAGGGCGCTACCATTGAAGGCGGCAGACTGCGCGTCATCGCCAACGGCGGCACCTACACCACCACCGTCAACCTGATCGACGCAAAGGTCAGCGGCGTGTACCTGTCCGCAGGCAATAACTTCACCGTTTCCGGTGATACTGTGATTGAGAAGTTCGAGTTTGATGCCGATGTGAAGATCACTTTGGGCGAGCTGACTGAGAACGCATCCATTACCGTGCAGGCAAAGGGCACGTTTACCAACGCCAGCGACAAGGCAACCGAGTATGCTAAGTACTTTAAGCCTGTTGATGGCTATCAGGACATCACTATTGTCGAGAATGCTCTCGTCACTAATGTGAAGCCCGCTGAATAAGAAACAGCAAAAGACCCGCGCTGCCATACGGCAGCGCGGGTTTAAACTATACCGATCACGTGAACTCGCCAAAAGGATTTGTAGGGGACGGGTTTCCCGTCCCGTAGCAAGAAAATGCCTCCTCTGCGAAAGAGGAGGGTGTTTTTATAATTGCGACACAGGTCTATAAGCCGGGTTCTGTCTTGACAGCCATCTATCTAGTCCCGAAATCGCTTGCGGGATCAAGCCGCCTCCTCGAAGCGGTCGGGCAAACCTATATGCTTCTCCACGGCGTTGCTCCGGATAGAGTTTACAGCACTCCAGTGTTTCCACGGAGCGGGTGGGCTCTTACCCCGCCTTTTCACCCTTGCCGCCGACCATCCAAGATGGGGGCGGCGGTATCTCTCTGTTGCACTTGTCCTAAGGTCACCCTCGGCAGGCGTTACCTGTTATCCTTGCCCTGTGGAGCCCGGACTTTCCTCACCTGCAGCGTTTCCGCTTGCAGCCGCGGCTGTCCGACCTGGTCGCCTCCATATTGTACTCCACAAAGGCGGGAATGTCAAATATCTTGCAAAATCTTTTGCTACAGGCTATACTATAGGTAATACAGGAAAAGAGGGTTTTGGATATGACCTTTGATGGATATTTTGAAAATCTGCGGGGCAAACGAATCGCCGTAATGGGCTTAGGTGTCAGCAACCGACCGTTGGTTAAACTGCTTTTATCCTATGGCTGCACCGTTACCGGCTGTGACAAGACACCCCGGGAAAAGCTGGACGCAGAAGTGCTGGCATTGGAGGAACTGGGCTGCAAGCTCAAGGTGGGGGAAGACTACTTAGAGGGTCTGCAGGCTGACTTGGTGTTCCGCACCCCTGGTATGCACCCGGATATTCCTGCTCTGCGGCAGCTTCGGGAAAGTGGCGCAAAAGTCACTAGTGAAATGCAGGTGTTCTTTGAGCTTTGCCCTTGCAATTTGTTGGCAGTTACCGGTTCTGACGGTAAGACCACCACGACTACGTTGATTTCCGAGATGTTAAAAACTGCTGGCAAGACCGTATGGCTGGGCGGCAATATCGGTACGCCTTTGCTGTCTTCTGTTCCCCAAATGAAGGCGGAGGATTGGGCGGTGGTGGAGCTCAGCTCCTTCCAACTGATGGATATGGACCGCAGTCCTCACATCGCTGTGATCACCAATCTTGCCCCCAATCACCTGGATGTTCACAAGGACATGGAGGAGTATATTTGGGCCAAGCAGAACCTTTATCGGCATCAAAACGCAGGTGATAAACTGGTGCTGAACGGGGATAATTCCATTACTGCGTTATTTACCGGCGTTGGGGAAACACGTTATTTTTCCAGCTCCGCAAAGGTGAAAAACGGCACATATTTGGTGGAAAACACAATTTATCGGGATGAAACGCCGGTGCTGGATATTCGCACCATCGCTATCCCCGGACACCATAATGTGGAAAATTATATGGCTGCCATTTTGGCGGTGGAGGGCATCGTTGATGACGATGTGATCCGTAAGGTGGCGGCGGAATTTGGCGGTGTGGAACATCGCATTGAACTGGTGCGTGTGAAAGACGGCGTCAGGTTTTATAACGATTCTATCGCATCTTCTCCCAGCCGCACCATCGCCGGTCTTAACAGCTTTGATCAAAAGGTGATCCTGATCGCCGGCGGCTATGATAAGCATATTCCCTTCGATGTGCTGGGACCGGTGGTTTGTGAAAAGGTAAAAATTCTGTTCGTTAACGGCGCAACGGCGGAGAAGATCCGTCAGGCGGTGGAGAATGCCTCCAATTATGCGCCCGGACATCCTGAGATCGTGGATTGCAAGGATTTTACCGATGCGGCTCTTCGCAGCGCCCAGGCGGCAAAGGCTGGGGATGTTGTGCTGATGAGTCCTGCCTGTGCAGCCTTCGATCAGTTCAAGAATTTTATGGAACGGGGCAACTATTACAAAAAGCTTGTAAAGGAGCTGTGAGCTGTGGAAACACATAAGCTTACTGTGGCAGCAAAAAAGATTTTGAAGCCAAAATACTGCGGCGCAGTGATTGTGGCAGCGGGCAGTGCCAGTCGAATGGGCGGCGTGGATAAGATTCTTGCCCCTTTGGGCAATACCACGGTGATCGCTGCCAGCGCGAAGGCATTTCAGGATTGCGATGTAATTAAAGAAATTGTCATTGTGACCCGGCCTGACCAGCTGGAGCAGGTGGCGGAGGTTTGCATGGGCTTTGACAAGGTCAAAGCGGTGGTTGCCGGCGGCGCAAGCCGTCCGGAATCGGTGATGAACGGCCTGCATGCTCTGTCTAAAAAGGTAAAGCTGGCGGCCATCCACGATGGCGCCCGGCCTTTGGCAACACCGGAGATGATCGACCGGGTGGTTCGTGCAGCCGGTACTTGGGGCGCAGCTGCACCAGGTGTTCCGGTGAAGGATACTGTTAAGCAGACCCAAAAGGGGATCGTTACCGGCACACCGGACAGAGCAGCTTTGCGGGCAATCCAAACACCCCAGATCTTTGATTATGATCTGTTGATGGGCGCATTAGAAAATGCTGCTAAAAAGGAATTGGCTATCACAGACGATTGCTCCGCGGTGGAGGCTCTGGGGATGTCCGTGCGGATCGTGGACGGCCTGGAAGAGAACATCAAAATCACCACGCCTATGGACTTGAAGCTGGCGAATATGCTTTGGGAGGAACGGGAATGAGGATCGGTCACGGCTATGATGTACACCGGCTGGTAGCAGGCAGAGATCTGATACTGGGCGGCGTGAATATTGCCTATGAAAAGGGCTTGGACGGTCATTCTGATGCAGATGTGCTTACCCATGCGGTAATGGATGCCCTTTTGGGCGCTGCTGCGCTGGGGGACATCGGCAGACATTTTCCGGATACTGACCCGGCCTATAAGGGAATATCCTCTATGAAGCTTCTGGCGCAAGTAGGGGAGAAGATCAGGGATGCCGGCTACTGCATTGGTAATGTGGATGTGACCGTCATCGCCCAAGCGCCTAAGCTGAAGAATTTTATTTCGCAAATGGAAGAAAACCTTGCCCAGATGCTGGAAACTTCCGTGGGGAATATCAATGTTAAAGCCACCACGGAAGAACGGCTGGGTTTTACCGGTGATGGCTCCGGAATCGCCTGCCACGCTGTTTGTTTGCTCAACGAAATATGACACATTTTGACCTCCCGGGCATAAAATGCCCTGGGAGGTGTTTTTTATGCAAAATAGCATGATCACCTTTCGGTCGGTAACGCCGGCGCAGCGAGCCCAGGCGTATTTGCGGCGGGAAGGTATTTCCTGCCGTATACAACGCACGCCCCGGTATTTGGAGAGCCAGGGCTGCGGCTACGGCTTATATTTGCCTGCCGGCAGCGCTGTGGAGGCTGTTCGGCATCTGCGCAGCGCCGGGATCGATTACCGAAAGGTGTATTTACAGTTGGGCGATGGGAAGCTGGAGGAGCTTCATTTATGATCTATCTGGATCACGGGGCTACCTCCTATCCAAAACCACCTCAGGTAGCGCAGGCGATGCTGTGGGCCTTGCAAAACTGCGCCAACCCCGGTCGGAGCGGCCACAGGCCGGCAATGCTGGCAGCGCAAAAAGTTTTGAATACTCGGGAAATCGCCGGAGAACTCTTTGAATGCGATCCGGAAAATGTGGTATTTACGGGGAACTGTACGCAAGGCCTGAATATGGCTATCCACACCCTGGTAAAGCCCGGCAGCCGGGTAATTATCTCCGGTTTTGAGCATAATGCGGTCACAAGACCTGTGTATGCCCGGACGGATAAGGTCACGGTAGCAGGCAGGCGGTTATTTGATTGGGAAGATACCTTAAAAAGCTGGGAGCAAGCCTTAAAAAAGGGCGCGGATGCGGCGATATTTACCCACACATCCAACGTGTTTGGCTATATTTTACCTGTGCAGCAGCTTTCGGATCTTTGCCGCCGGTATGGTGTTCCTTTTATCGTGGATGCGGCGCAGTCAGCAGGGGTGCTGCCGGTTTCTCTTAAAAAATGGGGTGCGGATTTTATCGCTATGCCCGGCCATAAGGGGCTTTTAGGCCCTCAGGGGACAGGTATTTTGCTGTGTTCCCGAGGAATAGAGCCACTTATACAGGGCGGCACAGGCAGCCGCTCTATTGCGCAAACTATGCCGGATTTTCTGCCCGATGCAGGGGAGGCAGGGACGGTAAATGTGCCGGGGATCGCTGGCCTTGGGGCAGGTTTAGCCTACCTGAAAAAGGTAGGAGTAGAGCATATTTTTGCCCGGGAGCACCGGCAGGCAAAGCTTTTAGCGAAGGATTTAAAAATAATGGGCATTAAGGTTTTCAGCGGCGACCATCAGGGCGGAACGGTGAGCTTTGTGCCAAAAATGGATTGTGAAGAGGCTGCGCAGATGCTGGCAGAGCATGGTGTTTGTGTCCGTGCGGGGCTGCACTGCGCACCTCTTGCCCATGAGAGCGCTGGCACGCTGCAAAGCGGTACGGTACGGGTCAGTTTTGGCCACGATGCCAATGACCTGCAGCGGGAAAACCTGTTGAAAATACTAAAGAAATTGGGCTTTTAAATTGTAAATTTTTTTGGTTTTCCTATTGCCATAATTCTCCCTATCCGTTATAATAAATAGGATAATAGGATAGTTATGCGAACTTTGCGGGAAACCGCAGTTATACGTACAGAAATGGGGTATGAAGATTGATGGAATATATTGAGGTTATATTCAAGCAGATCACCATCATGCGATGGACGGATTGGCTGGATATCATCGCCGTAGCTTTTCTGATCTACTGGATGGTACCGCTGTTTCGGGCCACCGGATCCGGCAGAATTGCCAAGGTAATCGTCGCCTTGCTGGTAGTGGTTTGGCTTACCGGCGTACTAAAGCTGCATACCCTGAATTTCATCCTCAGTCAGGTGCTTTCTGTAGGCCTTATTGCCCTTGTGGTGCTGTTCCAGCCGGAGTTGCGCCGTATGATCGATCATCTGGGCAATATGAAGCTGAAAAAGCTTTTCAGCCCGGAAGAGATTGATGAGCAGATGGTGCCTGTGATCCAGCAGACGGTGCAGGCCTGCGAGGCTATGAGCCGGGAAAAGGTGGGTGCGCTCATCGTTTTTGCCCGGGATAATCGCTTGGACGAATTCTTTAAGACCGGCACAATGATCGATGCTCAGTTGTCCGATCAGCTGCTGCGGAATATCTTCTTCCCCAAGGCATCTTTGCACGATGGCGCTGTTATCGTCCGGGACGGTCGGGTTACTGCAGCCGGCTGTGTGCTGCCTCTGTCCGAAAGCCAGCGGCTCAGCGCCGACCTGGGTACCCGGCACCGTGCAGGCGTGGGTATGAGCGAAGCTTCCGATGCGGTGGTTGTGATCGTGTCTGAGGAAACCGGCGTGATCTCCGTAGCGGTGGGCGGCATTCTGAAGCGGCACTTAGCGCCTCAGACCTTGGAGCGGCTGCTTCGCAATGAGCTTTGCCACGAGGAACAGGTGAAGACCGAATCCTTGACGGACAAGCTGCGCCGCGTGCTGCAGAACATCAATAAGGGAGGCAAGCAGAATGAAAAGTAAATTACTCACCGCTCTGCTGTGCCTGATCGTGTCTTTTGGCTTGTGGATGTATGTGATCACGGTGGTAAGCCCCGGTTCTGAGAATACTTTTACAGATATTCCTGTAGAGATCAAGAATATCAATACCTTGACCGAACGTGATTTGATGATTTTGGGTGATACTACCCCTACAGTTACCCTGCGTCTGGCCGGTAACCGCAGCGACCTGTTAAAGCTGAACAGCCAGAATATCACGGTGCAGGTAGATGCATCCAAGATTATTGAAGCTGGTTTGGCTGAGTTGAGCTATACGGTGTCTTACCCCGGCAACGTTCCCAATAACGCCCTTACCATTCAAAGCCGCAATCCGGACTATATTGTTCTGGAGGTGGTAGATCGGGCAGAGAAGTCGATTCCCGTGGAGATCATCGCAAATAAGGAAACTGTTCCGCCCAATTATATACCGGATGAACCCACCAGTGAAGTAAAGCAGATCAAGATCTCCGGACCGGCTGACCGGATCGCACTGATCGAAAAGGCGGTTATCAATATTGACTTGACTGACCGTACGGAGAGCATTCACGAAAACTTTACCTACACCTTGTGTGACAGGGACGGCAATCCTGTGGATGCCAAGTACGTGGAAACAGATACCCAGCAGGTATTTGTAGATTTGCTGATCCAGCGGTATAAGATCATTCCTCTGCGGGTGAATATCATCCCCGGCGGCGGTGCTACGGAAAAGGATGTGACTGTCAGCTTCAGCCCCGATGAGATCATGGTATACGGCAGCGAAGCTGCTTTGGAAAAGCTGGAGTATCTGGAAGTTGGTACGTTGGATCTGAGTCTGTTTACCGGCGATCAGTCCATTACCTTCCCCATTGAGCTGCCGGAAGGCATTACCCACGCTACCGGTGAGGGAGCAAAGGTCACAGTGGATCTGTCTTTCGGAGATTTGATGGTTAAAAAATTGTCTGTTACTAATATCGTTTTGGAGAATGTGCCAGAGGGTATGGTGGCGAAGAATTATACCGGTTCTCTGGAAGTGACTGTGCGTGGTCCTAAAGAGCTGATGGCTATGATGGATGCTTCTTATTTAACCGCTGTTGCGGATCTTATCAATGTTACGCCTGGTACGCATAAGTGGCCGGTGACCATTGAAATCGACAAAAAGTTCCCCGTCGTAGGTACCATTGGTAGTTACCAAATTACTCTGTCGGTAGAAGAGTTAGCCGAAGGGCAGAACCAGGCAGAAGAATAAACCGGAAAAGGAGAATTATCTTGATTAAAAGTATGACCGGTTATGGCCGGGCTGTAGAAACAGTAAATGGCCGTGAGATTTCTGTGGAGCTTCGCTCTGTAAATAACCGTTATTTGGATTGTTCCGTCCGTTTGCCCCGCATTTTGTCTTTTGCAGAAGATGCGGTAAAGCAGGCGGTGAAGGCGTCCATCAGCCGTGGCAAGGTGGATGTGTACATTTCTGTCCGGTCTGAAGCCGGCGAAGAAGCCCAGGTAAGCCTGAACAAGAATGTTTTGGAAGGTTATCTGGCGGCTATGCGGCAGATGGTGGAAGAATGCGGCGTTCGGGATGACATCAGTGTATCGGTGGTATCCCGTTTGCCGGAAGTGTTCCAGATCGAAAAGCCCCAGGTGGATGAAGAGCAGCTGCTCAGCGACCTGATGGGTGTGGTGAATACCGCCCTTGTCAGCTACGATGCTATGCGTGCTACTGAGGGCGCAGCCATGGATCAGGATCTGCGCACCCGGGGCAAGACCATTGAAGATCTGGTCACCTTGGTGGAGCAGGGCAATGCCCAGACTGTAATCGACTACCGCACACGACTGGAAAACAAGCTCCGGGAAGTGCTGGAAAACACTTCTATCGACGAAAGCCGCATTCTTACAGAGGCTGCTATTTTCGCCGACAAGGTGGCAGTGGACGAGGAAACCGTCCGCCTGCGCAGCCACTTAAAGCAGATGTATACTATGCTGGATAATGGCGGCCCCATTGGCCGCAAGCTGGATTTCCTGCTGCAGGAAATGAACCGGGAAGCCAACACCACCGGCTCCAAATGCACCGATGTGAATTTGGCTCGGATCGTTGTGGATATTAAGGCTGAACTGGAGAAGATCCGGGAGCAGACCCAAAATATCGAATAAGAGGGTTTGCCATGAAGCTGATCAATATAGGTTTTGGCAGTATGATCGCTGCCGGCAGAGTCTTAAGCGTCTTGGAGCCGGAATCCGCTCCTATCAAACGTGTGGTGCAGGAGGCAAAGGAGCGGGGAATGCTCATTGACGCATCCTACGGCCGCAAGACCCGCAGCGTGATTCTGATGGACACTGACCATGTGATCCTTTCGGCTATGACCCCTGAGGAGCTTGCGCAGCAGGAGGCAGAAAATGGCAAATAAACTGTTTGTGATCTCCGGCGCATCCGGTGTTGGCAAGAGTACCGTGCTCAGCCGCGTTATGCAGGCCAGAAATGATTTGCTCTTTTCCGTTTCCGCAACCACCCGCAGCCCCAGACCGGGGGAGCAGGACGGCGTTAACTATTATTTTGTTTCTAAAGACACCTTTTTGGATATGATCCAAAAGGACGCCTTTTTGGAATACGATGCCCACATGGATAACTATTACGGAACGCCTAAGCGTCAGGTGGAAGAAAAGCTGAAAAAGGCCCACGTGATATTGGACATTGAGCCCAACGGAGCATTTAATGTGCGTAAGGCACGCCCCGATGCGGTGCTGATTTTCATCGCACCTCCCAGTTTGGAAATTTTGGAAAACCGCCTGCGTGGCCGGGGCGATACCTCGGAAGAGCAGATCCGCCTGCGTCAGGAGCGGGCCTTTTGGGAAATGGAACAGAGCAAGCGCTACGATTATACCGTTATTAACGATCAGGTAGACGCCTGCGCGGAACAAATACTTAAAATTATCGCCCAAGCGAGCGAAGAATAAAATTGGAGGAAATAATTATGCTTTACCCCCCCGTAGCTGATTTACTGAAGAATATGGACAGCCGTTACCTGCTGGTGAATGTGGTTGCCCAGAGAGCAAGACAGATCGCCGCTCAGGCGGAAGAGTACCAGGAGGAGCTGCCTGAGAAGCCTGTTACCTTGGCTATCCGTGAGGTGGCTGAGGGCAAGCTGACCGCTACTCTCAAGGAAGAGTATACCCGCTAAATAATACAGAGAAAAACGTAGGAGGTAGGGCTTATGATCGCAAAAATTGCTGTTAGTGCGGCATCTTTTGCCATTGACAAGCCCTATTCTTACATTATTCCCACCAATATGGCGGTGCAAAGCGGTATGCGGGTGATCGTGCCCTTTGGCCGTGGCAACCGCCAATGCGAAGGCATTGTGCTGTCTACCGAAGAAGGGGAAGAAAAGGGTCTGAAACAGGTTGCCCTGTGTATGGACGAAAAGCCTCTTTTAGACAGCCGTATGCTGCAGCTGGCTGCTTTTATGCGTGAGCGGTATTTCTGCACCTTTTATGAAGCTGCCCGGGCAATGCTCCCGGCAGGCCTGTGGTTTCGGGAAAAGGATCTGTATGCCTTGAGCCAGGATCAAAGCTGGCAGGAAACACCGCCTAAGAATGCGCTGGCGCTGACGGTCTTGCAGCTACTGCGGGATTTTGGCGGCCAGGCAACCGGCGAAAATCTGCGGCAAAGCTTTGCAGATGAGGAACAGTTCCAAAAAGCAGTAAGCTATCTGGTGCGGAAAAAATGGATCATCGCCCAGCAAGATTTTTCCCACAGGCTCCACGATAAAGTAGAGCAGGTGGCCACCCTGGCATCCTCGGTGGAGGAGGCTATGGAATATGCTGCCGGTAGGCCGAAAAGCGCCATGATGCAGAAAAACGTTTTGGAGCTTTTGTGTTCTGTGGGAAGCGCCAGCGTTAAGGAGATATGCTATTTTACCGGCGCAAAAACCGCTACGGTAAAACGGCTGCAGGAGCTGGGCTATATCGATTTGACAGATCGGCCTGTACTTCGCTGCCGTCAGATCCAAAAAGCCCAGGTGGAAAAGCCGCTAAAGCTTTCGGATGCTCAGCAGCAGGCCTTTTTAGGCTTGCAGGCCCAATTGGAATGGGAGAATCCCGGTACAGCCCTGTTGCATGGCGTTACCGGTTCCGGTAAGACCTCCGTGTACATCCGCCTGATTCAGGACTGCCTGGAAAAGGGAAAACAGGCCATTCTTTTAGTTCCGGAGATCGCGTTGACGCCCCAGCTGCTTGGCTTGATGGCGGCTTGGTTTGACGATCAGGTGGCGGTGCTGCACAGCAGCCTGCCTGCTACGGAGCGGTTTGATCAATGGAAACGGGTGGCGGCCGGAAAGGCCAGCGTAGTGGTTGGCACGCGCTCTGCGGTGTTTGCCCCATGCCCAAATTTGGGCCTTATTATCCTGGATGAGGAACAGGAACATTCCTACAAATCGGAAAATAATCCTCGCTATCATGCCGCAGAAGTGGCCAGGTGGCGTGGCTATAAGTCCGGCGCATTGGTGCTTCTGGGCTCGGCAACTCCTTCGATCGAGTCTATGTACCGGGCGAAAACCGGAGAATACAGTTTATTTACCCTGCGTGAGCGGTTTGGCGGCAGAGCCCTGCCGACGGTGCAGATCGTGGATATGCGCCGGGAAATGGAGAACGGAAATGCTACCTCCATTAGCTACCCCTTACAGGATGCCATTGGCAAGGCAGCGGAGGAGAAAAAACAGAGCATCCTGTTTTTGAACCGCCGTGGCGCAAGCCGTGCGCTGGTGTGTGTTTCCTGCGGCGAAAGCCCGGAATGTCCCCGGTGCAGTGCAAGGCTGACCTTCCACAGCGCCAATAACCGGCTGATGTGTCACTATTGCGGTCACTCCGTACCTGCCTTTGATCGCTGCCCCACTTGCGGCGGCCATGTCAAACAGGTGGGGACAGGCACACAAAAGATCCAGCAGGAGCTTCTGGAGCTGTTCCCCGGTATGCAGGTGGAACGGATGGACACGGATACTGTCAATGCAGTAAACACCCACGAGAAAATCCTAGATCGATTCAGTCAGGAGAATATCCCTGTGCTGGTGGGCACGCAAATGGTTGCCAAAGGTCTTAATTTGCCCAATGTGACCCTGGTGGGCGTGCTGGATGGGGATCTGAGCCTGTATAGCGATAGCTATCGAGCGGCAGAAACCACCTTTAATATGCTCACCCAGGTGGTGGGCAGAGCGGGCAGAGGAGAAACAAGCGGCACAGCCGTAATTCAGACTTTAGTTCCGGAGCATAAGGTGATCACCCTGGCTGCCAAGCAGGATTACAATCGCTTTTATGAATTGGAAATAGGTTTACGGCAGGTGCAAAATCTGCCCCCCTTCGGCGACCTGGTACATTTAACCGTTACGGGAGAGGACGAAGCTAAGGTGCTGCGGGGTGGCGCTAAGCTGGCATCCAGCCTGCTTGCCTGCGGCAAAGAGCCTGCTTATAAAGAAAGCATTCTTTCGGTGCTTGGGCCTGCGCCTTGTAGCGTACCTAAGATCAACTATAATTTTCGTTACCGCCTGACCCTGCGCTGTAAGCTGGATAAGCCTTTAAGAGCGCTGCTGGCCCATTTGCTGCGGCAGTTTGCTCAGGATAAGGAAAACCGGGGCGTGGGCGTCTTTGCGGATGTAAACGGTTACGAATAAGAGGTTTTATACTATGGGACTTCGTAAGATTTTAACAGATAAAGAGCCATCGCTGCATAAGGTTTGCCGGGAAGTGGTAAACTTTGACAGCAGGCTGCACAAGCTGCTGGAGGATATGACGGAAACCCTCATCGATTCCGGCGGCGTTGGCCTGGCTGCCCCGCAGGTGGGTATTTTGCGCCGGGTGGTGCTGGTTGACACCGGAGAGGGCATTTTGGAGCTCATTAATCCCACTTTGGTGGAAACGGACGGCGAACAGGTAGGCCCGGAGGGCTGCCTGAGTGTGCCGGGCAAATACGGTTTGGTAAAGCGCCCCTATTATGCCAAGGTCCGGGCCCAGGATCGGGACGGCAACTGGTACGAGGCAGAGGGGGAAGAGCTGATCGCCCGGTGCTTCTGCCACGAGCTGGATCATCTGGACGGCATAATTTATACCCAGGTGATGGAGCGCTTCCTGACCGAGGAAGAGCTTGCCTATGACGATGAGGAAGAATAATTCTTTAGGAGAATTGTTATGCGCGTAGTTTTTATGGGAACGCCGGATATTGCGGCGACTTGCCTGCAAAAGATCATAGATGACGGCTTCGAGGTTGTAGCTGCTTATACCCAGCCGGATCGCCCTAAGGGCCGGGGAATGAAGATGGTGTTCTCCCCGGTGAAGGAAGTTGCTTTGGCCCACGGTATTCCTGTTTATCAGCCGGAAAATTTCCGGGAGGATGCGGATGTGCAGGCGCTGCGGGAGCTAAAGCCTGACGTGGTGGCGGTAGTGGCTTATGGCCGCATTCTGCCCCAGCGGGTGCTGGATATTGCACCCCTTGGCTTTATTAATATCCACGCCAGCCTGCTGCCTGCTTACCGTGGCTCTGCTCCTTATCAGTGGGCGGTGCTGGATGGCCTGAAAAAGTCCGGTGTCAGCGCCATGTACCTGTGCAGGGAAATGGATGCCGGTGACGTGATCGATACGGCAGAAACCCCCATTGGTGAAAATGAAACCGCCGGTCAGCTGTTGGATAAGCTGGCATTACTGGGCGCTGACCTTTTGAGTAAAACCCTTACTTCGGTAGGTAACGGAACTGCGACTGCTACCCCTCAGGACGAAAGCAAGGTCTCTTACGCCCCTATGCTGGATAAGAGCATGTGTCCCATTGACTTTACCAAAACTGCCCAGCAGGTGCATAACCACGTCCGTGGCTTGCATCCCTGGCCTGTGGCAACGATGCTGCTGGGAGATAAGCTGTTTAAGATCCACGAAACGGTGATTGTTGAGGGCAAGGGTGAGCCTGGTGAGATCCTTGGCCTTACCAAGACCGGCCTGAAGATCGCCTGCGGCGAGGGCGCTGTGGAGATCCGCTCCTTGCAGGCAGAGGGCGGCAAGCGGATGGCCGCACCGGACTATTTCCGGGGTCACCCTTTGGAGAGCTGATATGGGCGCCAGAGAAACCGCTCTGACGGCGCTGATTGCTTGCCGTAAGGAGGATGCCTGGTCCAACGGTGTGTTAAAGGAATATATCCGCCGGGATCGTTTGGACCGGCGGGAGGCAGCGCTGGCTACCCGGCTTTGCTACGGCGTGCTGCAAAACCGCATTTTGTTGGATCATTACTTAACTCAGCTGCTTACCGGTAAGCTGAAAACGCTCCATCCTGCCCTGCGGGATGTTCTGCATCTGGGTCTTTACCAGCTGTATTTTATGGATAAGATCCCGGTTTCCGCCGCTGTGAGCGAATCGGTGAGCCTTGCTAAGAAATACTGCAAAAAGCTGCAAAGCGCTCCCGGTCTGGTAAACGGCGTTTTGCGCAGCGCCGACCGGCAGCGGGATTCTATCCGTCAGCCTAAGGGCTATGCGGAAAAATACAGCCATCCCCAGGAATTGGTGGACTTATTAAAGGCAAATGTTGGCAAGGAAAGATTGGAAAAGATGCTTATTGCCAACAATGCTACACCGGAAACCACCGTGCAGGTGAATACCCTGCGTACGGATACGGACAGTTTACTGCAAAGACTTTTGACTGAGGGCGTTACCGCAAAAAAACACAGCTGGATGGATGATTGCCTGGTGCTTAGCGGTACGGGTAGCTTGGAAGAGCTGGAGAGCTTCCGGGAGGGGCTTTACTATGTACAAGATCCGGCTGCCAAGCTTAGCGTTTTGTGCGCGCAGATTCCCCAAAATGCAAAGGTGCTGGATTGCTGCAGCGCCCCCGGCGGCAAAAGCTTTGCCGCAGCTATGGTTCTTAAAGGAACAGGCAGCATCATTTCCTGCGACATTCATCCCCATAAAGTGCCGCTGATCCAAGCCGGCGCAGAACGTTTGGGAATGGATAATCTGACGGCTCAGGTGCAGGACGCATCCCAGTTTATCCCTCAGTGGGAGGAGCAAATGGATGTGGTCATCGCCGATGTGCCTTGCTCCGGTTATGGCATTATCCGTAAAAAGCCGGATATTCGTTATAAAGCCCCGGATACGATGGTGGAGCTGCCCCAACTGCAGCTGGCGATCCTTACCAATCAGGCCCGCTATGTGAAAAAAGGCGGTGTGCTTCTGTATTCCACCTGCACGTTACTAAAGCGGGAAAATGAGGAAGTTGTAGAAGCTTTTTTGAACGAAAACAGGGAATTTACCTTGGAAAAGCTAAGCTTACCCAAGAATTTCCCGGAAAATAACACCGGTATGCTTACTTTAGTGCCCGGTGAATATGACACGGATGGCTTTTTCATCAGCCGTCTGCGGAGAAAAGTATGACAAACCATTTAAGATCCATGACCCTGCAGGAATTGGGTGAGGTATTGAAGGAATTGGGTCAGCCTGCCTTTCGAGCAAAGCAGCTGTTTTCCTGGCTGCATAAGGGCGTGACCTCCTTTGACCAGATGACCAATTTGCCCCAAGCCCTGCGGCAAAGTCTGGAGGAGAAGTATCCCTTGCTGCCGCCCCAAGTGGTGCGTAAGCAGGAATCTCAGAAGGACGGCACAATTAAATATTTGTGGCGGCTGCACGACGGAAATTGCGTGGAAACGGTGCTGATGCGCTATCACTACGGCAATACGGTGTGCATTTCTACAGAGGTTGGCTGCGCCATGGGCTGTGCTTTCTGCGCATCCACCCTGGGCGGCCTTGTGCGCCGCCTGGAAGCCCGGGAGATTTTGGAGCAGGTGCTTTTTACCCAGCTGGATTCCGGTCAGCCCATCTCTCATATTGTGCTGATGGGCATTGGTGAGCCCTTGGACAATTATGATAACGTGCTGCGGTTTTTACATTTGGTCAATAGCCCTGAGGGCATGAATATCTCCATGCGGCACATCAGCCTTTCCACCTGCGGTCTTGTGCCGAAGATCCTGCGCCTGGCGGAAGAAAAGCTGCAGCTGACGTTATCGGTATCGCTGCACGCCCCCAATGACCAGGTGCGTAATACCATTATGCCGGTGAACAAGGCATACCCTGTGGAAGAGCTTTTGGATGCTTGCCGGAAATATTATGAGATCACCGGCCGCCGCATTTCTTTTGAATATGCTATGATCGACGGTGTGAACGATACTGTGGATGCGGCCCGGGAGCTGATTTCCCGGCTCAAAGGAATGAGCGCCCACGTAAATTTGATCCCCTTAAATCACGTGGAGGAAAGCCCCCTGAAGCCCAGCACCAAACAAGCGGTTGCCCGTTTCCAGGCGCTTTTGGAGGATGCGGGCATCCCGGCAACGGTGCGCCGGAGCTTGGGCGGAGATATTGACGCTTCCTGCGGACAGCTCCGCAGAAAATACACTATGGGAAAGGAGTAAGGTTATATGGAATTTTGGAGTTTGACGGACCCCGGCAGCGTGCGGACCATGAATCAGGACGCCTGCTTTGCAGATCATTTGGATAAGAATACCTTGCTCTGCGTGGTGTGTGACGGCATGGGCGGCGCCAAGGCCGGCAATGTGGCAAGCAGCCTGGCTTTGGAAGTATTTGCCCAGGAATTGAAAAACAGCTATCACGGCGATTTGAGCGGGGATAAGCTGAAAAGTGTTTTGGAAAATGCGGTGAAGCTTGCAAACTTTACGGTTTACGATCAGGCCCAGCAGTTTGAAGACTTTTCCGGTATGGGTACGACCCTGGCGGCGGCGCTGATCCGGGGCAGGGAAGTGACTGCTGTCAATGTGGGTGACAGCCGGGTATACCGGATCAATGAGGAGGGCATTACCCAGATCACCAAGGATCACTCCGTGGTGCAGCTGATGGTAGACCGCAATGAGATGACCCCGGAGCAGGCCAAGACCTATCCCGGCAAGAATCTCATTACCCGGGCCATTGGTACGGAAAGTATGGTTGCCTGTGATATATTTAACGTAAAATTGCAAAAAGGGGATCGGCTGCTGGTTTGTACCGACGGTCTTTCCAACCTTTTATCCGACCAGGAGATCTTGTTTGAAGTTCTCCACGGCGGAGAACTGGCAGATTGCTGCCAGCGTCTTTTGGACATAGCACTAAAGCGTGGCGCACCGGACAATGTTACCAGTATTCTGGTAGCGCTGTGACCGGAAGAAAGGAGCGCTGTATGGATAAATATATAGGCCGTTTGCTGGATAACCGATATGAGATTTTGGAAGTCATCGGTACCGGCGGTATGGCGGTTGTTTATAAAGCAAGATGCCACCGGCTTAACCGGTTCGTGGCAATCAAGATCCTTAAGGATGACTTTTTGGAGGATGAAGACTTCCGTAGCCGTTTCCACGCGGAAAGTCAGGCTGTTGCTATGCTCAGCCATCCCAATATCGTAAGTGTTTACGATGTGTCTACTTCTGTATCCCTGGAAGCGGATTATATCGTTATGGAGCTGATCGAGGGCATTACCCTGAAGCAATATATGGAAAAGAAGGGGGTTCTCAACTGGAAGGAGACCCTGCACTTTGCCATGCAGATCGGTAAGGCTTTGGAGCACGCCCACAGCCGTGGCGTTGTCCACCGGGATATTAAGCCCCATAACGTGATGGTGCTGAAAAACGGCTCTGTAAAGGTGGCCGATTTCGGTATCGCCCGTATGATGTCTGAGGGCAACACCCTGACCAAGGAAGCATTGGGTTCTGTCCATTATATCTCCCCGGAGCAGGCCAAGGGCGGCCGTGTGGATAACCGGTCGGATATCTATTCTCTGGGCGTTGTGATGTATGAAATGATGGCAGGCCGTCCTCCCTATGAGGGTGAATCCCCCGTGGCGGTGGCGATTCAGCACATCAATGGCGGTGCTGCGCTGCCTTCTTCCCTGAATCCCAACATTCCCCGGGGCTTGGAGCAGATCATTATGAAGGCGATGGCCTATGATATGGGTCAGCGCTATGTGTCTGCTACGCAGATGCTTGCGGATATGGAAGAATTCCGCAAGGATCCCATGATCCTGTTTGATTACAATGCCCCCAATGTGGATAATGTGATCAAAAATCGCAAGCCTCCCTTGGCGCTGGAGCCCAATGCGCCCCAGCGGCCTGTCCGCCGGGAAAATACCGGCAGCAAGAAAGTGCCTAATGTGCGTAATACCGAGCCTCAGCAGCGGAAGAGCAGACCTGCGTCCTCCCGTGGAGAGGATGACCGCCGCAGCCGCGCCGCAACCATCGCTATGATTATTTGTTCCATTGTGATCGTGGTGGCGCTGGGCGTATTCTTACTGGTGATCCTCAATGGCGGTCTGCAGGGCGGCATTCAGCAGAAGGTGGATGTACCTCGGCTGGTGGGTAAGGATTTTAGCAAATTACCAAAGTACGACGGCATTACCATAGAGATCGAGGAATACCGCTTCAGCGAAACCTATGAAGCTAACCGAATCATTGAGCAAAGCATTTTGGCCGGTACTCGGGTGGATATGGGTACGGTAGTGGAAGTGGTAGTCAGCAAGGGCGCAGAGCCTGTGCTGATGCCCAATCTGATCCGCTCCGACAAATCCCGGGCTGAATCGGAGCTGGATAATTTGCAAATGAATCTGACCATTAAGTGGGAAGAGGAGTACCATCCGGATATTGCCAAGGGTGTTGTGATCCGTACTGCGCCTTTGGCTGGGGAAGAGCTGGACTTTAACCAGGAGATCACTTTAGTGGTGAGCCTGGGGGCGAAAGCAGAGCCGCAGGTTGTTGGTATGCCTAAGCTTACCGGTAAGACTTTGAGCGCCGCTTTGGATCTGCTGAAGGAAAAGGGGATGCCCACGCCTGTGATCGAAATGGTTTACAGCGATAAGCCGGAAAATACGGTGGTGAGCCAATCCCACCAGGCAAATACGGTGGTTATGGATGATACGATTGTGACCATTCAGGTGTCCAAGGGTCCTGCGCCTACCGAGCCGCCTACCCCTGCGCCGACACAGCCTCCTACGAATCCGCCTACAGAGCCTCCCACGCAAGCGCCCACCCCCGCACCGGATAATTCTGAAACTACGGAATAAGAGGACAAGAATTTATGCCTTTTAAGGAGCAAGGACGTATCGTCCGCGCCATCAGTGGCTTTTACGATGTGCAAACACCGAAGGGTGTGTTTACCTGCCGTGGCAGAGGTGTGCTGCGTAAGGAACACCAGACGCCTTTAACCGGGGATACAGTACAGATCACTGTAGACGGTGGTAAGGGTATGATCGAGCGAATCCTGCCCCGTAAAAACCGGTTTGTCCGCCCGGCGGTGGCTAACGTGGATGCCTTGGTGGTGTTTGCCGCCAATGTCAACCCAGTGACCGAGCCCTTTTTAATTGACCGGGTGGCGGCGATAGCCGGCAATCAGGAAGTGCCTACCTATATTTGCATTAATAAATGCGACCTTGACCCGGCTATCGATCTAAACCGGATCTACCGGAATGCAGGCTTTTCTGTGATCCGGGCGAGCGCAGAGATGGGCGAAGGCGTGGAAGCGCTGCGGCAGCTGGTAAAGGGGAAGTTTACCGCCTTTACCGGCAATACCGGCGTAGGCAAGAGCAGTATGCTTAACGCCCTGTGTCCCGAGCTGAATTTACCCACAGGTGAAGTTTCTGAAAAGCTGGGCCGAGGACGGCATACCACCCGGCATGTGGAGCTGTTTTACTTAGGTGACGATACCTATGTTGCGGATACACCCGGTTTTTCTTCTTTTGATACCGACCAAATGGACGTGATCTTAAAGGAGAATCTGCAGTATTCCTTTGGGGATTTTGCGCCCTACCTTGGGTCTTGCCAGTTCCACGATTGCACCCACCGGAAAGAACCGGGGTGCTGTGTTCGGGAGGCGGCAGAGCAGGGGAATATTGAGCCCAGCCGCTATGAAAGCTACCTGAAGCTGTATGAAAAGGCAAGTCAGGTCAAGCTTTGGGAAATTAAATGATTTTTTTGCCGCACAAATTTTATGCTGCGGAATACCTTGGAATGAGCGACGAAAGTCGCCATGAAAAAATGGAGGTATTCTTATGTATAATAACGGTTTCTGCGGCGGTAACATTTGCTGGATCATCATCCTGCTCATCCTGTTCTGTGGCTGTGGCAACAACGGCCTGTGCGGCAACACTTATCAGGGCAACAATTGCGGCTGCGACAATAACTGCGGCTGCTGCTAAAAAGCAAACCGGGCGCCCAATCGGGCGCCCTTTTTTGTATATGGAGTATACGGCAAAATATACAAATTAGAGTATTCTAAATTGTGCAAGGCTATAAAATTTATTTTCTGACGGAAAAATATATAGACCGTAAATTCAGGATATGGTAAAATGAAAATACAGAAAATTAGCAAGGACGAATTTAGGGACGGAATGTGAACAGAAGACACAGAACAACCCTGTTTTCCTACTGTTTTCCTATATTACGGGATAAGTTTGCTGGAAAGGAAGTAGTTGCTATGAAGAAACTGTTGCTTTTAATAGCTCTTTCTATGTTACTGCTGTGTGCTGCTTGTGACAATACCGTAAATGAACAAGGTCAAGGAAGTATACTGCCAGCGTTTCAATATGAAGAACTTGCGCTTCCGGAAAACCTTACAAACGCTGACCACCTGTTTTGCTGTTATAGTGACGCAAAGTATACACTTCTGTCTGTGTGCTCCGATAACGGTAGGCAATTTGGCCCATTAAGCAAAACGGATTCCATCTTTCTGTGCGACATCGCGGGCGGGATGCAGTATTTTACTGTTGCAACAGATGCTTACATAACCTCAGCGGTTCCGCATAAAGATGGCGTACTGTATGTTGATTATGAAGAGTATGCCGACGGCAGCGTAAAATGGTCTGTTGTTTATACGGATGGAGAAACACACACGACCTTAGACTCTGGAAGTGCGGTATCTTATGATAGGATTCCTTATTTGTTCAAGGTGGGATCGAATACCTACTATATATGGGAGGACAGTGCTGGATTTGGTGTTGATCTGATAAATAATACGGATACGGAATGTGTGATTAGAAGGACGGATTGCGCATTGACTGCGGTGACTGCATACAGCAATGCGGAACAATACTATTTTATAGTGAGCTATTCTCATTTGCCTTATGCTACATTTGTTGTGTGCAATACTGAGGGTGTTGTGTACGAATACACATTGGGTGGAAAAATAACATCCTGCACGATTGCGGATACATATGCCGTTTGTGGTGTCGGCAATGAGGAAACAGGGGAATGTTGGCTGGAATTGATAGACCTTTTTACTGGTCAGAAAAGTGTAATCCGTTCACCGTATGGAGCACTTTATACCCTCAGGGGTAACGGTGAAGATTGCGTTTGTGTAGATTCTTTTTGGAATCCGTATTATGTAAGCCTAAGCAATAAGTCTATATCGCCGATGCCTTCAGCTGATGCAGGAGCTTCAACGGGGACAACAAACTTGTTTTACCCAATAGGCTCCGGGAAATTCTTTGTTATGTTGCAGAAGCAAGACGGATATCGGTTTTATCATCTAACCCTTTCCGACAATTCGTAAAGAAGTGACAAGGGGTTCTGTGTCTTCGGCGAATGACTGACAAAGCGAAAGGGCAAGCGAGAATTTCCGCTTGCCCTTTTTGCAATTAATAATTTGTATTTTAGCAATAAAAGTTGTAGCTTTTCTGAGAAAAGTGATTGACTTTTTCAGCAAAACACTATATAATACGTAAGTCTGCCAATAACAGACATATCCTTGCTTCCGGCGAGACCGGAGGCCTAAAGTCCAAAAGGAGGTGCAATCAACATGGCTAAGATCACCGGTAAGTACGAGGTGCTTTACATCATCGACCCTGCTCAGGGCGAAGAGGGCATCGCCGCACTTGTGGAAAAGTTCAAGGCAATGGTGGAAGCGGAGGGTACTCTGACCAACATTGACGAGTGGGGCAAGCGTCGTCTTGCATACCTGATCAATGATCTGGCTGAGGGCTACTATGTTCTGATGAACTTCGAGTCCAAGCCCGAGTTCCCTGCAGAGCTGGAGCGTGTGATGAAGATCACCGAAGGCGTTCTGCGCTGCCTGACCACTGTCGTGGAAGAGTAAGGAGGAAACACCATGCTCAACCACATCATCGTTATGGGTCGTTTGACCCGTGATCCCGAATTGCGTCGCACCGGTTCCGGCGTAGCAGTTGCTTCTTTCACCGTAGCGGTGGATCGCGACTTCTCCCCTAAGGACGGCGGCGAACGGGAAACGGATTTCATTGACTGCGTTGCTTGGCGTCAGACCGGAGAATTTGTCTCCAAGTATTTCACCAAGGGCCGCATGGCAGTGGTTTCCGGCCGGCTCCAGATCCGGGGCTGGACTGATAAGGACGGCAATAAGCGCCGCACCGCTGAGATCGTTGCAGACAATGTCTACTTCGGCGACAGCAAGCGTGACGGCGAAAGCGGCAACAGCTTCGGCGCTGCGCCCGCCAGCTTTGGTGGCTACGCAACCCCCGCTGCTCCTGCATCCGATTTTGCGATGCTGGATGATGATGACGCTCAGCTGCCCTTCTAATTGATTTGACTTTTCTACTTTTTTTACGAAGGAGGTAATCCCATGGCTAACGAACAGCGTATGCGTCCCCGTAAGCGTAAAAAGGTTTGCGCTTTCTGTGTGGACAAAGTGACCAGCATCGATTACAAGGATACTGCCAAGATCCGCCGTTACCTGTCCGAGCGCGGCAAGATCCTGCCCCGCCGTACCACCGGCACTTGCGCAGCTCACCAGCGTGACCTGACTACCGCTATCAAGCGCGCCCGTCAGATTGCTCTGCTGCCCTACGTTGCTGACTAATCAGATGTCATTGAAGACTCAAATCATCAAAATGATTTTTGGTGGTTTGGGTCTTCTTTTTTTACGGATGTTTGTTTAAAAAGTTTGTTCGTTTTCTATAAGCATTTATGCCGGCGAAGCCGGCCATTTTGATTTACTGCGCAAACCGAACGACTACCGTACCAATGTACGCCGACGCGTTCGGTTTGCTTGTCTTTGAGCCTTCACTGACATCTTGCTGCAGGTAAGCCCCAAATCGTCAAAATGAATTGACGATTTGGGGTTTTTTAATGCTGAATGCTGAATGTAAAAGCACCGCAAGCTAAGCTTGCGGTGCTTTTGGTTTTATAGGTGTAATACCCTGTCTTTAATCTCTTGGGTGCGGCCCTGATTCCAGAACTGGGAGCCAATGTAGCCGCAGGTACGGCGGGCTACATTCATCTTGCTCTGGTCGGTGTTGCCGCAGTTGGGGCAGACCCAAATCAGCTTGCCGTCATCTTCCTGAATCTGAATCTCACCGTCAAAGCCGCATTCCTGGCAGTAGTCGCTCTTGGTGTTCAGCTCGGCGTACATAATGTTGTCGTAGATGAACTTCATCACTTCCAGAACGGCGTCGATGTTGTTCTGCATATTGGGCACTTCCACATAGCTGATAGCGCCGCCGGGGCTCAGCTGCTGGAAATCTGCCTCAAAGCGCAGCTTGGTGAACGCATCGATGGGCTCGGTGACGTGGACGTGGTAGGAGTTAGTGATATAGCTCTTATCGGTGATGCCGGGGATCATACCGAAGCGGTTCTGCAGGCACTTGGCGAATTTGTAGGTGGTGGATTCCAGGGGTGTGCCGTACAGGGAGAAGTCCATATTGTGCTTGGCCTTCCAGCCCTTGCAGGCATCGTTCATGTGCTGCATAACCTGTAGGGCAAAGGGCTTTGCGGTTTCGTCGGTGTGGCTGCGGCCGGTCATGTACTTGACGCACTCATAAAGGCCTGCGTAGCCAAGGCTGATGGTGGAATAACCGCCATACAGCAGGTCGTCAATGGGGTGACCCTTGGGAAGGCGTGCCAATGCGCCGTACTGCCACAAAATGGGAGCAGCATCAGACAGCGTGCCCTTCAGCCGTTCGTGACGGCACAGCAACGCCCGGTAGCACAGATCCAGCCGCTCGTCAAAGATCTTCCAGAACTTGTCCATATCCTTGCCGGAGCTCAATGCCACGTCTACCAGGTTAATGGTAACAACGCCCTGGTTGAAACGGCCGTAGTACTTGGGCTTGCCTTCCGCATCCACGTAGGGAGTGAGGAAGGAGCGGCAGCCCATGCAGGTGTAGCAGTGGCCTTCGCCGTTCTTATCAACCTTCAGCTCCAGCATCTTCTTTTCGGAGATGTAGTCAGGCACCATCCGCTTGGCGGTACATTGGGCAGCCAGCTTGGTCAGATACCAGTAGGGGCTGTCCTCGGTAATGTTATCCGGCTCCAGCACATAAATCAGCTTGGGGAAGGCGGGGGTGATCCAAACGCCCTTTTCGTTCTTTACGCCTTCGTAGCGCTGTCTTAGCATTTCCTCAATAATCAGGGCAAGATCCTTCTTTTCCTGCTCATTGCGTGCCTCGTTCAGGTACATAAATACGGTAATGAAGGGAGCTTGGCCATTGGTGGTCATCAGGGTAACCACCTGATACTGAATGGTCTGCACGCCGCGGCTGACTTCATCCCGCAGGCGGCCTTCTACCACCTTGCTGATGGCTTCTTCGGAAGGGGCAACACCCAGCAGCGCCATTTCCTTTTCCACAGCTTTGCGGATCTTCTCCCGGCTGACCTGGACAAAGGGCGCCAGGTGGGTCAGGCTGATGGACTGACCGCCGTACTGGTTGGAAGCTACCTGGGCAATGATCTGAGTGGCGATGTTGCAGGCGGTAGAGAAGGAGTGGGGCTTTTCAATGAGCGTGCCGGAAATAACCGTGCCGTTTTGCAGCATATCTTCCAGGTTGACCAGATCGCAGTTGTGCATGTGCTGGGCATAATAGTCCATATCGTGGAAATGGATAATGCCGGCTTCGTGGGCATCCACAACATCCTTGGGCAGCAGGATGCGGCTGGTAATATCCTTGGATACTTCGCCGGCCATATAGTCACGCTGAACCGCATTGATGGTGGGGTTCTTGTTGGCGTTTTCCTGCTTGACTTCCTCATTGTTGCATTCAATGAGGCTCAGAATGCGATCGTCCGTGGTGTTGGACTGCCGCAGCAGGCTGCGTACATACCGGTATGTAATGTAGTTTTTGGCTACCTCAAATGCGCCGTGGGCCATGATGGACTTTTCTACCAGGTCCTGGATCTCTTCCACAGCAGGGCTGCGGCCCATTTCCTCACAGCTGATCTGCACGCTTTCGGTGATGCGCTTGATCTGCAGGGGCGTCATACGTACGTCTTCTTCTACGGATGCATTGGCTTTGGAAATGGCCATTTCAATCTTCTTGATGTCAAAGGCTTCTTCTGCGCCATTGCGTTTAATGATCTTCATATCATAAACCTCCTTCGGTTGATTTTGTAAAATGGGGTGCAGGGTTTATTATACTACATATTGTGTATTTTTCAAGGGGAAAACGCAAAATATTGTAGAATAGTCGGTTTTTATAAAAGGCATTTTTGCCTTTTTCAAAGAAGATATAATTGCAGGGCTTTTAAGAAGGGGTTGAAATTATTTTGATTATAGTGTAAAATTTTTACAGTTGAAAAATGCAAAGGAGCGAGAATTATGAAAGAATCTTATGGAATAATGCCCAATGGGCAGGAAACCTTTTTATATTCGATTACTTATGGTAACATTACCGCAAAAATCTCTGACTATGGCGCTACATTGGTGAGCCTTTATGTGCCGGATGCAAAGGGCAATGTGGCTGACGTGGTGCTTGCCTGGGCGGATTGTAATGCTTGCGTTTCCGGTGGCGGTTATATTGGTGCTACCGTAGGCAGAAATGCCAATCGTATTGGCGGAGCATCTTTTATGCTGGGAGATAAGAAGGTTGAGCTGCCTAAAAATGAAAGAAATGCCAACAATCTTCACTCCGGCCCGGATAGTTATGCTTATCGCCTGTGGCAGGTTGCTAACTGGGAAAAGGATTCCATTACATTTAGCCTCCATAGTCCCGACGGCGATCAAGGCTTCCCCGGCAACGCCGATATTACGGTGACCTATCGGCTGGAGTACCCCGGTACATTGCGGATCATTTATGATGCCGTCAGCGATAAGGATACAGTTTTCAATCTGACCAACCACAGCTATTTTAACCTGGCCGGTCACGATAAGCCGGAGCTGGCGATGGATATGGAGCTGATGATGCCCGCCCGTTTTTATACCGTGGCGGATGCGGCATCCATTCCCACCGGTGAGAACCGGGATGTTGCCGGCACACCTATGGATTTCCGTGAGCCTAAGCCTATTGGCAGGGATATTAACGAGGACTATGAGGCGCTGAATTTACAGGGTGGCTACGATCATAATTTTGAGGTGTTTTGCCAGCCTGCCGCTGTGGTACATGACCCGCATTCCGGCCGCACTATGGTAGTGACTACTGATCTGCCCGGCGTGCAGTTTTATGCAGGTAATTACCTGAGCGGCAAGATCGGTAAGGAGGGCGTGGCATATACAAAACGGGGCGGTATCGCTTTGGAAACTCAGTATTATCCGGATAGCGTCAATCATCCCAATTGGCCGCAGCCTTTTGTAAAGGCAGGCCAGCGGTATCATACCGAAACCTGCTACACATTTAAATAAAAATAACGGGGTCATCGACCCCGTTATTTTTTGAGCTCTAAATATGGCAGAACATCAAAGCCACATTTTTTGTATACATGGATGGCCCGTGCGTTTTCGGCCTCTGCTTCCAGGCGGAAAATGCAGCCGGGATACTTTGCTTCAATGAAGCTGAGAAATGCGCTGCCGATGCCGCCGTTTCGGTACTGCTCCTTGAGATAAATATCCTCGATCCAGATACAGGGCTTACCGAATTCCGTGGAAAAGCTTTTGGCTATCATGCCGTAGCCAAGAATCCTTTCGTTGTTTTCAAAAATGTAGCCCTCCAAATAGGGGGAATTATTTACACAATGGGAAAAATCGGCTTCGAAAATTTCTTCTGAGCCGCCGGTTAATACCGCTTCAGATGCGTAAAATACGCGCATCATTTCCAGAACCGTTTGTCTGTCCTGTTCTTCCATAAGGCGGATCGTAAATTCCATAGGCGTTCCTTTTCGTGGTTAAGATTACATATATTGTAGCAAATGATTCTGCATACGGTCAATAGCAAAGATGGTTCTGCGTAGGTTTTTGCACCTGTGCAGAAAATATGCATAAACTGTCCTGTAAGCGATTTTGCTTATCCATAATCCATCAGGAGGTAGTTAAAATGGCTGATTGTTCTCAGGACGGCTTGGCCTGCAGCGCCAGCGACCTGCGCCGGGCATTGTCCATCCACACTAAGAAGATAACCGACAGCTGTCGGGATAAAGATTGCATAGAGGATTTAAGAGTATACCTGACTCAGGGCTCTCAGGCAGTGCTGGATACGGCTGCCTGCGCCAAGGTGCGCTGCGCCGAGCTGCTGTATACCTATATTGATGTAGAGCCGGTGGCCTTTGACCGGAATCATTACTGCATTGATGTCACATTCTATTACCGGGTGCTGGCAGATGCAACCGTGGGTCAGTGCAGACCTACCACTCTTTACGGTGTAGCAGTGTTTTCCAAGCGTGCGGTGCTGTGCGGAGAAGAGAGCAAGGCGCATATCTTTACCAGCCGCACCCGCCTGGGGGAATGTGATGCCGCTTCCATCCAGAGCGCCAACCTGCCAACAGCGGTTGTAGAGGTGTTGGAGCCTATGGTTTTGGCTTCCAAGGTGGTAGATACCTGCAAGTGTACCTGTCAGGATAACGGCCTTGTGCAGCTGCCGGCTGCCATCCGGGGCTGCTTTGATGATGAATTGGTGGTAGACGGAGAGAGCCGCCGTTTGTACGTGACTTTGGGGCAGTTCTCCCTGATCCGCCTGGAGCGGGATGCCCAGCTGGTCGTGCCGGTGCTGGACTACAGCATCCCCACCAAGGAATGCTGCGATGCCCCCGGCTGCGCAGAAGACCCTTGTGAAGTTTTCAGCCGCATCCCGTTCCCGGAGGAGCGGTTCGTGCCTACCGGCTGCGATAACCGGGAGTGCTGCGGCTACACCACCGCTTAAATAAAAGCCGCCGAAGGGTTCTCCCTTCGGCGGTTAATTGTTATCTTCTGAGCAGGCGGCGTCTTGCGATATTGATAGGGCCTTCGCTCATGTGGTTGATCCACCCCAGACTCTTGCCGCAGCCGTAGGCCACGCAGGAGGCCGGATCGTCAGCAACCCGGCAGGGGATGCCGGTGGCTTCGCTGAGCAGCAGATCCATACCCCAGATTTGGCTGGCACCGCCGGTAAGGGTAATGCCGTTTTGAGAAATATCGCTTACCAGCTCCGGAGAGGTGTTTTCCAGTACGGAAAGCACAGCTTCACCGATCTGCTGGGCGATGGGCTTAAGAGCAATAAGAATCTCAGAGGAGCTTAAGGTCACGTCCATAGGTGTACCGTTTTTGGCGTGTCGGCCACGGACAGTCATAGTCTGCTCTTCGCTGCGGGGATATACAGAGCCGATTTGGATCTTTACATCCTCAGCGGTGGTCTGACCGATCAGCGCGCCGTGCTTGCGGCGGACGTACTGAATGATGGCTTCATCCATGTGGATGCCGGCTGCTTTGATAGAGGAGGAGTAGGCAACAGCATTCATGGTTAGTACAGCGGTGTCTGTTGTGCCGCCGCCAATATCCACCACCATGTGACCGTTAGGACCTTTGATATCCAGGCCTGCGCCGATAGCGGCTGCCAAAGGCTCTTCGATCAGGTAAACACGGCGGGCGCCGGCTTCGATGGTAGCGTTGATCACGGTGCGCTCTTCCACTTCAGTAATGGAGCTGGGAACACAGACGATGACTCTCGGCTTGGGGGAAAACAGGGTGGACTTGGACACGGTCTGGAATATGTGCTGCAACATTTTTACCGTCATTTCGTGGTCGGCGATAACGCCATCCTTCAGCGGACGCATAGCCACCACGTTGCCCGGTGTGCGGCCCAGCATATTCTGAGCGGCTGCGCCCACCTGCAGGATCTTGCCGGTGTTTTTGTCCATGGCAACTACGGAGGGTTCCCGGATCTGCACGCCCTTTCCGTCTACGTATACCAGCACATTGGAAGTGCCCAGGTCAATACCTAAGTCTTGGGAGAAAAATTGCATAAGTTTCACCTACTGTTTGAGTTTTTATCATGGGAAGCCGCCAATGCGGCGCAGTATACTTCTTTTGCCCCAGCCAGGAGCAGCATTTTGGCGCATTCGGAGATGGTAGAGCCGGTGGTGATCACATCGTCCAGCAGCAAGATCCGCTTGCCTTCTACATCTGCCTTAGGTCTTACTTTATATGCGCCCAGTACATTCGCCCGACGGGCGGATGCATCCCGGATACCGGATTGGGGCGGGGTGTTCCGGATTTTCTTTAAGGTAGAAACAACCGGCATTTTCATTTCCTTGCCGGTTGCCATGGCGATCAGTTCTACCTGATCGAAGCCGCGGGAGAATTTTCGCATAGCGGAGACCGGCACCCAGGTAATGAAATCGCACTTAGGAAGGGTGGACTGGAGAATGCCCATGCTTAATAGCTTTCCATAGCAGGGCGCATAGTTACGCAAATCCCGGAACTTGTAGCGCAGGACGCTGTTTCTGGGATCTCCATTATAATACCACAAGGCTGTCCATCCTGCAACAAAAGAATATCTGTTTTTTGTCCGGGGAAAATCATCCAGATCGTTGCGGCAGGCACGGCACATATCTACTTCGTCGTTTAACAGAACTTTTTGACAAAACAGGCACTTGGGTGGGAAAATCAGATGTAAAAGTTTTTCCAGCATATTAAACCTTCTGTTCCAACCGTAGTTTTAAGCCGGTGTAGCGGCGGTTTACCCGGGCGTTTTCCACCATAGCGGCAATTACTTCTTCCCGGCCTACAAGAATCAGCAGCTCCTTGGCCCGGGTGATGGCGGTGTAGAGAATACTGCGATTCATAAGATAGGGCGAGCCGCCCCAAACACTCATAACCACAGCCTTGTATTCGCTGCCCTGGCTTTTGTGTACCGTCATGGCATAGGCGGGGTCTAATTCGTTTAGTTGGGCAAAATCGTAATCGGTGAGCCGGTCGTCGAAAACAACAGACATGGTCTGCAGGTCGTTATCAATGGCGGTGACCGTTCCTACGTCACCGTTGAAAATGCCTGCGCCAACGGCGCTGCCGTCGGTCTTTTTCCACAGGATATCGTAGTTGTTTCGGGTCTGCATTACCCGGTCGCCAACACGGAAGAGAATTTCTCCAAACCGCCGTTCCGTTTTGCCGGGGGCGGCGGGATTCAGGCTGGCCTGCAAAAGGGTGTTCAGCCTTCCTGTGCCGGATACGCCCTTTCTGGTGGGGCTGAGTACCTGAATTTGATCGGCAGGGATGCCCATATTCTTGGGAAGCCTGGTTGCGCACAGATCCCGGATGGTTGTGGCAAGGGCTTCTTCTGACTGCACCGGCAGGAAAAAGAAATCGTTCTTCACTTCCCGCAAAAGGGGCATTGTGCCTTCGTTAACCCGGTGGGCATTCATAATAATCAAGCTTTCTTGGGCCTGACGAAATACCTTTGTCAGACGGCAGCAGGGGAGCGCACCGCTGCGGAGCATATCGCTAAAGGGAAATCCCGGGCCTACCGGGGGCAGCTGATCCGGGTCGCCTACCAATATCAGCCGGCAGCCTCTGGGCAGCGCCTGCAGAAGGCTATATAGCAGCTGAATATCCACCATAGACATCTCGTCTACGATCACGGCATGGGCATTTAAGGGGTTATGCTCGTCGGCGGTAAAAATAAGGTCACCTGTGTGAGGGTCTATGCCTGCGCCCAAAAGACGGTGGATGGTGGATGCATCCCGGCCGGTGACTTCCGTCAGCCGCTTGGCGGCTCTTCCTGTGGGGGCGGCCAGTAAGGTCTTCAGCTTAAGGCGGTCAAAGAGAGAAAGCACGCCGTTCAGGGCGGTGGTCTTGCCGGTGCCGGGGCCGCCGGTCAGAAGCAAAAGACCGTTTTCTGCCGCCTGACGGATGGCCTGTGCCTGCTCTTCAGAATAGGAAATGTGGCTTTCCTTTTCGATTTCCGTAAGGAGCTTATTAAGATTTCGGGGCTGGAAAGTGTGCTGCTTGGTAAGGCAGAGCAGCTTGTCGCTGCAATAGGTTTCTGCCTGATAAAGCTGGGGCAGGTAGCACACGTCAATACCTGCAAGGGTCTGCTTGATTAGCTGACCGGCTTGCGTTAGCCTGTCAATGCTTTGGGCAATGTCCTCTGTGTCCAAGCTTAAAAGCTGAGCCGTTGCCGCAGTAAGCTTGTTTTGGGGCAGGAAGGTATGTCCCATAGTCAAATTGTATTGCAGTTCAAATACAATGCCCGCCTGCATTCTGCGGGGATCATCTCCACGAACACCCAGCTCAATGGCAAACCGGTCTACTGCCTCAAAGGGGGCATCCAGCCCCTCATCCATCAGCAGGTAGGGATCATCATATAAAAGGTCAATGGTAGCTTCGCCGTAGCGCTTGTAGGCTCTTACAGCAAGCTCTGCCGGCAGTTGGTGGAGGGTGAAGAATTCCATCAGCTGGCGCATACCCACCTGCTGCCGGAAGGTCTGACCGATGGCGGTGGCTTTGGCAAGGGAAATGCCGGTGATCTCCGCTAACCGATCCGGTGTTTGCTCAATGACCTGCAGGGTGTTTGCGCCAAATTTTCGTACGATCCGGGCGGCGGTCACAGGGCCAATGCCCTTAATGGCTCGTCCGGAAAGATAGGTGAGGATCTCAGAGGTGCTTTGGGGCATGAGCCGTTCTAAAAATTCCGCTTCAAACTGCACGCCGTAGTTGGCGTGGCTGCCCCATTTGCCCGTGACAATGAGCCGCTCGCCTGCGGTTGGCAGCGGAATGGTGCCTACCACAGTAGCAGCCTGCCCATCGTCGCAGGCAAGCCGCAGCACTGCGTAGCCATTATCATAATTCTGGTACACCACCGTTTGGATGGTGCCTTGTAGGATCAGCTGTTCCTGCATGGTCTTTCTCTCCTGAAAAACAGGCAATATAATCTGCCTGTGTGTAAAACATTAGATTTGGGTGCTTTTTGCAAAGCAGTTGCTGTTCTTTAGGGGTAAAACTGCTGTCAATCAAAATAAGGGGGCATTTTAAAAGTCCTAAGGCGTAAAGCCTGCTGTGGCGGGTGATGAGCATAAGCTCTTGACGGCAGGTAACGCCCCGGCATAGCATAACTGAGCCCGGTAAAGGCCGTGTAAACAGAACGGCGGCTATGTAAAGGGCGCACAGAGCCCCAAATGCAGCTAAGCTTCCTACCATAATATACCAAAGCATACCTTTCACCTCGGTACATTGTATGGCAGACAGGAGCTGCCGGTAACTATAGAATACTATATTTTGTCTTCTTTTCAAAGCCTTTTTTCGCCCGGATTGCATTTTCTTTCGTGGTATGATAAAATGAGCCCAAAGGAGTGAGGCGTATGCTGTATGCCGGTTGTCATTTATCCAATGCCGCAGGAAACTATGCGATGGTGGAAACAGCCCTGTCTATTGGGGCGAACACCTTTGCGTTCTTTACCCGTAACCCCCGGGGCAGCAAGGCAAAGATAGAGAATAATGCCGACAATGAAAAGGCAATGCTTGCCTTAAAGGAATATGGCTTTGGTAAGCTGGTGGCTCACGGCGCTTATACGATGAATCTGTGTACGGCGGATAGTTCTGCCCGGGAATTTGCCAAGGATATTCTTTGTGACGATCTGCGGAGAATGGCAGGCCTTCCCGGTAATTTTTACAATTTTCATCCCGGATCTCACGTGGGGCAGGGGGTAGATACGGGCATCAGCCAAATCTGCGATGCACTGAAAGAGGCTTTGGCGCCCGGTTATCCGGTGACGGTGCTGCTGGAAACTATGGCCGGTAAGGGCAGCGAAGTGGGCGGCCGGTTTGAAGAGCTGAAAGCGATTATGGACGGCGTGGGAACGGGTAATATAGGCGTGTGTTTGGATACCTGCCACGTGTATGATGCAGGCTATGACATTGTAAATGACTTAGATGGGGTGCTGGGTGAATTTGACCGGATTATCGGTCTTGATAAGCTGCTGGCGCTGCATCTGAATGATTCTAAAAATCCCTATGCCAGCCATAAAGACAGGCACGAAAAGTTGGGGCAGGGAAGCCTGGGTATGGAAACTTTCCGCCGGATCGTCAATCACCCGGCATTAAAAGATAAGCCCATGATCTTGGAGACGCCCAATGAACTGCCCGGTTATGCCCGGGAGATCAGCCTGCTGCGGGAAATGGCAGAATAAATTTTTACAGGAGGTGACAGTATGGATGCCACATTTATAAATGTATATATCGCTATTGTGCGTTATTTAATGGTTGCGCTGGTGGGCATTCTGCTGTTTCGGACTGTAAAGCCCCTGCTGACTTTCCGCAGAGAGCCGGAGATCTGGGCCTGGCTGTGTCTGCCGGACGGTAAGAAGCTGCCGGTGACCCATTGGGAAAGCGTCATCGGCAGAAGCCGCCGCAGCGATATTGTTCTGGAAGATCCTAATATTTCAAAAAGCCACGCGGTACTGACCCGCTACGATGACGGCAGCTGGACTATTAGCTCCGTTCACGGCGCAGGCGACCTGCGTGTTAACGGCAAAAAGGTGAAGATCCGGGCCATCAACCCTAAGGATGTGATCGCTATTGGCGCTTTGGAAATGACCTTGCAGCCCATTTCCCGGGAGCAGGAAAAGCATTTGGCAAAGCTGCGTACCAAGGCGGCAACGCCCTATGACAGTATGGTGAATCTGCTGGTTTTGACTTTTATTCAGGTACTGATGTGCGTGGGCTACCTGATGAATGGACAGACCCAATATTCTTCTGAAATTTTAGCGGGCTTTGGCGGCATTGTGGCTTGCCAATGGCTGCTGTTTGTATTCTATTTGCTGATCCGCAGACCTTCCTTTGAAGTGGAAACCATCGCCTTTTTCCTGTGTACCTTAGGTATGGCTGCTATTTGTACCGTCGTGCCTTGGGAGGCGGCAAAGCAGGTGGCTGCTATGGTGTTGGGTATCGGTATATTTCTGGCGGTTGGCTGGTGCCTGCGGGATTTGGAGCGGGCAAAAAAAGTGCGGGATGTGGCGGTTTTTGCCGGCATTGGATTTTTGCTTATCACCCTTTTCTTTGGTACGGAATATTATGGCGCGAAGAACTGGCTGGTGATCGGCTCGTTCAGCGTGCAGCCATCGGAGTTCAGCAAAGTGTGCTTTGTGTTTGTGGCGGCATCTACCATGGATAAGATCATGACACGGCGTAACTTGATCGTGTTCATCGTTTATTCTGCGCTCATTTGCGTCTGCCTTGCCATTATGAATGATTTCGGTACGGCGCTTATTTTCTTCGTGGCATTTTTGGCTGGCGCTTATTTGCGCTCCGGCAGCGTAGGCACGTTGGCCCTTGCCTGTACCGGTGTTGGCTTTGCCGGCGTTCTGGGCGTTCGCTTGATGCCTCACGCCCTGCGCCGCTTTGCCACCTGGCGGCATATTTGGGAGCATCCACTTACCGGCGGTTATCAGCAGACCCAGGCGCTGATGTGCGTGGCGGCCGGTGGCTTGCTGGGTTTGGGCGCAGGCCAGGGCAAAATGCGCTGGCTCTTTGCAGCGGATTCCGATATGGTGGTGGCGACGGTTGCCGAAGAATGGGGCATTCTTATGGTTTTGGCGGCGGTGTTGGCAATCGTTGCTTTGGCCTTGTTCTCCATTCGCTCTGCCCAGGTGGGTCGCAGCGCCTTTTATACCATTGGCGCCAATACTGCTGTAGCGATTTTAGTAATGCAGACTATTTTGAATGCCTTGGGTACGGTGGATGTTGTACCGCTCACCGGTGTGACGTTCCCCTTTGTTTCCAATGGCGGCTCCAGTATGCTGTGCGCCTGGGGATTGCTGGCCTTTGTTAAGGCAGCGGATACCCGGCAGAATGCCAGCTTTGCTGTGCGCCTTTCCTGGAAAGGTGGTGGGGACGTTGAATAGAATCGCTGGACGGGCGAAAGCCATGTTCTTACTTTCCTGCCTGCTTTTGGGGGGCTTTGGCTTCTTTATAGCGGAATATTGCTTGAAGGGAAGCGCCTGGGCGATTTTTTCCGGATCGCCCCACGTGTATTATGCAGGAAACATCGGCACCGGTGTGGTGATCGACCGGGATAATATTCTGCTGCTGGATATGAACGGGGGCAGGGAATACTCTGTGGATGCGGACCTTCGCAAAGCCACTATGCACTGGCTTGGTGACCGGCAGGGCAATATCAGCGCCCCGGCTTTGGGCAGTCACAGCCAGGCGATTGCCGGCTTTGACGTGCTGAACGGTCTGTATTCCTATGGGCAGATCGGCGCGGTAGAACAGTTGACGCTATCAGCTGATGTCCAAAAGGCAGCTTTGGAGGCACTGGGCAATAAAAAGGGAACGATTGCGGTTTATAACTATAAAACCGGAGAACTTTTGTGCGCAGTCACTACACCCACTTATGACCCGGATCATGTGCCGGATATTGCAAACGATATTTCCGGTGCTTACGAGGGCGCTTACCTGAACCGGTTTACCCAGGTTTCTTATACCCCCGGCTCTATCTTTAAGGTGGTTACCGCCGGCGCAGTGTTGGAAAGTGAGCCTGCTTTGGCGGAGGAGTACTTTGTATGTACCGGTTCTCACAAGATCGGTGTGGACGTGATCACCTGTGAGCGGGCCCACGGTACGCAGAATCTGAAGGCCGCATTCCTCAATTCCTGTAACTGTGTGTTTGCCCAGATCTCCCAGCGGCTGGGAGGCGAACAGCTTGCCTATTGCGCCAATGCATTCCGGGTCAACCAAAGCGTTTTCTTTGACGGCATTACTACCGCCAAGGGCAATTATGAAGCTAGCAGTGAGCCGGTAAATGTGGCTTGGAGCGCGGTGGGTCAGTATAAAAACCTGATCAATCCCTGCGTATACCTGACCTTTATCGGCGCGGTGGCAAACGGTGGTGCGCCGGTGCAGCCCTACGTGGTGCAGCAAATTACTGTAGGCGGGGAAGTGACCTATCAGGCAAAGGCTGCCACCTTAGCGCCGGTGATGTCTGCGCAGACCGCCCAAACCCTGCAGGAATATATGCGCAATAACGTTGCTAATAAATATGGCGACGGCAACTTTGGCGGCCTGACCGTTTGTGCTAAAACAGGCACCGCAGAGGTGGGTGACCACCAAAGACCCAACGCCATGTTCTGTGGCTTTGTACAAGATGAGGGGTATCCGTTGGCATTTATCGTCTGTGTAGAGGACGGCGGCTACGGCGGACAGGTGTGTATTCCCATGGTTTCTAAGGTTTTAGCGGCCTGTAAAGCAGTTTTGGACAGCTAGAAAATAAAACCTTTGTATGGTTTTCACAAAAATACCACACCGGGCGTGTGGTATTTTTGTACTTCCGTGGGTTGACAAATGTGCGCCAGTGAGATACAATAGGCACAAATTCACAGAAGCGGTGGCTATATAAGCTGTGACCGATCCTTTGGATTTTAAGGAAACGAAAAGGAGAAACAATTATGAAAAAAGTATTTGCTATCGTATTGAGTGTACTGATGGTACTGTCCCTGTTTGCCGGCTGTGGCAGCGCCCCTGCTGCCGGTGGCAGCGGTAATGAAGCCGGCGCAAAGGCACCTATTAAAATTGGTATGACCGGCCCTCTGACCGGCCCTGCTGCTAACTACGGTATGGCTGTTGACTGGGGTATGCAGATCGCTGTGGAAGAGATCAATGCAGCTGCCGGCGAGGACGGCCTGAAGATCGAATATAAGGCAGTTGACGATGAGCACGATGGCCAGAAGGCTGTCAGCGGTTATGAGATGCTGATGGACTGGGGCATGCAGTTCTTTGGCGGCACGGTTACTTCCGGTCCCGCTCTGCAGGTCGCTCCCATGGCGGCAAATGATCGCGTATTCATGCTGACCCCTTCCGCATCCGCAGTTGATGTTCCCAATGCAGGCGACAACGTATTCCAGATGTGCTTTACTGACCCCAACCAGGGCGCAAGCGCAGCCCAGCTGGTAAATGCAAAGTTCCCCAATGCGGTTGTGGGCATGATCTATGATTCCTCTGATGACTATTCCATCGGTCTTGCTAACGGCTTTAAGGCTAAGGCGCAGGAGCTGGGCGTGAATGTAGCTGTAGAGACTTCCTTCTCTTCCACTTCCAGCACTGAGCTGGATACCCAGGTAGAGCAGTGTAAGAATGCAGGCTGCGATCTGGTATTTATGCCCTTCTATTATTCTGAAGCTTCCAAGGTTCTGAAGTATGCTGACAGCGTTGGCTACAAGCCCACCTTCTTTGGCTGCGACGGTATGGACGGCATCCTGGCTCTGGACGGCTTTGATCCTGCTCTGGCGGAGGGCTTGATCCTGATGACTCCCTTCTCCGCTGGCAATCCCGATGCAAAGGTGCAGGATTTCGTCGCCAAGTTTAAGGCAAAGTCCGGCGGCGTTGAGCCCAACCAGTTTGCTGCTGACGGCTATGATGTGGTTTACGCCATTTACAACGCCTGCGTAGCATGCGGTGTTGATGGCAATACCGATGCTGCCGCTGCTTGCGAACAGCTGATCGCTTACTTTACTTCCAATTCCTTCTCCGGTCTGACCGGCAGCGGCCTAACCTGGGACGCTGAAGGCTTGGTATCCAAGAATGCTGAGGCTATGGTGGTTAAGAGCGGCGCTTACGAGTCGTTGAACTAAAAAATAAACTGGGATGGGAGGCTTGTCCTCCCATCCCTATGCCCTTATAATACGGCGTTCTGTGAAAACCGTTCTAAAGGGAAGGCTTTCACAGAATGTCGGTTGAGGAGAGTAAGTATGGATTTTTTGCAGTATATCATTAACGGCGTTAGTATCGGTACGATCTACGCCATTATTGCCCTTGGCTATACTATGGTTTACGGTATTGCTAAGATGCTGAACTTTGCCCACGGCGATGTGATCATGGTGGGTGCCTATATGTCTTATGTGGCGACCAGATCATTTGGCATCGGCGTTCTGCCCAGCGTGTTGATCGCTATGGTTGTCTGTACGGTGCTGGGTATTATTATTGAGACCTTGGCATACAGACCGCTTCGCGGTACATCCAGCCTTGCGGTTTTGATCACTGCCATCGGTGTCAGCTACTTCCTCCAAAATGCAGCGCAGCTCATTTGGGGTCCTGCATCTATCAGCTTCAACCGTCTGGTGGATGCCAAGCCGCTGAGCCTGTTTGGCGGTCAGCTTAAGATTTCTGCAGAAGCATTGGTTACACTGGCAGTAGCCGTGGTCATTATGGTAGGCTTGACGCTCTTTGTGAATAAAAGCAAAATGGGCAAGGCTATGCGTGCTGTTTCCGAGGATCGGGATGCTGCCCAGTTAATGG
>JAZSPA010000011.1:0-35984 GCA_045537165.1 Faecousia sp.
AAGGTGCACCATGGCCCATTGGTCAAGTGGTTAAGACAGCGGCCTCTCACGCCGTTAACATCGGTTCGAATCCGGTATGGGTCACCAAGAGATCATCGCTCAGAAGAGCGTTGATATAAACGATGGCGAGAGCCATCCATAATGAGTTCGTGTTGATTGTCATGAGGGTCCACCTGTTCCCATCCCGAACACAGAAGTTAAGCTCATGTACGCTGACGATACTTGCCGGGCGACTGGCCGGGAAAATAAGTAACGCGAACACAAAAGCTCCACTTGAAAAAGTGGAGCTTTTACTTTTCGGGATGTGAACGTGGTGGACGTCCACCTTGCCACTTGTGGTACCCTGCGAAAACATCGCCTGTTGAAACAGGCTCGTTTTCTGCAGACCACGGCGCACACTGCGCTTGCCCTTGACTCCGCCACTGGCGGCGGGCAAGCTCGTGGCCAGTTTGCGATGCTCGGTGTCCTCGTCGGTGACGTTGCACCTTCCTCGTTCGCCGATCGCTGCACAACCACCGGCTCTGCTGCATCTGCCACCGGCAGCGCAGAGCCGGTGGGCCCTCCCGAACACAGAAGGTAAGCTCACCTGCGCCGTCAATACTTGGCGGGCGACTGGCCCGGTTTGCGGTGCCCGATAAAATCTTCGGGCTTGCGCTGATCCTCGATTTTATCGACCGCTGCACAACCAGTGACCTTGCTGTATCTGCCCCTGGCAGCGCAAGGCCGCTGGGCCGGGAAGATAGGTAATGCCAACACAAAGCCTCCTACGAAAGTAGGAGGTTTTCTTTTGTGGATAGGAACAGGTGGCACCTGTTTATTCATATATAAACGATATACTCATACATTCTGGGTTTACATAACGTGTTGAATAAGTATTCAACTAGTTGCTTTGTTTCGGGGTTTGTATTTATGGATGTGAAAAATGCTGTGTGTTGGTTGTGTTATCATTTCTGGAATATTATTTGGAATGCGACTTGCATTATGGCCGCAAATAGAGTATTCTATACTAAGACGAATGATATTTGAAAAAGCATCTTTTGCTGCAGCGCAACAGGTGATTCACGTAAAGGAGCGGATTTTATGGCTATTTTAGCGCCTTCTATTTTGTCCTGCGACTATATGAATATGGCAAAGGATTTTGCCCAGTGTAAGAAAGATGGCTGCAAGTGGCTTCACGTAGATATTATGGACGGTCATTTTGTCCCCAACCTGTCTTTCGGCTATTCTTTGGTAAAGTCTATGCGCCCGGTAACAGATCTGGTGCTGGATGTGCACCTGATGATCGATACCCCCATCAAGTATGCAGAAAACTTCTGTAAAGCCGGTGCGGACTATCTGACTATTCACGTAGAGGCTGACACGGAAGAAAATATCCACAAGACCTTGGATCTGATCCGCTCTCTGGGTGTAAAGCCCGGTGTTGTGGTCAAGCCCAAGACCCCGGCTGAAGCGGTGCTGCCCTTTATCGAAAAGTGCGATATGATCCTGGTGATGACCGTAGAGCCGGGCTTCGGAGGTCAGAAGTTTATGGCGGATATGATGCCGAAGCTGAAAAAGCTCCGCCAGTACATAGATGAAAAGAATCCCGGCTGTCATCTGGAGGTGGATGGCGGCGTGGATCTTACCACCTGCGTGACCTGCAAGGAAAACGGCGCAGATGTGCTGGTTGCCGGTTCTGCCTTCTTTGGCTGCAGCGACCGCCCCGCATTTGTGAAAGAAATTGAAAAATAAGAAAAGTGCGAAGTCAAAATGACTTCGCACTTTTTGCGCATACTAATGGCGGGAGGGATGATTATGCGAAAGAAAGAAGAACCGAAACCCAACAGCTGGGAAATGGTAGACCCCAAGCCGCCGGTGATCCATTCCGGCCATATGGAGAACAGGAAAAATTAAAAATGTGCCGCAGGCACATATCATGGGCCGAAGGCCTATATCATGCCGCAAAGCGGTATATCATGCGCCGTGAGGCGTATATCATTGCAAAAAAACAACGCTGGCATAACCAGCGTTGTCTTTTTTGCATTTATTAGCCCTCTGCGCGCATCTGAGCGAAGCACTCGCTGCAGTATACGGGACGATCGGACTTGGGCTCGAAGGGAACCTTGGCCTCGCCGCCGCAACGGGCGCAGGTAGCAGTGAAGAATTCACGGGGACCACGGGCATTGTTCTTGCGAGCGTCACGGCAAGCCTTGCAGCGCTGGGGCTCGTTCTGGAAGCCGCGCTCTGCGTAGAACTCCTGCTCACCAGCAGTGAAAACGAATTCGTTGCCGCACTCTTTGCAAACTAAAGTCTTGTCTTCGTACATTGGTTTTACCTCTCTTCGGTTAAATGATGCCCCGTAAAAACTACCAAAATTTTGTGGTTGTAACCCAGGGTCTAGAATATGCGGAAAATACACCGCAATTTGAATTATACACAAAGAAAAATGGTTTGTCAATGCTTTCCATTGTGAAAAATAGGAAAAAACTGGGGCATTTTACGGGTAAAAAGTTAAATTTCGAATTGTTCCTGGCCGGTATAGGGAATGTGCAGATGCTGATAGGCAAGGGCGGTGACGCAACGGCCTCTGGGGGTGCGGGTCAGGAAGCCCAGCTGCATCAGATAGGGCTCGTAAACATCTTCCAAAGTGATTGCCTCTTCACCTATGGTAGCAGCCAAGGTTTCCAAACCAACCGGGCCGCCGCCGTAGTTGCGGATAATGGCGGTGAGCATACGCCGGTCAATGGTATCTAAACCCAGCTCGTCCACCTCTAAGCGCTGTAAAGCCAAGTCGGCAGATTCCTTGGTGATGGTGCCGTCGCCCATAATTTGGGCAAAGTCCCGGACACGGCGCAAAAACCGGTTGGCGATACGAGGTGTGCCCCGGCTGCGGGAGGCGATCTCCATGGCGCCGGCAGGCTCAATGGGCATACCCAAAATGGTAGCCGAACGGGTAACGATTCGGGCAAGCTCCTCGGGGGTATACAGCTCCAAGCGCAGGCTTACGCCGAAACGGTCGCGTAAGGGGGCAGACAGCTGGCCTGCCCGGGTGGTTGCGCCTACTAAGGTGAACTTGGGCAGATCCAGACGGATGGAGTTGGCAGAAGGGCCTTTGCCTACGATGATGTCGATAGCAAAATCCTCCATAGCCGGGTAGAGAATTTCCTCTACCACCCGGTTAAGCCGGTGGATCTCGTCGATAAACAGAATGTCACCGGGATTTAAGTTGGTCAGCAGGGCCGCTAGGTCACCGGGCTTTTCGATGGCCGGGCCGGAGGTGATGCGGATGTTTACCCCCATTTCGTTGGCGATGACGCCTGCCAGGGTGGTTTTACCCAAACCGGGAGGGCCGTAAAGCAGGGTATGATCCAACGGCTCATTTCTAAGCCTTGCCGCTTCAATATAAACAGACAGATTGCCCTTGGCCTTTTCCTGGCCGGTATAGTCTGCTAAAAGCTTGGGGCGCAGACCGATCTCGCCCGCATCCTGGGGAGCAAAGGTGGGAGAGATGATGGGGGAAGTATCCAGTCCTTCAGAGAATTCAATGCTCATAAACAACCTCCAAGTAAATTGAAAATTGAAAATGGAAAGATGAAAATTATTTTTTAACTGTTTTTACAATGGCAGCTAAAAGTCTTTCAATTTCCTTACAATCAGCAAATATCGATTGAAATTCGGACTTGCTGAGATAACCGGCCTCGTGTAATAAACGTAGCCAATAGTCGGTTTCTGCGGCTTCTTTCAAGGCGATGTTAAGCTTGGAGCCAAAATCTGCTCTGCTTTGGGCGTGTTCGGATTCTGCAACATTTGCGCCAATGCTGGTGCCACAGCGGAGCAATTGTTTTGACATAACAAATTCGTGCTTTGTATTCTGTAAGTAGTTTGATAATTTTACGATACGCAGTGAAAATAAAAAACTTTTTGATTGAATAACCATTTTCATAATTTTCAATTTTCAACTTTCAATTTTCAATTCTTTATGACCATACTGCGCAGGGCATGGCGGATCAGTTCTTCGGTGGAGGCGCTGGGGTCAGCACCCTTGAGGGCGGCGGCAGTTTCGGCAGGGGAGTAACCCAGCTCCTGCAGCGCTGCGGTGGCCATAGCCACATTATTGTTTGATGTCGGCTGAGCGGAAATGACAGGGCCGGAGAAATCCAGCTCCGCAGAACTGCCCATTTTGTCCTTTAATTCCAGAATGATCCGCTGGGCGATCTTCTTGCCAACGCCCTGGGCGGCGGTAAGCAGCTTTTCATCTCCGGTCATTACCGCTAAAGTGAAATTCTGCGGGCCAGCGGACAGGATGGCCATAGCCGCCTTCGGGCCGACACCGTTAACGGTGGTCAGCAGCTCGTAGCAATGCTGCTCCTCCCGGCTGGAAAAGCCGTAAAGATCAAAGGCATCTTCCCGGATGGATTCGGTAATAAACAGCTTGGCTATCTGCCCCATTTTCAGCTGGGCAGCAGTATAAGCGGTAACACGGCAGCCGTAGCCCACGCCGCCGCAGTCGATGACTGCAAGACCGGGCTCTAATACCGCAACTTGGCCTGAAACATAATAAAGCATAGTAACCTCCTGAATTATCGGTTCTGCAGCTGACTGAGTAGAGAAGTGGAAGAGCGGGCGTGGCACAGGGCGATGGCGATGGCGTCTGCCGCATCGTCGGGCTTGGGCAGCTGCTGCAGGTGTAATAGCCGCTTGGTCATTTCCATCACCTGATGCTTGGTGGCGTGGCCGTAGCCCACCACCGCCTGCTTGACCTGCATAGGCTTGTACTGAAATACAGGCAGCCCGGCCTGCCGGATGGCCAAAAGGATCACGCCACGGCTCTGGGCAACGCCGATACCGGTAGTCACATTCTGACCAAAGAACAGCTCTTCAATAGCAACGGCTTCCGGCTTGGTGGCTTCCAGCAAGGCGCGAACATCTTCGTAAATGATCTTAAGCCGGGCAGAAAAATCCATACCCGCCGGGGTGGTAATTGCGCCGCAGCGTAATAGCTGGGATTGCCCACGCTGGGCTTCAATGAGACCAAAGCCGGTGATCCCGTAGCCCGGGTCGATACCCAAGATCCGCATATTGCCACCCCCAAATCCAATTTTTATTAATTGTAGCACATTTGTTTTGATTTTTCTACAACTATTTACATCCCGGTACATAATCTTGCTGTCTTGGGAAATACTGCAAGTAAAGAGGTGACGGGATGCTGAAATTTATATGCGCAGCGGAAATTTATACCGGGCGGGGATCGCTTGCCCGGCTGGAAAATTTGGTGCGGGGTAAGCTGATGATCGTTACAGACCCCTATTTTATGAAAAACGGAATAGCACAGCGACTTGCCCAGTTGTCGAAAGCAGAGCAGGTAGCTTATTTTGATGAAGTGACCCCCGACCCAGCGGTGACCTTGGCCGCCCGGGGCGCCCAGGCGGTACAAAGCTTTCAGCCCCAGACTGTGATCGCGTTAGGCGGCGGCAGCGCCATGGATTGCGCCAAGGCGATGGTGTATTTTTCCCGGTGTCCGGTGAAATTGATCGCTGTGCCTACCACCTCCGGCTCAGGCTCGGAAGTGACGGATTTTGCCATACTCACCCACAATGGGGTCAAGCATCCTTTGGTGGATGATAAGCTTGTTCCCAATGTGGCGATTTTGGATGCAGACCTGTTGGACGGCTTGCCAAAATCCCTGATTGCCGATACCGGCTTTGATGTGCTGAGTCACGCCCTGGAAGCCGCCGTGGCAACCGGGGCAAATGCCATCACCGACGCCCTTGCCCAAAGTGGGTTTTCCATTGTGCTGGAAAACTTGGAAGAATCCTTTGGGGGAAATACCCAAGTGCGGCAGCAGGTGCATGAAGCCTCCTGCATGGCGGGTATGGCCTTTTCTCAGGCAGGCCTTGGCTTGTGTCACGCCCTTTCTCACGCTCTGGGAGGCTTATATCACATTCCCCACGGAAGGCTCAATGCCATACTGCTTCCGGCGGTGGTGGAATTTAACGCACAGATGGCCGCGGAAAAATACGCAGATTTGGCTCGCTTTGCTGGCCTTGGCGGGGCAAGCGATACCATGGCTGTCCGCAGCTTGAAAAACACCTTGATTCGCTTGCGAAAACAGCTGGGCTTGCCTGCAAGCCTAAAAGATGCCGGTGTGGATGTGGGGAAACTATCGGCAGATATACCGGCTATTTGTAAGGCCGCTTTGGCAGATGCCTGCATAGCCACTAACCCTGTACCGGTGACGGAAAAGGATATTGTGAATATTTTGCAGCAGGTGAGTGGACGTGGATAAATCCTTGCTGTCAGTAGGGCTGGACGTGGGCACAACCACTACCCAGCTCATCGTCTCCCGGTTAAAGGTAGAAAATAATGCATCTGGCTTTGCTGTGCCCCAAATGCGGATCACAAACCGGGAGCTTGTATACACCAGCCCGGTGCATTTTACCCCCTTAAAAGGCCATAATTTGGTGGATGGACAGGCCATCCGGGTCTTGGTGGAGGAGGAATACCGCAAAGCGGGCATTACGCCGGAAATGGTGGACACCGGAGCGGTGATCATCACCGGTGAGACCTCCCGAAAGGAAAATGCCGGAGAGGTTTTATCTGCACTTTCGAAAATTGCGGGAGATTTCGTGGTGGCAACCGCAGGGCCCCATTTAGAAAGCGTGCTGGCGGCCAAAGGAGCAGGGGCGGTAGAGCTTTCGGAAAAAGTGCAGCTGCCGGTTTTGCACATGGATATTGGCGGCGGTACTTCCAACTTAGCGCTGATTCGGGATGGGAAAATAGAGCGCACCGGCTGTTTGAATGTGGGGGGCAGATTGATAAAATTTGATCCCCAGGGCGCAATTACCTACCTTTCGCCGGTGCTGGAAGGCTTTACAGAATATAGACCGGGGCAAACGCCGCCCTTGCAGGAGCTGAAACGACTTGCCGACCTTTTGGCAAACGTATTGGCGCAAGCCGCCGGCAGAGCGAAGCAGGATGCGCTTTTGGCGGCCTTTTCCACAAAGGAAGCGGGGGAAAGCTGGCAGCCACCGGCAGAAGATGTGCTGGTATCCTTTTCCGGGGGCGTAGCAGACTGTATTGAAAAGGAGTTGAAGCCTTATGTCTTTGGGGACTTGGGAAGCCTATTGGGCAATGCCATCACAGCTGGTGTACTGTGCCAAAGGCCCTATTGCCTTTGCAAACATACCATCCGGGCAACGGTCATCGGAGCGGGCTGCCACAGCGCCCATCTTTCCGGCAGCACCGTTTATTGGCAGAATGTAAATTTGCCCCTTAAGAATCTGCCGGTGGTTATTTTTACCGGCAAAGAGGATTTAGCGGAATTGATCGCCCGGGCAGATCGGCAGCCGGTGGTGTATATCCCCAAGTGGGAGCAGAGCGGTTACGAGGGGGTAAAGGCGCTGGCAGAAAAATTAGCCCGGCTGCCCCAGCCCATTGCGGTGTGCTTGCAGCAGGATATGGCAAAGGCGTTGGGGCATTGTCTGAGCCTGCTGTTGGGGAAAGATGCCGAAATTTTGTGCATCGATTCTGTGGTGCTGGAGCAGGAAAGCTTTTTGGATGTGGGAAAGCCGGTAGGTCCTTGCATCCCTGTGGTGGTAAAGACCCTTGTTTTGGGACAAAGTGAAAAGGAAGGATAACCTATGAAACTAAAAACGACCTTGCTGGGGAAGACCTATGTGTTTCGGGACTTAAAGCAGGTCCTTGCCAAGGCCAACGAGGAAAAGACCGGCGATAAGCTGGCAGGACTTGCGGCAGAAACTGCCCAGGAGCGCATTGCTGCCAAGGTGGTGCTTTCCGCGGTGACATTGCAGCAGCTGCGGGAAAACCCGGTAGTGCCTTATGAAACCGATGAAGTCACCCGAATCATTCAGGACGATGTGAATGAGGCGGTTTATAACAAAATAAAGAACTGGACGGTGGCGGAATTTCGGGAGTGGCTGCTCAGCGAAACCACTACAGGGGCAGATATTCGCAAGATCAGCCGGGGTCTGACCTCCGAAATGGTGGCGGCAGTGTGTAAGCTGATGAGCAACTTAGACCTCATTTACTGCGCTAACAAGATCACCGTTACCGCCCATTGCAATACTACCATTGGCCTGCCGGGAACGCTGTCCTGCCGCTTGCAGCCAAACCACACCACCGATGACCCGGACGGCATTACTGCCAGTACTTTAGAGGGCTTAAGCTTCGGCGCCGGTGACGCGGTGATCGGCCTGAACCCGGTGACGGATTCTCCCGAGCAGGTGGGTAAGGTGCTGCGCCGGTTTCAGGAAATTAAGGAGCACTGGGAAATTCCCACCCAAATTTGTGTGCTTGCCCACGTGACCGCCCAGATGAAGGCTGTCCGGGATGGCGCGCCTTGTGATCTTATTTTCCAGTCCATCGCAGGCTCACAAAAAGGTAACGAAGCCTTTGGCTTCAGCGCTGCCACTTTGGAGGAAGCCCGGCAGCTGCTGCTGCACCAGGGTACGGCAGAAGGGCCGAATGTGATGTATTTTGAAACCGGCCAGGGCTCTGAGCTTTCCTCCGATGCCCATTATGATACGGATCAGGTGACTATGGAGGCTCGGTGTTACGGCTTTGCCAAGCGCTTCCAGCCCTTCCTGGTGAATACCGTGGTGGGCTTTATCGGCCCGGAGTATCTTTACGATGCCCGGCAGGTCACAAGAGCGGGCCTGGAGGATCATTTTATGGGCAAGCTTACCGGTATTTCCATGGGCTGCGACTGCTGCTATACCAACCACATGAAGGCAGACCAGAACGATATTGAAAACCTGGCAAGCCTCTTAACCCTTGCCGGCTGCAACTATTTTATGGGCATTCCCCACGGCGATGATATTATGCTCAATTATCAAACCACCGGTTTCCGGGAGACCGCCGCCTTACGGGAGATCACCGGCAAGACTGCCATTCCCGAATTTAACCGGTGGCTGGAGAAAATGGGCTTTTTGGAAAATGGCAAGCTGACGAAAAAGGCCGGCGACGGCTCCAGCCTGCTCTTTTAAAGGAGGAAGCTATGAATAAACAGGAATTAAGCGCGCTGGTTGCGCAGATCTTATCGGAGCTTCCCCCGTCTCCCCAGGTCAAGGGCGGGGAGTATAAGCCCCATGATCCCGGCCCGCAGGATACTGCCCCGGAGCAGCATCCCGGGGATTTTGTGGAGGATATTTCCCAGCTGGATCTTAGAAAGCTCTATTTGCAAGAGCCTTCGGAAAATAAGGAGGCCTTTGCCAAACTAAAGGAACGCACCCCCGCCCGCCTGGCATCCGGCAGAGCCGGGGCAAGGTATAAGACGGTGACGATGCTGCGCTTCCGGGCAGACCACGCAGCAGCCCAGGATGCGGTGTTCTCCCAAGTGCCGGAGGATTTTGCGGCAAAGCACGATCTTCTGGATACAAAAACCAAGTGCAGGGATAAGGACGAGTATCTTACAAGACCTGACTTGGGGCGGCGGTTTGACGAGGAAAACCAGCAGAAGATCCGTTCTGCCATTCCCGGCAGCCCTAAGGTGCAGCTGGTCATCGGTGACGGCCTTTCTTCTGCTGCGATTATGGCAAATGCTGTGGACTGTATGGCGGCCATTCGGGATGGCCTGAAGGTAAAGGGCATTGATACCGGCAAGGCCATTTTTGTGCGCTACTGCCGGGTGGGCGCAGGGGATGCCATCGGAGATGTGACCGGTTGCGAGCTTGTGTGCATGCTGGTGGGTGAGCGCCCCGGACTTGTTACCGATAAGAGTATGTCGGCATATATCACCTATATGCCTCGTATCGGCGTATCGGAATCCAGCCGAACAGTTGTTTCCAATATCCACGCCCAGGGTACACCGGCTTACGAGGCAGGCGCCCATGTGGCGGAGCTGATCGACAGGATTTTGAAGAAAAAAGTCTCCGGTGTGGGGCTTAACTTGGAGGGATAGGATGATACCGGTAAAGGTTTTGGCGGTAAGGTATCTCAATTCGGTCGGCCCTGCTTTGAGCAAGGCTTTGGGAGCAGAGGGCGCGCCCTGCCTGGGAATGCTTACAACCGACAGCGACGATGCCACCTATATTGCCTTAGATGAAGCCACCAAGGCCGCCGATGTGCAGGTATGCTACGGCAGAAGCTTTTATGCCGGCGCGGCCAATGCCAGCACCCCCAACGCCGGTGAGGTCATCGGCATTTTGGCAGGGGCTACCCCCGGGGTGGTGCGCAGCGGCATGGCGGCGGCGTTAGCTTGTTTGGAAAGAACCGGTTTTGAAGCAGCCGGAGAAGTGCCTTATCTTGCCCATACGGTAAGCCGGTGCGGCTCGTTTCTTTCTAAGGAAGCGGGCGTTCGGGAGGGCAGCGCCCTGGCTTACTTGATTGCGCCGCCGCTGGAGGCGATGTATGCGTTAGATCACGCTTTGAAAGCGGCGGATGTAAAGCTGTGTAAGCTCTATGCGCCCCCCAGCGAAACCAATTTCGGCGGCGGCCTGCTCACCGGCAGCCAATCGGCCTGTGAGGCGGCCTGCGCCGCATTCGCTCAGGCAGTTGGGGAAGTAGCGGGGCGTCCCCTGGAAGGAGAATAGATATGGAACTGGAAAAAGACTTACTTGCCCGGCAGGAAGCCCGGCAGCTTTGCCGTCAGGCAAAGGCTGCCCAGGAGAAGCTTGCCCAAATGAGCCAGGAAAAGCTGGATTCCATCGTGGAAGCGGTAGCCACTACCTTTGCCCAATGCGCCGGGGCTTTGGCAAAGCAGGCTGTAGAAGAAACCGGCTTTGGTAACGAAAAGGACAAGACCACCAAAAACCTCTTTGCGTCAGAAAAAGTGCTGCGGGCTATTCGGGGTATGCGGTGCGTAGGCGTATTAAAAGAAAATAAAGGGGAAAAACTATGGGAAATCGGCGTGCCGGTGGGTGTGATCGGGGCGATCGTACCCAGCACCAACCCCACCTCCACCGTGTGCTATAAAGCGCTGATCGCCTTAAAAAGCGGCAATGCCATCGTGTTTTCTCCCCATCCCAAGGCCATTAACTGTACCCTGCACGCCGCCCAGGTGGTAGCCCAGGCGGCAGAGCGGGCAGGCGCGCCCAAGGGCGCGGTGAGCTGTATGAGTGTGGGGGCGCTTTCCGGCTGTCAGGAGATGATGGCTGCACCGGAAGTAAATCTGATTTTGGCAACCGGCGGCCCGGCTATGGTAAGGGCGGCCTATTCCTCCGGTAAGCCGGCCATCGGCGTGGGCGCAGGCAACGGCCCTTCCTATATCCACCATTCAGCCAATGTAAAGCAGGCGTTACAACACATTTTGCGGTCAAAGACCTTTGACTACGGTACGGTGTGCGCTTCCGAGCAGAGCATCGTTGTGGAAAGAAAGCTGGAGCAGACAGTCAAAGAAACTGCGTCCAATATGGGCTTTTATTTTATGAATGAAGCCGAAGCCGGCTGCCTTGCCAAGCTCCTGTTCCGTCCTACCGGGGCATTAAACCCGGACATTGTAGGCAAAGCGGCTACGGAGCTGGCAAAAAAGGCGGGTTTTTCTGTACCCGATGGCACAAAGGTGCTGGTAGCCAGAGAACAGGAGGCCGGTCCTACAAGACCCTATTCCATGGAAAAGCTTTGCCCGGTGCTGGCCTTCTTCGTGATGGAAGACGAAGATGCGGTGCTTTCTAAGGCCATAGAGGTGTTAAAGCACGAGGGCAGCGGCCACACCTTCTCTATGCACGCTACCGATGAAAAGGTGATCCGCAAATTTGCCTTGCAGATCCCCGTGTCCCGCTTTTTGGTGAACACCCCTTCTGCCTTGGGGGGAATTGGCGCAACCACGGCGCTGTTCCCGGCTTTGACTTTGGGGTGCGGTGCAGTTGGCGGCAGTTCTTCGTCAAATAACATTTCCCCCATGGATCTCATCAATATCCGTCGGGTGGCTTGGGGAGAGGAAACACCCACTGCGCCCCAGGTGGATGCAGACCTATTAGAAATACTGACACAAAAAATACTGGAACACTTAAAGGAGAAGTAAACAATGAACACAAATGCTTTGGGAATGATCGAAACCAAGGGCCTGGTAGGCGCTATTGAAGCCGCCGATGCTATGGTCAAGTCTGCCAATGTGCAGCTGGTAGGTAAGGAGCAGGTAGGCGGCGGCTTGGTTACTGTAATGGTACGGGGCGACGTAGGCGCTGTCAAAGCTGCCACCGACGCCGGCGCTGCCGCAGCGGAGAAGGTAGGAGAGCTGATCAGCGTTCACGTCATCGCCCGGCCTCACACAGAGGTGGATAACATCTTGCCCGGGGGCAAGACCGGCAATACCGGTGCAGGTAAATAATGCTTTTTACCAAAGAAGCAGCCCAGGCCAATGTGCGTAACCGGGAGGGCAAGCGGATATTCTATTTGGGCAAAGGGGATCAGCTCACCAGCGAAGCCAGAGATTGGCTCAGCGCCCAGCGCATTGAGATCCTGCCGGCCCAAAGCGCCAAAAAGGAGCAGTATGCCTTGCTCACCGGGGGCTTTGTTACGGAAAAACCGGAGCACATGACCCACTTAAACGGGGATTTTTTGGTGCATAAGACCCATCCCCGTATCCGTTTCCGGGGCGCGATGGATACGCTGGAAGCAGAGATTTTACTGTGTCAAAAGCAGTTTTCTCACTTGCAGGCGTCGCTGCAGGAAATACTGGATTTAGCAAGAGATGTGATTCGCTGTGATGTGCTGGAAAGCCCCTTGCAGATGGGCAGCCTGTGCGGTCTGAGCGAAGAGGAGCTGCGGCAGCACAGCCATTTCCCCCAAAAGTACTATGGCGTGGCCCATTTTATGCCCAGCTGTCAGGACAAAGAAAGTGTGCTTAGCCTAAACCGGGTGCGGTGCTTTGCCCGGCAGGCGGAGCTTTTGGCGGTAGATGCCTTTTGCGATCGGGAGGGCGTTCCCACAAGGACAGATATTTTGCAGGCATTAAATCGCCTGAGCAGTATGGTGTATATTTTGATGATTCGGGAAAAGGAATGATGCTATGGATATGGAGCTTTTGGCCCAGCAGGTACTAAAAAACATTTTTATAGAGCTGGAAGCTTCCGGCCGGCACGTCCACGTGACGAAGGAGCAGGCCATGATCCTGTTTGGCCATAGTCTGACCGCAAAGCGTCCCTTATCCCAGCCGGGGCAATACCTGAGCAACGAGCGGGTTACGGTAAAAGGCCCAAAAGGGGAGTTTACCAATGTGGCGGTGTTAGGCCCGGAGCGAAAGGAAGCCCAGGTGGAAATTTCCCTTACGGACGGCAGAACCTTAGGGCTTACGCCCCCGGTGCGCCCCTCCGGGGACGTAACGGGCAGCCCCGGAGCGGTGCTGGTTGGGCCTTGTGGGTCGGTCACTTTGCAAAAAGGTGTTATCGCTGCCCAGCGGCACATTCATATTACGCCCCAGGATGCCGCTCGGTTCAAAGTGCAGGACAAGCAGCTTGTGAAGCTGCAAACCTTTACCGATCGCCCGGTTACCTTTGAAGATGTGCTGGTACGGGTGAGCAAGGACTTTACCACAACTACCCATCTAAACTACGATGAAGCCAACGCCTGCGGCTTTGCTTCCGGCGACCTGGGGAGGATCATTCTATGACGGATGCTCTGCTGATTGGCTTAGAGCCGCCCTGGCCCTTGGGGTATCATTATGTAGATGAAGCCCCCTATCAGGCGGTGGTCATCGGTTCACTCACTTTGGGGCAGCTTTTGTGTTTCCGGTGTGAAAAGGCCTTGGATGCCTTGGCCCAGGGAATCCCGGTGCTGCTTTATGAGCCGGGACTTCCCACATCTGCAAACCGGGCATTAGGCGCAGCCATTGCCAGCAAAAAGCGGGAGCTGAAAAGCTGGGGCGTGCAGTTTACGGACGGGGCGCAGCGCAGGCTTATTACCGCCCAGCAGGCAGCCGATATGGTTAAACAGGGCATAAAACCCGGGCCGGGGGCGGTGCTGACCCCCCTTGCCAGGGAAATATTGGAGGGAAAAACTTGAAGATCGGAACAGTGACCGGCTCTGTATGGGCCAGCCGCAAGGTGCAATGCCTGCAGGGACAGACCTTTTTGGTGGTGCAGACCCTGCAGGGGCAGATCGTGGCGGCAGATCAGGTAGGCGCCGGGGAAGGGGATAAGGTGCTGCTGGTCACCGGTACGGTGGCATCCAAATTCTGCATGGAAGCGCCGGTGGATGCGGCGGTGGTGGCCATTTTGGATATGGAGGGAAAGCCCAATGTCGGCCCATGAGATCCTGATTTTGGTGATGGCCATCTTTGCAGTACTGGGCGCTCTTGACCGCATTTTCGGCGGCCGCTTTGGCCTGGGCAAGCAGTTTGAAGAGGGCATACTAGCTATGGGATCGCTGGCGCTGGCTATGGTGGGTATCATCGTCATTTCCCCGGTGCTGGCGGAAGTACTGCGGCCGGTGATCGTGCCGGTGTATACCTTTTTGGGGGCAGACCCGGCTATGTTCGCAGGCACGATTTTAGCCAGCGATATGGGCGGCGGCGCTTTGGCAATGGAGCTGACAAATGACCCCCAGGCAGCCGCTTTAGGCGGCGTGCTTTGCGGCAGTATGCTGGGCGCTACCATCGTATTTACCATCCCTGTGGCTATGGGTATTTTACACGAAAAGGACAGGCCCTATCTTGCCAAAGGCGTCCTTGCCGGTATTGTAACTGTGCCGGTGGGCGTGTTCGTTGGCGGGTTGGTTGCCGGGTATGATGCTTTCATGGTGCTGCGTAATCTTGTGCCGGTGATCCTCATTGGCGCGCTTATCGCGCTGGGACTACTGCTTGCGGAAAAAGCTATGATCAAGGGCTTTGGCATTTTCGGAAAAGCTGTAATTGCTTTGATTACCGTAGGCTTGGTGGCCAGCATTTTTCAAACCCTTACGGGCTACGTGCTGATCCCCGGCCTTGCCCCTATTGAGGAGGGCTTTCTTACCGTGGGCGCTATCGCCATTGTGCTGGCAGGCGCGTTCCCTCTGGTTTACGTGCTGACCAAGCTGCTGAAAAAGCCGCTGATGGCCTTTGGCCGGCTGCTGCATATTAACGAAACGGCGGCAGCAGGCCTGATCGCCAGCCTTGCCAACTCCATCGCTACCTTTGGTATGGTATCGGATATGGATAATCGGGGCAAGGTGGTGAATATCGCCTTTGCGGTGTCGGCGGCCTTTGTGTTCGGCGATCATTTGGGCTTTACCGCCGGCTTTGCACCGGAGCTGCTTCCGGCGCTTATCGTTGGCAAGCTGGTAGGGGGGGTCAGCGCTGTGGCGGTTGCGCTGCTGCTGACTCGGAAAAAGGCTTGACAAATGTTGCCATTTTGGGCTATAATGCTAACGATATGCAAAGGCTGTGAACAGAAGAGTACCCAAAGATAACCGGTCAGAGAGCCCCGTATGGTGCGAGGGGGCACGGAAAAGGTTGGGGAACATGGTCTGGGAGCCGAAATGCCGATAGGTAGGCATTTCCGGGTGCGCCCGTTAAAGCGTTTTGAGGCACTTAATTTAAGTGTAAATCAAGGTGGTACCGCGTAAATTTTACGCCCTTGCTGTTTGCAAGGGCGTTTTTTTTGTTAAGTAACCGATGATGAAATTGTCTTCGGTTACTGGCGGATCTTTTGCCCCAACTATGCAGTTTCCAAAAATTGAAATACACAAAGTATGTCTGCATTTTGGAAACTTTTATTTGAGGCAAAATCTCACGCCATTTACACTTGCCGATTTCATCATCGGTTACTTTAGGAGGAAAAGATATGAGTAAGAAACCCTATTACATTTCCACCGCCATCGCTTATACTTCCGCAAAGCCCCACATCGGCAATACTTACGAGATCGTGCTTGCTGATGCTATCGCCCGGTATAAGCGTCAGGCAGGGTACGATGTGTATTTCCAGACCGGCACCGATGAGCACGGTCAGAAGATCCAGCAGAAGGCGGAGGCCGCCGGCATTACCCCTCAGGAATATGTGGATAATGTAGCCGGTCAGATCAAGGATATCTGGGATCTGATGAACACCACCTATGACCGCTTTGTCCGTACTACTGACCCTGAGCATAAAACCAAGGTGCAGAAGATCTTTGCTAAGATGTACGAAAAGGGCGATATCTACAAGGGTAAGTACGTGGGTAAGTACTGCACACCTTGCGAAAGCTTCTGGACAGAAAGCCAGCTGGTGGACGGCAAATGCCCCGACTGCGGCAGAGAGTGCGTGGACGCAGAGGAAGAGGCATATTTCTTCAAGATGAGCAAGTATGCCGATCAGTTGATAAAGCATATTGAGGAGCATCCCCAGTTCATCCAGCCGGAAAGCCGGAAGAACGAGATGATCAACAATTTTCTCAAGCCCGGCCTGCAGGATCTGTGCGTTAGCCGTACCAGCTTTACCTGGGGCATCCCGGTGGAGTTTGACCCCGGTCACGTGACTTATGTTTGGCTGGATGCTCTGAGCAACTATATTACCTTCTGCGGCTATGACCCGGACGGCAACCATAGCGAGCATTACAAGAAGTTCTGGCCTGCTGACCTGCACCTGATCGGTAAGGACATCGTCCGTTTCCACACCATTTACTGGCCCATTTTCCTCATGAGTATGGGCGAAGAGCTGCCCAAGCAGGTGTTCGGCCACCCCTGGCTGCTGGTCAAGGGCGATAAGATGAGTAAGAGCCTGGGCAACGTGATCTATGCCGACGATTTGGTAGAGCTGTTCGGCGTGGATGCCATCCGCTATTTTGTACTTCATGAGATGCCCTTTGCTTCTGACGGCATTATGACCTATGAGCTGATTATTGAGCGGATCAACAGCGAGCTTGCCAACATTCTGGGCAACCTGGTCAACCGCACCATCGCCATGAATAATAAGTACTTTGACGGCGTGATCCAAGCCCCCACCGCTCCGGATGCTCTGGACGAAGAGCTGAAAGCAGTTGCTTTGGCAATGCCCGGCAAGGTAGAGGGCAAGATGAACGAGCTGAAGGTGGCTGACGCCATTGACGAGGTGTTCGTGCTGCTGCGCCGCGCCAACAAGTATATCGATGAGACCGCTCCCTGGGCTTTGGCGAAGGATGAGGCCAACAAGGCAAGACTTGGTACTGTGCTGTATAACCTTTTGGAGTGCATCCGAATGGCAGCTGTTGCCATCGAGCCCTTCCTGCCCGACACATCTGTTAAGATTTTGGAGCAGATTAAGTGCGAAAACGGCGGCCTGGAGAGCCTTGCTTCCTTTGGCGCGGTCGTTCCCGGCGTTAAGCTGGATGCGCCCCAAATCCTCTTTGCCCGTCTTGATCCCGTAAAGAAAATGGAAGAGATCGATGCTTTCAATGCCGAAAAGGCCAAGGCTGCCCTGCCTGCGCTGGAAATCGAGCCCTATAGCGAAGAGAATGTGGACTTTGATACCTTCTGCAAGTCCGACTTCCGGGCTGTAAAGGTCAAGGATTGCCAGCCGGTAAAGAAGAGCGACAAGCTGCTGCAGTTTACCTTGGACGACGGCACCGGTACTGACCGGCAGATCCTCTCCGGTATCGCCAAGTACTATAAGCCGGAAGAGCTCATCGGCAAGACCTTGGTGGCTATCACCAACCTGCCCCCCAGAAAGATGATGGGCAGAGAATCCTGCGGTATGCTCCTTAGCGCCGTGCATACCGAAAAGGGCGAAGAAAAGCTGAACCTTGTGATGATCAGCGATGCGATCCCCGCCGGCGCAAAGCTGTGTTAATCAAAAAGAGGCAAGCATCGCTTGCCTCTTTTTTAATGCTGAAGGCAGAATGATGAATGCTGAATGAATGTATCGCTCCGCGATTAAATTAAAAATAGCGATGCCTTTCCGTATAACAATTTGTTATACGCACATCATCCAGTGTCCACTAATGAGTGGACACTAAATTTATGCTTATGTGTTTTATATAATCAGGTACAGCTATTGGGGTTTGTCAATAGTGTGATCGTTAGAAGTCCTTTGTTTTCACGTTTGCGTCCATATTCTACTAAGTTTCGGGCATTACTGGCTGGGTGCCAAGCATAAGCAATTAAATAGTCTACATGATCTACCATATATTGATTTGCCCGAATGATTGCCAATCTGTGAGGTACGTTCTCCATTCCTGGCGGATAATAGGTGTTATCGAAGCCGGGAGGTGTTTCAGTAGGTCGTTCTGCCGGGTGATATGGCAGTAAACGAGATAAGGTGATTTGTGGATATTGCTGCTTGAGTGAAATAACCGTATGTGCTGCCAAACGGTCAAATCCACCGTAGCCACCAACAAAAAATTCTGTTACTCCCAGTTCTAATATATGTCTTTCTACTGCTTGACGCAATGCAGGTAATATTACATCTGAAGCTTCTCTATGGCCTATAAAGAAACAACTCATTCTTTCCATTCTGCTTTTGTACCTCCGATACTTGCGCAAATCGTTATAATTATACGACAAAAATTATTAAATTGCAACGATTTATCAAAGTATAATTTACGAAGAATACAAGCAAAGGGGTGTGTGTTGTGAAGAACATTCTCGCGACTATCACAGAATATCGGGAAGAGAGGGGTTGGACGGAGTATCAGTTGGCTGAGCATTCAGGTTTACCGCAGTCAACAATTTCTTCTTGGTACCGAAAGGATATGATCCCCACACTGCCTTCTTTGGAGAAGATCTGCGGTGCTTTTGGAATTACATTATCTCAGCTCTTGGCTGAAGGGAATGAACTTGTTTCCCTTACTTCCGCTCAAAAGGAACTGCTGGAACGTTGGTCTAGGCTTAGTAATGAACAGCAAAAGGCTGTATTTTTGTTGATTGATAAGATGTAAATGAGAAGAGGGGCATCGCCCCTCTTTTTAATGCTGAATGATGAATGAATGTATCGCTCCGCGATTAAATTAAAAATAGCGATGCCTTTCCGTATAACAATTTGTTATACGCACATTATCCAGTGTCCACTTATTAGTGGACACTCAGGGGAGTTAGAACGCACAATGCTGAATGATGCATGATGAATGAATATATCGCTCCGCGATATTAAATAAAAAATGAGTAGAGCTTTCCGTATAACAATTTGTTATACGCACATTATCCAGTGTCCACTCATTAGTGGACACTCAGGGGAGTTAGAACGCACAATGCTGAATGATGCATGATGAATGAATATATCGCTCCGCGATTAAATTAAAAATAGCGATGCCTTTCCGTATAACAATTTGTTATACGCACATCATCCCGTGTCCACTAATGAGAGGGCACTGAATTTTTGCATAAGAATACCTCCAACTGTATTTTAGCATAAAGAAAAGGTAGACAACATGGTGGTTTTCCATGTGTCTACCTTTATCTTACAACTTCACACGGCCGGTGGTTATGATTTGCGCGTTAAAAAATTATAGACGGCAAAAGCCTATTGTGTTAAAATAAATATAGAAGCAAGCTGGAGGTGAAGAAAATGCGGTCCGAGAAGAAGTTGGTCATTCCTGGTTTTGCAAAATCTTCATGGATTGCCGTTGTGTTGGTTACTGTGGCATTGGTGGGATTTGCCGCGGTTTTGTTTCTGGGCGCATTTAAGAAAGGCGCAGATGTGGGCGCACACTTTTGCAGCGGCGCGCTCATTTTAGGAATATGGTTTATAGTGACAGTTGGTTTCATAAAAAATTATGGTTATTTACATATTCGATACAGCTGCACGGCAGAAGGCATTACAAATAGTGTTCGTAATGATGATAGAGCATTGCCTGTGACCACAGGGGTATTTTGCACTTGCATACCCGTGAAGTTCTATTTGCGGTACGGTTATGTAATGCAGAAGCTTTATCTGTTTTCTGAAAACCCATTTGATTGGGATTTAACGGAGTATGCCGGTGGGAATTTTATTAAGAAGGTTTGGAAGGATCAAATGTTTTTAATGCCGGTCTGCGCAGATACAACGGACTGGATACAATCCACCTATGGCTGTGAAAATTTAGCGGAGTATCCCAAGGTAACATATTTTCCACCAAAGGGATAAGCAAAAAGAGGCAAGCAAGGCTTACCTCTTTTTAATGCAGAATGCAGAATGCAGAATGATGGTATCGCTTTACAAACAATCTAGGTTTACATAACTAGTTGAATACTTATTCAACTAGTTATATTTACTGTGCATGATGGAGCGTATAACAATTTGTTATACGCGCATCCCCCAGTGTCCACTAATGAGTGGACACTGGATTTTTAATGCGAGTATAAATAGGGGAGTGTAAACTGCTCAGTTTACGCTGATAAGACAGAGAATCGTCCCCTGTTTTGCTATTGGCGTGGCTTAAAGACCAGTACTCCGTTTTCAACTACGATTGACCCGATATTTTTATTGGGCACAATGGATAAGTCCGCAAAATTGTCGTTGTTTACTTCGATTTCCGCAGTATATATTTCATAGTGGGTGGGGATATTATCGGGATTCTTAGAGGAATAAGCGGCAATGGATGTTTTGATTATCAAATCATCACGGGTGTTTCCGGGGGTGTTGTAAATAACTGTAGATTTTTTTGAAACGGAGTTAAAAACAGAAATGACGGCATTGTGTATGCCTGAACCCCAAGAGGATGCCACCAGTAGATCCTTATTACCGTCACCGTCAAAATCACAGGGAACGGCATTGACAAATCCTAATCCACCGAAGGACAAACAAAGCTCATAAATTTCGTTATCCAGCATTACAAAGGAGGCGCAGGAGTCAGAGAACTTGAAAATCTTCATATTTGTTTCTACCGCAACTTGCATAGGCGTAACATTATAGCAGTGCTCTTCATCAATCACAAAGCCACTTGCCAGTCCGCTTCCTTCTATTTCTCCGCCCAACAGCTCCATAAATTCAGCAACATAGTCTTTACTAAAGCCTGTTTTCGTGGTTTCGTATTCATCGGCTTTGGGGGCGTCGTAATTACAGGAACAAAGCGAAAAAAGTAAGGCGAATAACAATAATGCGCAGAATATCCTTTTCATAGTATCCCTCCTTAAGTTTATAATCGCATATCGTGAGTGTTAAAGTGTAAAAATTGTGTTAATTTGAAGGGGAAAGGGGTCAGTTCGATTGCCTAACGAGCAACGCACAATGTGGCCTTGTTCCACGATATATAAAATATAGGCGTGTTCTTCCGTATAACAATTTGTTATACGTAAAGCACATACAATTATGGCGTTTATGTGGGATATAGGTTAATTCTGCATTCTGCATTCTGCATTCAGCATTCAGCATTGAAAAAGCTCACTGCCGCAGCAGTGAGCTTTTTGTTTTAGATTCTTGCCACGCCGGTCTTGCGGGCGGCATCGCTAACTGCCTTGGCAACGGCAGGGCCAACACGCTTATCGAAAGCGGCGGGGATGATGTAATCCTCGTTCAGCTCATCGTCGGAGATCAGGTCGGCCAGAGCCTGCGCGGCGGCCATCTTCATTTCCTCGTTGATGTCGCTGGCGCGGACATCGAAGGTGCCACGGAAGATGCCGGGGAAGGCCAGCACGTTATTGATCTGGTTGGGGAAGTCGCTGCGGCCGGTGGCGATGATACGTGCGCCGCCTGCCTTGGCGTCTTCCGGGAAGATCTCGGGGGTGGGGTTGGCGCAGGCGAAGATGATGGCATCCTTGGCCATGGTCTTAACCATCTCAGTGGTCAGAGTGCCGGGGCCGGAAACGCCTACAAACACATCAGCGCCCTTAATTACGTCAGCCAGGCTACCGGTTTCCTTGTTAAGGTTGGTGACCTGAGCCATTTCTTCCTTGATCCAGTTAAGTCCGTCACGGCCGGCATAGATCGCGCCGGTGCGGTCACACATAGTAACATTCTTAAAGCCGGCGGACAGCAGTAGCTTTACAATGGCGATGGCGGCAGCGCCGGCGCCGGAGGTAACAATCTTGACCTCTTCCTTATTCTTGCCAACTACCTTCATAGCATTCAGCAGGCCTGCCAGGGTGATGACGGCAGTACCGTGCTGGTCATCGTGGAAGATGGGGATATCGCACTTTTCCTTCAGCTTGCGCTCAATTTCGAAACAGCGGGGAGCGGAGATGTCCTCCAGGTTGACACCGCCGAAAGAGCCGGAGAGCAGGTAAACGGTGTTAACGATCTCGTCAACGCTCTTACTCTTGATGCAAAGGGGGAAGGCGTCCACATCGCCGAAGGCCTTAAATAGGGCGCACTTGCCTTCCATAACAGGCATACCGGCCTCAGGGCCGATGTCGCCCAGACCCAGAACGGCAGTGCCGTCGGTGATAACGGCGCACAGGTTGTGGCGGCGGGTCAGGTCGTAGGACTTATTGACGTCCTTCTGAATTTCCAGACAGGGCTGGGCAACACCGGGGGTGTAGGCCAGGCTCAGATCTTCCTTGGTAGCAACAGGAACTTTTGCTACCACTTCGATCTTGCCGCCCCACTGGCTGTGAAGCCGCAGGGATTCTTTTGCATAATCCATAGTTATATCCTCCAAAAATTAATTTTCAATCAGTTTTGCCACCAGCACCAGCCGGCCGTTGGCCTGGGAATACTCGCAGGTGGAAAGGGTTATAAAGCTGTCGCCGTAGTTTACTTCCACGCCGGTATCATAGTAACGCAGGCGGCCACAGTTATTGATAAACCAATAAAATTCGCTTTCGCTGGCTGCGTCCACAAAGGTATGGTAGGCAAAGCCCTCACCTTCGCTGGCAGTCGTGCCGAATACGGCGAAAACTTCATAAGTACGGTGCTCTGTAATGGTATCAAAGGTAATGTAGCGGTGCTCCAGCCAAAATTCCCGGTTGGTATAGGCAAAGATGCCGGAGAGCATAGAGCCGTCACGCATATTGTGACCGTAAATGGTAATGTTGTCACTGGGAGCAAGCACATCGCAGTTTTCCTGGGCGTACAGGCAGCCGTGGCTGCTGTAATTACCGTAGAAATCCCGTTTTAAGTAATAGTCCGGGCTGTCCGGGGTTTGCATGACCGGATAGTTGATGGCTGTGCCTTCAATTTTCAGCCAGCCGATAAGATCCGGGTTGCGGCTGAACACTTCTGCATATTCCCGCAACACCTGCACCGTTTGCCCGGTTTTGGGATGGGTGACCTCCACATAAGGGGAGGGAGGCTCGGTGGGCGGATCGGTAGGCTTTTCCGGATCGGGCGGTAAAGTGGGCGCATTTGTAGGCTTTGCGTCTTCTACCATATTTGCCAGCTCGTCATAGACCTGCTTGGACTGCATAGATTCCCAAAGGTAGCTGCCCAAGAGGTAGGCGCAGACCAAAAATATAGCGGCAAACAGGACGATCAAAATAATCAGGATCGTTCTTTTCAAAGGCATCACTTCCTTTTTCCTATCATAGCATTATTTGCATAAAAAGTAAACTGGCGATATCGATAAAAAAAGACCGAAATAATAAAAAGTCATAGTTAAATGCGACGTGTAGCGCGGATTTCCGTACTAACTGAAATCAAAAAAAGACACCCGATGGGTGCCTTTCTGCTTTGCGGAAGGAGGTCTATAAGAATACATTACGATTTGTGCCAATCTTTAATTTTTGTTATGCTTGTTGCACTTAGACACCAAATAACATAACGCTTGTTATCTATAGTCGTTATGGTTACTTTATTTGACGATCCACTTCTGCCTGATACAACTTTGTGTTTGAAAGAATGGATGTGTTTTTTATATAACGCACAGTTTCCAGCACAGATCAGCCAGTCCTTGCTTATGTACAACGCGGTTTCGAGGCGGTTTGCATCGGTGTCAGAAAATACCGTATCATACAACAATTCCTGTTGCATAATCATTTTTTGAAAGGGAATAATTGGCAGCAAACTAATCAAAACACAAATAAGAGCGATGGGGAAGGGGACAAACGCAATAATCAAATCATAAGATAATACATCATAAACCAAACTAACGATAAACAAGGGAATAAAAACAATAGCTGTACAAATTAAAGCAAGGAGGATATTTCTTTTTAAGTATATTCTTATGTATTTTTCAATCATCACATCACCTCATTTCCTTAATTATATCATAGAATGCGCATATTTCAATGATGCATCCCCTTCGGCGATATGATGTTATGCTGCGCATAATGATGTTGCTCATTTCATTCGCAATGATGCGATGTTTGCTCCAAATATTAGCGAAGCGACATCATTAGGCGATAGCCATCATCATTAGCATAGCGACATCATTTGCCGAAGGCAAACATCATTCAAAAAGTCTCATTTGTCCGGTAGACAAATGAGACTTTTTTGTTGGAGCAGGGTACGGGAATCGAACCCGCCTTCACGGCTTGGGAAGCCGTTGTATTACCGATATACGAACCCTGCGTAAGTTGTGTGGGTATTATAACAAAGCGCAGAAAGAAATTCAACCCTTTTTTGGCGAATGTTTGGCGCGTTGCATAATTGCAACGCGCCCGGGTCTTATGCATTTGGTTCGTCATAGGTTTCGGTCACATTGCCGTAAGCATCGTAGGAGGTGAATCGTGTGCCGTTTTCGATGGCTTCATAGGTGTAGTAAGAGCCGTCATCCCGATAATAGGTGCTGATGATGGGGTTGCCTTCATCATCATAAATGCTGTGGCTGTCCGTTTTGCCCTGCTCAGTATACCAGAATCCTTCCACCATAATGCCCGCTTCGTTATAGCGGTAATCGTAGCTGGGATTGCCGTTGGGGTAATAGCCCCGGCTTGCCTTGGTAGTGCCGTCGGTATAGTAATCTTTTTCAAAGTGGCCGTCCGGATCTCCGCTATTATTAAAGGTGTAGATTTTAATGGGATAATACATGCCTAAGGAGGGGTCGTATTCTTCCTCGCTGCCAACATATGCGGTGCCGTTATCGTAGTACATGGTCTGCGAAGATACATAGCACAGCTCACCGTCAAGCTCTTCCAAATGATAGGTGGTGGAGAAGTGGCAGGTCTCGTCTGCGTCGTACTCGGCGTGCTTGAGCGCCTTCCAGCCTGTTTCATCAGAATGATATACCCACAATACGATGAGCTGGGCCTTGTCCCGGGTGGTCTGCTCATGTTCTTCTGTATAGAAGGTGACATTGCTGAAGGAATCATCCTCGTGGACACAATAGTACTCATCTTCGTATTTGATCCAGCGAGTACCGTCCTCAAGCGTCACCACCTGATCCTCCGGCACATAGGTGCCCACAGGCACCCACACCATACCGGCGTAGGGATCTTCTCCCATGTTTGGATCTTCTACGGTTTCACCCTCGGTCAGCTCACCTTCTACGACTTCCACCTGACCCAGCACAGCGCCGTTGCTTAATATCACCTGGCCGTTTTCAATGGTGTAGCCGCCGCCGATATGAACGGGGTTGCCGTCGGGAGTCATGAGCACGCCATCGCGGTAAATAAAGGTCAACGTGCCTTCACCGCCAACGATGATGTTGACATCGCCATCACCGCCAACGATGATGTTGCCATCGCCGTCACCGCCAAAGTTGATGCCGCCGCCGGAGAAATTGCCGCCACCTTCGCCGTCTAAGCTGATATCGCCGTCGCCGATGACAGATTCGCTGTTGGGGCGGTTTTCCCCCAAGCTTCCCTTGGCAGGTATTTCACAGGCTGCAAGGGTAAAGACCATGATGAGGGCCACGGAAAGCAGCAAAAGGCTGCGCAAAACATTTATCTTCATAAGATATCCTCACTTTCTTTTTCCTCATACCTGGATTTTACCACATTCAGGAAAATAGTCAACCAGCACTTGTTTTTTACAGTTCCCGGCTTGACACCTTGGATTTTGGGGTATAAAATAAATTAGTTAAGAAATGCCTTACAAAGGGGGGAACATCATGGACGCAGGTAATAATATACCTACGCGATGTAGCAAGCCTCGCCCATGGTGCCGGGAATCCTGATCCGTGGGTGAACGCTTCATTTTACAATGAAGGAGGACACCCGAAATGCTTGAACGGTTTGAGATCGTTGAAAAAGCCATAGAGGCTATGCTGGAGGATAAGAAGTACGCTACCCTCCGGGATATCCTTGTTACGATGAATCCGGCGGATATTGCCGCCATCTTTGCGTCGGTGGAGGAGACTCGTCTGCCGGTGCTGTTCCGCCTGCTTCCCAAAGAACTGGCGGCGGAAACCTTTGTGGAAATGGAACCGGAAGCACAGGAGCTGCTGATCCGCACTTTTTCCGATAATGAGCTGAAAGAAGTTGTGGATGAGCTGTACGTAGACGACGCCGCTGCCCTGGTGGAGGAAATGCCCGCCAATGTGGTCAAGCGGATTCTGCGGCAGGCTGACCCGGAAATGCGCAAGTCTATTAACCTGATTTTGCGTTATCCGGAAAATTCTGCAGGTTCCTGGATGACTACCGAATATGTTTCCTTGCGCCCCGATATGACGGTGGAGGAGAGCATTCTCCGCATTCGCCGCCAGGGCGTGGATAAGGAAACCATTTATACCTGCTATGTTACGGCTAAGGACAGAAAGCTTTTGGGCATTATTACCGTTAAGGATCTGCTGCTGGCAGAAGATGACGAAATGCTCATTGCGGATCTGATGGAAACCAACCTGATCTCTGTCACCACTCATACCGACCAGGAAGAAGTGGCCCGGATGTTCAGCAAGTACAATTTCCTGGCTTTGCCTGTGGTGGATAACGAAAACCGGATGGTAGGCATCGTTACTTTCGATGACGCTATGGACGTGCTGGAAGACGAGGCCACCGAGGATATGGAGATCATGGGCGGTATGCTGCCCTCGGAAAAGACCTATCTGCGCAGCTCTGCCTGGGAGCTTTTCCGTAACCGGATTCCCTGGCTGTTGCTGCTGATGGTATCCGCCACCGTCACCGGTCTGATCATCACTAGCTTTGAAAACGCCCTGGCTGCTCAGGCGGTGCTGACTGCCTTTATCCCTATGCTTATGGGTACGGGCGGTAACTCCGGCTCTCAGTCCTCCGTTACGGTGATTCGTGCCCTGAGCCTGAACGAGCTGGAATTTTCCGATATTCTTAAGGTAGTGTGGAAAGAGATCCGCACGGCGGTGCTTTGCGGCCTGGCTTTGGCGGTGGTTTGCTTTGCTAAGAACTGGCTCATTGACGGTATGCTTCTGGGAAACACGGGCATTACCTTGGAAGTGAATTTGGTGGTGTGCCTTGCCATGTTCGTTACGGTGCTGGCAGCCAAAGTGGTGGGCGCGGTGCTGCCTATGGTGGCAAAGGCTATCGGTCTTGACCCGGCAGTGATGGCAAGCCCTTTCATCACTTCCATCGTAGACGCCCTGTCCTTGCTGGTCTATTTCTTGTTCGCATCTGCAATTCTTCCTATATAAATAACGAGCGTGTTGCGAATCAGCAACACGCTCTTTTTGCAGTTACGTTCCGTATAACAATTTGTTATACGGAAAACTTCATGAAATGATGTTTTCGCTTTGCTCAAAATGATGTTGCGCTTTGCGCAAATGATGTAAAAAACCTCTGTGTGGATATCCACACAGAGGTTTTTAATGCTTTATGAACCGGCATAAATCAGTCTTGTGCCAACGGGCAATTTGGAGAAGTTACCGCCTGTTACAGTAAATTCCGCCAAACCGGTACGGACCATATATGCGCTGTATGTTCCACCGGTAGCGTAGTTATAAATGTCAAGATAAACAGCATCCTGAGAATCTTTGGCTGTTATAGAGCAATCGCTGATAAGTGTTTCACAGATGCATTCTGTTCCGTTTTTAATTTTCAGCGGTGGGTATATTCCAGCGGCAACCTGCTGCTTGATTGCATCAACATCCGTACCTTCTTTTGCTGCGAATGTTTCAATCGGTGTGTAGCGAGTTACTTCTAAAGCCATAGGCCAACCTGCTGCTGTGGAGAAGCCACAGGTGCGGAGCGTGTATTCCATAAAAATATCGCCGGATTCGTATATTGTGTATGCCCATTTACTGCTGGCGAAGGATCTGTACCCGCTGTTTATAGCATCACACCGTTCGCATATCTCAGTTAAGGTGTGCCCTAAGGCAGTGCCTTCCGTTGTACCGCATTTTCCGCAGGCCTTGGGGGCGGTGCAAGTTGCTTCGCTCCAATTATGACCTTCTGCTTTGCCTTGCGTTGCTTCGCATTTGGTACAGGTCTTCGGGGTAGTGCAAGTGGCTTCCGCCCAGTTGTGGCCTGTGGCGCAGCCTTCTTTTATGCTGTATAATTGATAGGTAAAAATCATGTCCGGCACAATTCCCGGCCAATTGCAGCCAATGACCTCCGTCACTACAAGCTGATTGGGCGACTTTCGCTGCAAGGTAAACTTGTTTTGGTCAAAACGAACAGTGATAGAATTTTCTTCTATATCTTCGTAGTAGAAAAGATTTCCTGCTGCTGTGTAGCGAATGTAGGTCTTTCCCTGATATTTGATCGTAGAAGAACCGTATTCAATGGCCTGCTGAACTTGTTCTATATTTGATGTAATATCCAGATATATATGTTCTGACATACCACCGTTAGGACCGCTGGAACTCAGCTCAATGATCTCCAAGGTGTCGCCAACCAGCTTATATGCCTGCCATAATCCATAACCTAACTCCCTGCTCCCACAAGATGTACATGTTCTGTTTTGATAGTTATGGGGCAAGGTCACTCCAAGGGCATGACCACATTTTGCGCAGGTCTTAGGCTCGGTGCAGGTGGCGTCTTTGTAGCGGTGACCTGCTGCGTCGCCTTCTGTTGCGCCGCACTTACTACAGGCCTTAGGCTCGGTGCAGGTGGCGTCTTTGTGGCTATGACCTGCTGCGTCGCCCTCTGTTGCGCCGCACTTACTACAGGTTTTAGGCTCGGTACAGGTAGCATCCTTGTAGCTGTGGATGCAAGAAGCAGGCGCATCGGTAGGAGCTTCGGCTGAGGGGGCATCCGTAGGGCCTTCGGTGGGAGCAACAGTAGGTGCGTTGGAAGGAACATCCGTAGGACCTTCGGTGGGAGGGGAATCGGTAGGTCCTTCGTTGGAGGTCGCGTTTGAAGGGGCATCGGTGGGGGGCGTGATGTCTTCTGTGCCACCGGAGGTGGGGTGTTGTGTTGTGTCGGAAGAGGTGCTTGTCGGGGGATCGGTGTGATCGGCAGCAGGTGGATCTGTGCGCTGGGGATCGGTGCTTGTGACAGCGTTTTCACTGCAGGAACACAAGGACAGCAGCAATATGAGCGCCAATAACAAAGTCAGTACTTTTTTCATGGTAAATGCCTCTTTCTATAAAAAAGTGCGCAGCCGAAGCTGCGCACGAAAAACGCGTAGCTCCAATTGCTGCGACACAATTCTATACAATACCGCAAAGTACGCATAGACGGAGCACGCATTTTTACCAAACGAAAAATGCGTGTACTTTGCGGCTGAATAGCCCATATAGAATTGTGTCGCAACGTTATTGTATCAAATGACTTTGCTAATTGCAATGGAAAATTAACAGTAAAGCGCAGTTCGTAGTGGAGGCCCTGTCTTTGCTGGTTTATTTCTTGTTTGCATCCGCAATTTTGCCCATATAATTATAAATTCTAAGTTATAAATTATAAATTATAAATGATCGCGTAGCGATACAATAATTTTCAATTTTCAATTAAAAGCCCCAAACCGCTTTGCGGTTTGGGGCTTTTGTAACCTTTTATAGACCGGCCAGCTTGAGTAGATCGGGCACCTTGCTCTCCCAACCCAGAGCCATAATGTGCAGACCCTGGCAGTAGGGCTTGCACTCTTTGATGACCCGGGCAGCAATCTCGATACCGGTAATACCGGCCTTGGCGCGCTCCTTGTCGGCGGCCAGTTCATCGATCATATCCTGGGGGATGTGGATGCCGGCTACGTTATTGTTCATAAACTTTGCCATACCGGCAGACTTGGGGATGACGATACCCAGCTGTACGGGCTTGCCGAACTGCTTTGCCTTTTCCATAAAGGCGATGAATTTTTCAGGCTCGTAAACAGCCTGGGTCTGGAAATAATCAGCGCCGGCCATGACCTTGCGCTCCATCTTGGCAAGCTGGGCATCCACGGAATCGCTGCAGGGGGAAACCACAGCGCCCTTGGCAAATTTGGGAGGCTCACCTACCAGGGGATTGCCGCCCAGGTCCACGCCCTTTTCCAGCTGGCACACGGTGTGCAGCAGGGAAACGGAGTCCAGGTCAAATACAGGCTTTGCCTGCTTGTGGTCGCCCATAGTGGTGTGGTCACCGGTCAGGCACAGGATGTTATCGATACCCAGCATAGCCGCGCCCAGCAGCTCGGATTGCAGAGCGATCCGGTTGCGATCCCGGCAGGTCAGCTGCAGAATGGGGGTCAGACCGGCATTCTTCAGGGCCACACAGGCAGGCAGGCTGCCCATACGCATGACAGAGGATTGGTTGTCGGTCACATTGACAGCGGTAATGCCGCTGAGGTAAGTTTTTGCCTCTTCCACAAGATGGTCCACTTGGATGCCCTTGGGAGGACCCACTTCTGCGGTCACAACAAACTGACCGTTATCAAAAAGCTCAGTAATTCTCATAGCTTAATTCTCCTTTACTTCGTTTCCGTAATTACGCAGCTGCACAGGGCATTTCATAGCATCCAGACGGCCGGTCTGGGCAAGGCGGCGGTAGATCCGCTCCCAGCCGCATTCCATATCCGGGTCAACTTCGCAGCGGCCGTTCTTTGCGCCGCCGCACTGGCCGTTAACCAGGCTCTTGGAGCAGGCGGTGATGGGGCAAATGCCGCCGGTCAGGTTCAGGTAGCACTGGCCGCACTGGTCGCAATCGTGTTCCAGGGGCGTTACGCCCTGGAAACCGGGCAGGGGATAGGTATCGCAGCCGGCGCATACCCGCTTGTGGGGGAACATGGATGCTACAGTCTGCACGCCAACTCCGCAGGAGCATACCAGCAGGGTATCAGCTTCCTCGATCTGCTCAGCAAAGCGCTCTAAACGCAGTTGCAAATTTTCCGGGTTGCAGATGTAATCAGTGGTGAGGCTGCCGGTAACGATGCCCTGTTCTTTTAACTGGGCGGTCAGCTCTGCTACTGCCTTTTCGGGGAAGTACAGCTCCTTGCAGCCGTGGCAATTCAGGATGAATACCTTGCCGGTAAGCTGAGAAGTGAGGACTTCTTTATCTTTCAGTTGTGTAATCAGCATATCACTTCATCTCCCTTACCGCGGCTTTGCCGGCTTTGATCTTGCTTACCAGGGGGATCTTGGAGGAGCAGATGTATTCGCAGCACCGGCACTCGACACAGTCCATAACATTTTCCTGTTTCATGCCCAGCCAGTTTTCTGCTTCCTTATACTTATGGAAGCGCAGGGGCTTCAGCTCCATGGGGCAAACATCCACACAGCGGCCGCACTTGATGCACTCTAATTCCTGGGTCTTGTCGCTGTCTACGGCAATAATGCCGTTAGAGCCCTTCATAATGGGGGTTTCCAAAGTGTTCTGCACAAAGCCCATCATGGGGCCGCCGGCCTTCACCGTTACGTTTTCGCCGGTGATACCGCCGCTTGCCTCCACCAAAGCGGAAGCCAAAGTGCCCAGACGAACGATAAAGTTCTTGGGCTGGGCGATATGCTCACCGGTAACGGTGGTGACACGCTCGATAAGGGGTATACCCTTGGTGATGGCGTCGGCAATCGCCTTGACGGTGCTGACGTTACAGACCACAACGCCCACATCTGCAGGCAGACCGCCGCTGGGAACCTGGCGGCTGAGCACCTTTTTGATGAGCATTTTTTCCGCGCCCTGGGGGTACTTGGTACGGGCAACACAAACTTCCATATTGGAAATATTTGCCAGCTTTTCTTCCATAAGGGCTACTGCATCGGGCTTGTTGTCCTCTATAACCATAACCGCCTTCTGCGCGCCGGTGGCCTTCAGGGCTGCCTGCACGCCCAGAATCACTTCATCGGCATACTCCAAAAGCAGCCGGTGGTCGGCAGTCAGGTAGGGCTCACATTCGCAGCCGTTCAGCAAAAGGGTATCTACAGGCTTGGCGGGGTTCAGCTTCACTGCGGTGGGGAAGCCTGCGCCGCCCATGCCTACGATGCCGGCATCCTTGACGATAGAAAGAATGTCTTCCTTGGAAAGGCTATCCAGATCGCCGTGACCCTTTACATCCGGGTGCAGGGTATCGCAGCCGTCGTTGCGGATCACAACGCTCAGACAAGTACCCCGGGTGGCGTGGGGGCGATCCTCGATGGCAATAACTTCACCGCTGACGCTACTGTGAACCGGCGCGCTGATGAAAGCGGAAGCCTCGCCAATCTTCTGACCCATCAGCACCTTGTCACCCACATTTACAATGGGATTAGCAGGCGCGCCCAGGTGCTGGGACATGGGGATGACTACGGTTTCGGGGGCAGGGAAGATCTCCAATGCCTTATGTTCGGTGTATTCTTTGTTTTCACAGGGATGTACGCCGCCGTAGTAGCCGTCCAGACGGCTTTCCCGGATGGCCTTGACATACTCGCTGATCACCTTGTGGTTGATCTTGGAATAGTCGCGTACCTGAACGGGCTGGCTCAGCAGTTCCTTTAAGCGGCCCTGGCTTTCCAGACGCTCATGGATCTTGGCCCAGGCGCAGTCGTGGTCGGGGGAGACCTCGCACTTGCCGTTCTTGGCGCCGCCGCACTGGCCGTTGATCAGGCTCTTGGAGCAATCCACAATGGGGCAGATGCCGCCGGTCATGGTCAGGTAGCACTGGGCGCAGGCATCGCAGGCCTTCTTGGTCAGGGCCATGCCGTGGTGGCCTCTGTAGTTAAGGCTGTCGCAGGCGGCAAAGACCGGTACGTCCACCAGCTCCGCCACCGTCTGCACGCCTAAGCCGCAGCTGATGACAAATACACAGGCTGTGCCTTCCGGAAGGGCAAGCTTCTTATCGGTCTGGATCTTGTTGCACAAAAAGTCCAGCCGGGTGCTGCCGGTAATGTTTTTGCCCATGCTTTCTGCCAGGGCAGTAAAAGCACTAAGCTCCGGCGCTTCCTCTGTGACGTACTCGTTGAAGCACTTGTTGCAGGTGACGATAAACAGGTCGTCTACTGCAGCCAGAACACGCTTTAACTCCTCTTCGGATTTAAGCGCATACTTGGTGTAGTTTTCCAAATTCTGTATCCTCCTTGCTGTGTTGTTGAGAGAATAAGTATAATTGTATTGATACGTTTGTTACTATAACATATACAAAACCGTTTTTCTAGTGTTATATACAATATTTTTTGTCGTAATATGTAACAATTTTCCGGTGGAACATTCCCTGATGGGTTGTGACAAAAAGAAAAAATGCTTTTATCCATAAAAAGTGGTCAAAATGTGGTTGAAAAAAATGTACTTGTGTGATACGATATCTAAGTATCGATATGGGCGTACTATGCCCAAATCCCGATTCCGGAGGTGAAACTATTATGCCGCATACAATTGCTGTTGCAGGCAAGGGCGGTGTTGGCAAGACCACGACCTGCGGAATGCTGATCGACTACCTGTGCAATAAAAACCAGGGCCCTGTTTTGGTGGTAGACGCGGACGCCAATTCTAACCTGAATGAGGTGCTTGGCGTTGAGGTGGAAACCAGCTTGGGCGCTATCCGGGAAGAAATGGCGCAGGCAGAATTAAAGGGAAGCATCCCTGCAGGAATGACAAAGGCTGACTATGCCAATTTTAAGTTCAATTCCGCCCTGATTGAAGAGGACGATTTTGATATGCTTGTCATGGGCCGCACCCAGGGCAAGGGCTGCTATTGCTACGTTAACGGCGTGCTGAAAACCTTGGTGGACAAATACGCCAAGAGCTACAGCTACGTGGTTATGGATAATGAAGCAGGCTTGGAGCACGTTGCCCGTGGCACGCTGCCCCACGTAGATACCATGCTGCTGATCTCCGATTGCTCCCGCCGGGGCATTCAGGCGGTGGCAAGAGTTGCCGAGATGATCGGCGAAATGGAGCTTAAGCCCGGCCGTATGGGTCTGATCGTCAACCGGGCGCCCGGTGGCGTGCTGGACGATGGCGTTAAGGCTGAGATCGAAAAGCACGGCTTGGAGCTTCTGGGCGTATTGCCCCAGGACGAAGGCGTTTACCGCTGCGATTGCGAGGGCGAGCCCTCTGCCAAGCTCCCTGCCAATAACCCTGTTAAACTTGCCCTTAAGGACATTATGACGTCCATAGGGCTATGATTAAAAAGAAAATTTTTTAAGGAGGCTATTACCTATGTCTTTTGCACCCAAGACGCAGCCGTATAGCGGTAAGATCAATGCCGTTACTCTGGGCACCGGCGACAAGGCCATTGTCATCGGCGGACAGAACGTGCTGCCCTTCTACACCTTCGATGCTGCCATCGAAAACGCACCCAAGATCGGTGTGGAGATCTCCGACACCGCTGCAAGCTGGACTTGCGACGGCCTGAAGGAATTCTACGCCGGCTGCACCACCATGGCTGACTTTGCCAAGAAGGCTGAGACCATGGAAGGCGCTGATTTCCTGGCTCTGAACTTCGAGTCTGCCGATCCCAACGGCGCTAACCGCTCCGTTGAAGATTGCGTAGCCGATGCCAAGGCTGTTGCCGAGGCTGTTTCCATGCCTATCGTTATCCTGGGCTGCAAGAACCTGGAGAAGGACGGCGAGCTGTTCAACAAGATCTCTGAGGCCTTAGAGGGCAAGAACATCGTTTGTATGTCCGCCAAGCAGGAAAACTGCAAGACCGTTGGCGCTTCCGTCGTTCTGGCTTACGGTCAGAAGGTTGGCGCTGAGACTGCTGACGATATTAACCTGGCTAAGCAGCTGAACATTATGCTGAAGAAGGATGCCAACGTTCCGGCTGAGTCAATCGTAATGAACATCGGTACTGCCGCTGTTGGTTACGGCTACGAGTACGTTGCCTCTACTCTGGACCGTATCCGTCTGGCCGCTCTGGCTCAGTCTGATGCCGACCTGCAGATGCCCATCATCGCTCCCGTATCCACCGATACCTGGGGCGTGAAGGAATCCACTGCTTCCGAAGCCGATGAACCCACTTGGGGCTGCGCAGAGGAGCGGGCTATTGCAATGGAAGTTTCCACTGCTGCCGCGAACCTGACCGGTGGTGCTGATGCCGTTATCATGCGTCATCCTGCCGCCATCGCCACCATCAAGAAGTTCATCACCGAGCTGGTTTAAGGAGGTACATAACTATGGCTTTGAAAGGTCTTGACATTTTTAAGCTGTCTCCTAAGAAGAACTGTAAGGAGTGCGGCAGCCCCACCTGTATGGCATTCTGCATGAAGGTGGCCCAGGGCGCTGTGGAAATCGACAAGTGCCCCTACTTCTCTGATGATGCAAAGGCAATGCTCAACGAGCAGACTGCGCCCCCCATGAAGACCCTCTCCGTGGGCGAGCACAAGCTGGGCGGCGAAACCGTTCTGTTCCGTCACGAGAAGACCCTGGTCAGCAAGAACCTGTACGCTGTTTCCGTCTGCACCTGCATGGACGAGGCTACCGTCGATGCCAAGCTGGCTGAGGCTACCAAGGTGGACTACGAGCGTATCGGTGAAAGAATGTATGTGGAGTTCATTCAGGTGGCTAACACCCAGAATGATCTCGCTGTGTACGCAAATCTGGTGAAGAAGGCTGCCGCTACCGGCCGTAGCCTGATCCTGGAGTGCTGGGATGTGGAGTGCGCCAAGGCTGCTCTGGAAGTGGCTGGCAAGGATGTGATCCTGGACGGCGCTACCAGCGAAAACTGGGAAGCCATGAACGAGCTGGCAACCAAGGCCTGCGTGGTTCTGGGCGTTTACGGCAAGGACATCTCCGAGCTGTATGACATCGTGAAGAATCTGGAAGCCAAGGGCAACAAGAACCTGGTTCTGGATGTCACCGGCGCCAATGCCAAGGAAACTCTGGCTAACGCCGTTAATGTGCGCCGCACCGCCATCAAGGACGGCGACCGCACTCTGGGCTACCCCTCCATCGTGAACCTGGCTCGTCTGACCAAGGGCAACGCCCGTCTGGAGACCGCTTACGCCTCCATGTTCACCGAGAAGTACGCTTCTATCATTGTCATGTCCGGCATGACCTACGCTCAGGCTCTGCCTCTGTACGGTCTGCGTCAGAACATCTACACCGATCCTCAGAAGCCCATGAAGGTGGAAGCTAAGATCTACCCCCT